>JBDGPL010000219.1:0-2824 GCA_042219705.1 Halobacteriales archaeon | reverse complement strand
GCCCTCGCGATGACAAGATACTCATTCGCGCCTCGCCCAGGGTCGGCCACCCGATGGACCCGGCCGCCCTCCCCCGACGCCATCTGGCCCGGGGCGTCGTCCTCCTGGTCGTCCTGGCGCTGCTCGCCCCGTCGGCGGCCTCGGCGCTCACCCACGACCCAGCCGAGGCCACCGCCTTCAAGCGGGGTACCATCACCGAACCGGCGGAGGGGCTGACCGTCGTCGGCATCCAGGGCTTTCACTTCAACGGCCAGGGGGCCACCAAGAAGCCGGCACGGCTAGCCGCGTTCGGCCCCCGCGGGGAGCTCCGCTGGGTGTACGACGGCCGCAACGTCGGCGCCCGGTGGTTCTACGACGTCGACCCGCTCCCGTCGGGGAACCTGCTCGTGACGGCCACGAACCGGTCGGGAACCATCGTCCTTTCGCTCGACCCGGAGACCCGGGAGCCGGTCTGGGTCGAGCGGCTCCCCTACACCGACACCCACGACGTCGACCAGCTCGACGAGCACCGGCTGCTGGTGGCCAACATGCGGGCCTACAACGAGACGTCGGACACCAACAACGACCGCATCCTGATCTACAACCGCACCACCGACGCGGTCGAGTGGCAGTGGTTGTTCCGGAAACACTACCCAACCCTGCTCGATGAGGACACGAACCTGGGCCGGGGCGGCGTCCGGACTGACGACTGGACCCACGTCAACGACGTCGACGAGATCGCCCCGGGGAAGTTCCTGGCGTCGGTCCGGAACTTCGACCAAGTCATCGTCGTCGACCGCGAAACGGGCAACGTCACCCTCCGGCTCGGCGCGAACGACCGGTACGCCGTCATGGCGGAGCAGCACAACCCGGTCTACCTCGAGAGCGAGTCCGGCGCACCCACCATCCTCGTCGCCGACAGCGAGCAGGACCGAATCGTCGAATACGAGCGCCAGGGGCCGGACGACTGGCGCCGCACGTGGACCCTGACGGGCTCGTTCTCCTGGCCTCGGGACGCCGACCGGCTCCCCGACGGGAACACGCTCATCGTCGACTCGCTGAACCACCGCGTCGTCGAGGTCACCCCCGCGGGCGAGATCGTCTGGGAGGTCTATGCGCCCTGGAGCCCCTATGACGCGGAACGGATCCCCCTCGGAGACGAGGCCGGCGGCCCGACCATCGCCGACCAGAACGCGACCGGCCGGGCATCCCTCCACGGGAGCGCCGGGCTCACGCCCGGGACCGGCGACCGGGTGGCGTTCGCCGGCTGGCTCACGGCCACGTTCGCCGGCACGCCGCTCGCGGGCCCGGTGGCCGCGTTCGCCGACCGGTGGGCCCACGTCACGCCCTGGATCTATCCGGTCTGGATGTCGGGGTGGGACTTCGCCCTCCTGCTCGGCGCGGTGCTCGTGGCGCTGGCGTGGGGCGCGGCCGAGATCGTCCTCGCCAGGGAGCGAATCCTCGCCCGGCTACGGCGGTTGGCGGCGTGAGCCCGTCGGCCGTGGGCGTGCCCGCCCCGGGACCGGTTCCGGGGGCGCCACGACCCCGGTCCGCCCGGCGGCTCGCCCCCATCGCCAGGTACTTGAGTAAGTAACCCATCGTAACTCCCAGATGTCGATCACCCTCTACGAGAAGCCCGGTTGCCCGTACTGCGCGAAGGTCAAGGACAAGCTCGACGAGCTGGACCTCGACTACGCCTCCGAGGTGGTCCCGCCCGCCCGGGCCCAGCGCGACGAGGTCGAGGCCGTATCGGGCCAGCGGGGCGTGCCGGTCCTGGTCGACACCGAGCACGGCGTCGAGGGCATGCCGGAGAGCGACGACATCGTGGCGTATCTCGAGGAGACCTACGGCGACGGGGCGACGGCGTAGGACCGGCCTACTGCGGCGCTTCGCCGCGCTCCTTGATGAGGTCGCGGAGCTCGTCGGGCTCGTCGATGGCCTCGGCCTCGTCGCGCTCGATGATGGCCGTGCCGTCGACCGTCTGGCGGGGCGCGGAGTCGACGAAGTAGACGGACGTGGTCCGGGCGACCCGGCCGATGGAGGCCATGATGCGGGCGCGCTTCTCCGCGGTCTTGGTGAACGAGGAGTGACCCGTGATGAGGGTACCCGTCCGGCGGTCGGCCTCGTCCTCGCTGACGGTCTTGAAGGGCGCCCGCACCGTCGGGTGGACCACGAACCCGAGGTGGGTGAGGACGCTGACCATCGAGGAGTCGTCCGGGTCGTCCGGTGGCTCGTCCAGGTCCGTCGCCTGCTCGTCCCTCACCGCGTCGGCCCCGTCGAAGACGTCGAGCGGCTCCGTCAGGTCGCCGCCGAACAGTTCCTCGAGGTGCATCGCGACCTCGACGCTGGCGTCCATGCCGTCCTCGTACTTCGAGATGGTCCGCCGGGAGACGCCAAGCTCGGAGGCCAGCCGGCCGAGGCTCCAGCCGCGCTCCTGGCGGCGCTCGGCGAGCACGTCGCCGTCGATGGTGACGTAGAGCCCGCCCGGGGCGGCGTAGATGAGGGGCTCGACGTCCTCGACGAACAGGTTGTAGGCCGTGTCGGGGCTGAGCACCGGCACGCCGTGGCGGACGTAGACCACGCCCGGCTCGAGCTCCTTGTCGCGGGTCCGCAGGCCGATGACCAGCGCGGTGCCGTCGAGGAACCGGCCCAGTCGGCGCATCTCGATGCCGGTCGGGCCGTCGAACGCGTCGATGTTCCCGAGGATTTTCAACAGGAGCAGGTCCTGCCCGCGTCGCGCAACCACGTCGAAGCTCTTGGGCCGGATGGCGCACCGGTCGCTGACGGTGAACCCGGCGTCCTCCAGCATGGCCACGACGTTGCCCACCAGCGCGGAGCGGGACAT
>JBDGPL010000218.1:9956-24327 GCA_042219705.1 Halobacteriales archaeon | reverse complement strand
AACCGCCAGAAAGCGACGGGATTCGAGTGCTCCGACGGGGATTTGAACCCCGGTCATTGCCTCGAGAGGGCAATATGATTGGCCGGACTACACCATCGGAGCGCACGCGGTGTGCACCAGGAGGTATCCCTGAATTCCGTATAACGGTTATGATTCGACCCCCGACCCGCGCGCCGGTCAGGCGTCCCCGTCCTCCTCGGACGCCTCGAGCGACGACCGGGCGGCGTCCGGCTCGTGGCCGGGCAGGCTGATGAGGTTCTCCCGGCCGACCTGGAGCTTGCGGACCTGGTCGGCCTCGGCCATCTCGCTGAGGACCATGCTCACCTTCGACTTCGACCAGCCGGTCGCCTCGACGATGGCGGACTGGCGCATCCGGCCGCCGTGCTCGCGGAGCACCTGCACGACGCGCTCCTCGTCCTCGAGCAGCGCCGCCGAGTCGACCGACGCCGCCCCGTCCGGGCCGTCGGCGGGGCCGGCGGGCGGGCGGCCGGCCGAGCCGGTCCCGCGCCGGCGGTAGAGGAACATGCCGAGCGCCGCCACGATGACGAGCACGACGAGGGCGACCGGCCACGTCGACGACGGCTCCGTCGCCGCCGTGGTCGTGCGGTCGGTCCCGCCCGCTGGCGGCTGGGTCGTTCCCGGTCCGGTCGTCGTCGGACTCCCGGCGGCCGCCGGGCCGAATACCACGCGGGGGTGGTTGTCGGTGAAGGACCGCTCGCCCTGCCAGGTGACCGTGTCGCTCGCCGCGAGCGACGACCCCGAGAGCGTCCCGCGCGGCTCGACCGACCGGAACACCAGCCCGCCGGCCGGCCGGATCACCAGCGACTGGCCCGGGCCGATGTACAGGCCGCCCTCGAAGACGTCCCCGACGATCACGCGCTCGCCCTCGACCCGCGCGAACCCCGTCCAGGTGAACGCCATCTCGACGACGCCGACGTCGTTCAGCGTGGTCGTCACGAACGCCCGCCGGGCGAAGGCGCGGGCGGCCATCTCCCGGCCGGTGGCCGCCTCCCCCTGCGCCGCGAGGGCCCGCGACTGGTTCCGGAAGTCGCCGAAGAGCCCGGTCTCGTTCGCGGTGAACCCGGCGGCGAACGCCTCGAACTGCTCGCGCTCGCTCGCGTTGTCGAGGGTCCGCTCGTAGTGGAACGTCCAGCGGGCCGAGCCGTTCGGGTACACCGCGATGCGGAACTGCGTGCGGTCGAACTCCTGGCCCAGGTCGAGGCCGATCCCCGTGGCGGCGGGCGTCGCCCCGGCCGCCCCGGCGGCGACCGCCAGCAGGCAGACGGCGAGGGCGACTGCCGACGGCCGGGCCATATCCTTCGCACGGCGGGACGGGACAAAATGTGTTGTGGCCCGGGATCGGCCACCCTGAATGGGGCGAGGGCGGACGCGGACGCCGGCGCCCGGTATCAATCCCGGCGGACGTACTCGACGAACGCGAAGCCCTCGTGGCCCTCGCGCTCGACCTCGGTCCACGCCTCGCGGTCCCACTCGGGGAACCGGGTGTCGCCTTCGGGGGCCGCGTCGACCTCGGTCAGCACCAGCCGGTCGGCCCGCGGGAGGAACTGCTCGTAGACCGCGCCGCCGCCGGCGACGTAGGCCGTCGCCGCGCCGGTCGCCTTGGCGGCCTCGAGTGCCGCCTCGACCGAGCCCGCCAGGACGACGCCTTCGGGCAGGTCCGGGTCGCCCCGGCTCAGCACGATGTTCGTCCGACCGGGCAGCGGCCCGCCGAGGCGGTCGGCGATGGCCTCGAACGTCCGCCGGCCCACGATCACCGGGTGGCCCATCGTCGTCGCCTTGAACCGCCGGAGGTCCGCGGGCAGCTCCCAGGGCATCGTCCCGTCCGCGCCGATGACGCCGTTCTCGGCGACCGCCGCGATCAGGGCGACCTCCATCACTCGGCGACCGCGAAGTCCAGGCCGTCCGCCGACCGGTAGTCCCGCAGCTGGATGTCGTCGAACGCGAGCTCGTCGAGGGGCTTGTCGGCGATCTCGACCCGCGGGCGCTCGAGGGGCTCCCGGGCGAGCTGCTCGAGCAGGCCGGGGACGTGGTCGTAGCCGTCCTCGTCCTCGGGCGGGGCGGCCGAGACGAGCCAGTCGCGGACGGCCCGGTCGTCCTCGCGGGCCTCGACGTCGAGGAGCCGGTCCCGGAGGTCCGAGAGGTGTTCGGCGTACCAGGCGCCGCGCTCCCCGCGGCCGCAGTAGATGTGGGCGTCGACCACCGTGTGGGCGAACGTGCCGAGCTCGAAGCCGGTCCGCCCGGCGATCGCCGTCGCCAGCAGCGAGTAGGCGGCGATGTTGAACGGCACGCCGAGCGCCACGTCGCCCGAGCGCTGGGTGAGATGGAGGTTGAGCGCGTCGCCCTGGACGTTGAGGACGAAGGTGTAGTGACACGGCGGCAGCTGGCTTTCCGCCGCGTTCGCCGGGTGCCAGGCGTTCACCACCATCCGGCGGGAGTTGGGGTTCTCCCGCAGCGTGTCGAGGACGTACCCGATCTGGTCGAAGGTCCCCTCCTCGTTCACCCAGCGACCGGCGTCGTCGGGCCAGGCCTCGCCGGCGAGCCGGTCGGGGTCGTCGGGCACCGGGTACCGCCGCCAGAACCGGCCGTAGGCCGTGTCGAGGTGGCCCTCCTCGTCGGCCCAGGCGTCCCAGATGCCCGTCTCCTCGCTGAGCTCCCGGATGTGCGCCTGCCCCGAGAGGTACCAGAGCAGCTCGTGGATGAGCGAGTCCCACCGGAAGCCGTCCATCCGCTTGGTCGTGAGCAGCGGAAACCCCCGGTCGAGGTCGACGGTGTAGTGCTCGCTGAACGTCGCGATGGTGTCGACGCCGGTGCGGTTGGGCTTGTAGGTCCCGCGGTCGAGCACCCGCCGGACCAGGTCCAGGTATTGCTTCATCTCGGGTCCCGAGGCGGCCGCGTGCTCGGTCAGCTAGCGTGGCGTCCCCCGGCCACATAACCCTAGCCACCCCGGGGTGGGAGTGAAGCTGGCCGCCGGCTCGGTGGCGTCGTCCCTAGGTATCGAGCACCGCGTCGTAGGCGGCCGCGTACGCGTCGGCGACGGCCGCCGGGTCGGCGCGCTCGGCCCCGGTGAGCGCGGGCAGTTCGACGGTCGCCTCGGGCTCCAGCAGCTCGACGACGTCCCCCACGCGCTCCTCGAGCTGGCCGTCGAGCGGGCTGCCGCCGGCGACCTCGCAGGCGTCGAGGTAGCGGCCGCCGTCGTAGACCCGGACCCGGCCGGGTTCGACCACCGCGGCCCGGTCGACGGCGAGGTCCGCCAGCGGCCGGGCCACGTCGCCGTAGGACTCGACCACCGCCGGGTCGGTCCCGCGAACGGTATCGGCGAGGGCGTCGAGCGCGGGCAGCGCGAGCCGCGACAGCGCGCGGTTCAACGAGTCCACCCCCGAGACCCGGACGGCGCCGTCGAGCGGGAGGTGCGCGTCGGCCGCCGCCGGCACCGCCGCCTCGGCGTTGACGATCCAGCCCTCGCCCGCGCGGTCGCAGACGAACTGCCGGTCCGCCCGGCCGAGGTAGCCGTCGCCGCCCGGCGCGGGTCGCCAGAGCCGGTGGACGGGGTTGATGGCCTCCGGGTCGACGTCGGCGTCGCTGGCGGCCGCCAGCCGCTTGGCGTCCTTCCCGTAGAGCCGCCCCGCCTCGACCGCCCCCAGGTAGTCGTCGTGGTCGAACCAGTAGTCGTTGCCCGCCCGTGGCTTGAAGCCGACGCCGCCGAGCCGGGCGAGCAGGCCCGTCGAGAACGTGGTCTTGCCGGCGTCGACCCGGTCGGCGCCGGCGACGAGGACCCTCATTCCGTCCGGAGGCCGTACCGGCCGGGCTCGTCGTCATCGCGGGGCTCCGCGACGACCAGGTCGTCGGCGTTCGTCAGGATCCACGGGATGGCCCAGTCGACGAGGACGGACTCGGCCTCGGGGTCGAGCTCCGCCTCCGGCGGCAGCCCCTGGAGCAGCCGGGCGATCTCGCCGACCGTGTAGCACAGCTCGGGGTCGAGGAGCTCCGCGGGCGTGTAGAACTCACACGGGAGCAGCTCGTCGAACGCGGCCTTCGGGACCGGCATGGGCCCGCCTCGGCGACGCGCGCCCTTAACGCCGGCCGTTCGGCGTGCCGGTCGGAACGCCGACGTGACGGGCCAGCGGGGCTCGGGTGGGACCCGGAGCGCGTCGGGCGACGGCGGCCTGACCCGCTACTCGAAGTGCTCGACGACGGTCGCGTACTCCTCGGCCGCGGTGTCCCAGTCGACGACCTCGAAGAAGGCGTCGATGAAGCTGCCGCGGTCGGGACCGTAGTCGTAGTAGTAGGAGTGCTCCCAGACGTCGAGGGCGAGGATGGGGTGGGCGCCCCAGAGCGCGCCCTGGTCGTGCTTGTCGACGACGAGGTTCCGCAGCTGGTTGGCGACGGGGTCGTAGACCAAAAGTGCCCAGCCGCCGGCGG
This sequence comes from Halobacteriales archaeon, assembly GCA_042219705.1. Lineage (GTDB taxonomy): Archaea > Halobacteriota > Halobacteria > Halobacteriales > Hikarchaeaceae > JBDGPL01. Next base: position 19,887 of record JBDGPL010000218.1, on the reverse strand, counting down.
CGCCCGCCGCCGCGCGGAACTCGGCCTCCCAGCCGTCGTAGGAGCCGAAGTCCTCCTCGATGCGGTCGCGCAGGGCGCCCTCGGGCTCCCCGCCGCCGTCGGGCGACATGTTCCGCCAGAACAGGTGGTGGAGGTAGTGGCCACACCCGTTGTGGGTGACCGACCGCATGGCCGCGGCGTCGCCCTCGCCGTTCGACCGGGCCTCGGCGAGGTCCTCCTCGGCCGCGTTGAGGCCGTTGACGTAGCCCTGGTGGTGGGTGTCGTGGTGCCAGGTCAGTACCTGCTCGGAGATGTGCGGTTCGAGCGCGTCGTAGTCGTAGGGGAGCGGCGGGAGCTCCGCCTCGGAGTATTGGGACATAGCTTGTAGCCCTCCAATTCTACCGGTCGTTTCGAACCCCCTTAATTGTTGGCGTAAAGGTAATAGGGGCGGCGGCCCGGCAGCCCGCGGCTCCGGGGGCGTCAATCGCCCCGGGCCCGCTCGAAGGCCGCGATGGCCCGCTCGCGGCGCTCGGCGTGGTCCACGATGGGGGCTGGATACCCGGGCGCCGCGTCCTCGCGGCGGGCCGGCTCGAGGTCCGGCCAGGCGTGGATCTGCTCGGGGTCGGCCTCGGCCAGCTCGGGGACGTGTGCCCGGATGTACCCGGCGTCGGGGTCGAACCGCTCGCCCTGGGTCGTGGGGTTGAACACCCGGAAGTAGGGCTGGGCGTCGAAGCCGGTCGAGGCGGCCCACTGCCAGCCGCCGGCGTCGGCCGCGGGGTCGTGGTCGACGAGATGGCGACGGAAGTGGGCGTAGCCCCGGCGCCAATCGACCAGTAAGTCCTTGGTCAGGAAGGAGGCCGTCACCATCCGAAGCCGGTTGGGCAGCCAGCCCTCGGCGCGGAGCTGGCGCATTCCCGCGTCGACGAACGGGAAGCCGGTCTCGCCGGCCCGCCACGCGGCCAGCTCCTCGGGGTCGTTCCGCCACGCGATGGGCCGCTCGAAGTCGACGTGGTTCTCGGCCACCATGGCCGGCTCCGCGGCGAGCTTGTCCACGTAGAACTCCCGCCAGGCGAGCTGGCGCTGGTACTCCCGCACGGAGTCCGCCGCGTCCGCGTCCGGGGCGGTCTCGTGGGCGGCCTCGGTGGCCGCCCAGACGGTCCGGATGCCGACGGTGCCGAACGTCAGATGCGCGGAGAGCCGCGACGTACCCGCCCGGGCCGGGTAGTCCCGGTCGTCGGCGTAGTCGTAGATGGGACCGTCACAGAAGGCCTCGAGCCGCGCGCGGCCCGCTGCGTGACCCGCGTCGAGCCGTTCGGCGGCCGGCATCTCGAACCCCAGCGCGTCGAGCGTCGGGAGCGACTCGTCGTCGGCGCCCGCGAGCCGGTCAGGGGCCGGGACGGGCGCGTCGACCGGCTGTTCGCGCCAGGTTCGGTAGAACGGCGCGAAGACCTGGTAGGGCGTCCCGGCGTTCGTCAGCACGTCCCCGGGCGGCACAAGCAGCAGGTCGTCGTGGACCCGCGTCTCGACGCCCGCCTCGTGGAGCGACCCGCGGACGGCCGCGTCCCGCTCGCGCGCGAGTCCGGAGTGGTCGTCGTTCCAGTGGACCGCGTCGGCGTCGTGCGTTGCCGCCACGGCCGGGAGTTCCTCGCTGGGGTCGCCGCGACGCACGAGCAGGTCGCCGCCGCGCTCGCGGTACGCCTCGCGCAGCGCGTCGAGCGCGTCGAGGAGGAACGCCACGCGGTTCGGGCTCGCGTGGGCGAGCACGGCGTCGTCGAAGACGAACACCGGGACCGCCGGCGTGTCCGCAGCCGCGGCGGCCAGCCCGACGTTGTCGGCCGGCCGGAGGTCCCGACGGTGCCAGAAGACCGCCATCCGGTCAGTCCTGGAAGATGCGGTAGGAGCCCCGGCCCACGGCGACCTCGGCGTGCTCGTGGCCGCGGACCTCGCTCTCGACGGTGACGCTGGCGACGCCGATGGTCCGCCCCGTCCGGACGACGTCGGCGGTCGCGACGAGGTCCCCGCTCGCCGGGCGCAGGTAGGAGACGTTGAGGTCGATCGACGCCACGCCGGTCGAGATGGGGCTCGACAGCGCCGAGCGGACGGCGAGGCCGCCGGCGGTGTCGATGAGCGTCGCGGCGACCCCGCCGTGGACGGTCTCGCCCTCCGCCTCGCGGCCCGGGATCGCCGGGTTGGTGAGCACGTCGTCGTAGGGCACCCGCATGACGAGGTGGCCGGGGTCGAGCGACTCCACCCGGACGCCCAGCCAGGAGAGGAAGCCGTGTTCGTCGATGTGGGACTGGAGGAACTCCACGGTCTCCGAGCCGTACTCGGTCATCCCCGGCCGTCCGGCCGGGGGCGGATTAAGCCCACCGGCCCGGGCCGCGGGCCGGCGTCACGCCGGCACCGGCTCGATGGCCGCCCGCCGGCCGTCGAGGACGGCGAACCGCTCGTCGCGGCGGCGCTCGAGCCAGGCGAGGAGCCGCTCCGCCCAGGCCAGCTTGCGGGCCTTCTCCGCCCCGACCGACCGGTCGTCGAAGTCCCAGCCGGGGAACGAGAGCCGGGCCGCGCCGAAGTGGTCGGCCAGGAAGGCCCCGCGGTCGCCGTCGGTGAACCCCCCGTAGTTCCGCACTGGCCCGACCGGGGCGGCCTGGGTGGTCGGGAGCAGGTTGGCCGCGTCGAAGCGGGGGACCCACCGCTCGACGGCCGGCCCGTTGTCGCCGTGGGCGTGGACCGCGACCGGCACCCCCCGGGCGGCCAGTTCCACCGCCGTCGCGGGCGACTTGTCGAGGTCGGTGACCACGCAGTCGACCCCGACGTCCGCCGCGATGAGCACGTCCGCCGCGGCCGAGGCGGCGACCACGACGTCGGCCGACCGGGCGGGGCCGAGCTCGTCGGCGAGCGTCGCCGCGCCGCCGGCGACGGCGACCGTCGCCCCCTCGAACAGCGCGGCGAGCCGGCGCTCTGCGAAGGGCGTCGCCAGCTCGGCGAGCCGGTCGCGGGCCCGCTCGTCGGCGGCCCGGTCGTAACCGAAGTCGTCGAGGATGGCCGCATAGACCGGTTCCCACGCCGCGAACCTCATGCGCGGATGGCCCGGGTGAGAGCCGCGAGCGGACCGCCGTCGAGCCGGTCGGCGAGGTCGTCGAGGGCCGCCGCGGTCCCGCCGACGACGGCGGCGTCCGGCCCGGACGCGACCTGAACCCCGGTGTCGGCCGCCGCGGCAGTCAGCCGCTCGGCCGCCGCGTCGTCGAGCCCGTCAATCCGATAGGCGCCGCCGACCAGCTCGCCGGCCCCGTCGGTCGCCCCGCCCACCCGCTCGAGGTGGCGCTCGGCTTCCGCCACGGTCGTGACGTCGAGCTCCTCGACCGGCCCCACACACGCCCGTTCCCGGGCGAACGCGTACCCCACGAGGGCGGCGTCGCGGGTCTCGGCGACGTCGTGGGTCCGGACCACGTTGGCCCCGCGTTCGACGGCCATCGCGGTCGCCCCCAGGCTCGCCGGCAGCGCGCCTTCGGTGTCACGGCCGACGAGGTCCTTCAGGAAGTTCTTGCGGTTGATGGAGACGAGGATGGGCTGGCCGAGGCCCCGGAACTCCCGGAGCCGGCGGAAGGTCTCGCGGTCGTCGGCGAGGGTCTTCGACTCGGTCCACCCGCCGAAGGCCGGGTCGACGATGGTCTTCTCCGTCAGGTCCTCGGCCAGCGCGTCGTAGATGGCGTCGACGTCCTCGACGGCCCCCGGGCGTTCGAGGTCGCCGCCGCCGGCCATCTTGACGACGGCGGCCCCGTGGTCCGCACAGACGGCCGGCAGCTCGGGGTCGGCGAACCCGGCGACGTCGTTGACCATGTCGAAGCCCCCGGACAGGGCGGCCTCGGCGACCTCGCCGTACCGCGTCTCGATCGAGAACACCGGGTCGGCCTCGACCCGCTCGAGGGTGTCGAGGGCGAGGTCGAGCCGGTCGAGCTCCCAGTCGGCGGGCTTGACCTCGAAGCGCTTGTTGGCCGACTCGAGGCCGACGTCCACGATGTCGGCCCCCTCCTCGACGAGCCCGTCGACGTACCGGGCGGCCGCCGCCGGGTCCTCGAACACGCTGGGGTCGTACGGCGACGCCGGCGAGAGGTTGAGCACCCCCATGACGCGCGGGGGATGCCCGTCGCCGATCGGCAGCCCCGCCGCGTCGACCGTTCGCATGGCCGGGCCCTGGCGGGGCGGGGCCAAAACGCGTCCGGTTGCGGCGGTGCGGGCGCCGGGCGGGGCTACCGGCCGGTGAACTCCGGGTCGCGGTCCTCCCGGAACGCCGCGAGCCCCTCGGCGTGGTCGGCGGTCTCGATGAGGGTGCTCTGGGCCAGCGACTCCAGCAGGCCGGCCGTCTGCAGGTCGGCGTCGCGGGCCGCGTTCACGACCCGCTTGGCCAGCCCGAGGGCCTGGGGCGGCTGCTCGAGGAGGTCCGCCGCGTACGTCCGGGCCGCCGCCTCCGGGTCGTCGGCGACCCGCTCGACGAGGCCGAGCTCGCGGGCCCGCCGGCCGTCGAGCAGCTCGCCGCGGAAGATGAGGTCCTTCGCGACGCCCGGGCCGACCAGGTGGACGAACCGCGAGCACCCCCCGATGCCGGGGATGAGCCCGATGTTGTGCTCGGGGAAGCCGAGCGTGGCGTCCGGGGCCGCGATCCGGACGTCGCACGCGAGCGCGAGCTCGAGGCCGCCGCCGACGCAGGTGCCCGCGATGGCGGCCAGCACGGGCTTCTCGAGGGCCTCGAGGCCGTCGAACGTCCGGCCCAGGACGCGCGAGTTCGTCCGGAACTCGGCCGTGGTCCAGTCGGCCGCCTCCTCGAACAGCGCCACGTCGGCCCCGACCGAGAACACGGACGACCGCCCGGCCAGCACGCCGACCCGGACCCGGTCCTCCCGGAGGACGTCCAGGGCGTCGACGAGCTCGTGGCGCATCGTCTGGTCGATGGCGTTGACGGGGTCGTTCGCCAGCCGGACCGTGGCGACGCCGTCGTCGGTCACCTCGACGTCGAGGGTCTCGAAGGACATGCGGGCCCCGTGACGGGCCGGCGTCTTGACGGTTCCCCCGGAGGGGCGGTCGGCCCGGGTCGGGTGTTTTTGGGACGGCCGCCCGGAACGGACGGCGTGCAGGTCGAATTCGAGTGCGTCGTCTGTGGGCACCGGGCGGTCGCCACCGTTCGCGACGACGACGCGGCGGACCGAGACCGGCCGCTTTCGACGCTCCGTGACTGCCCAGACTGCGGGATGGAGACCATCTGGCTCGAGGCGTAGGCCGAACCCCGGCGGGCCGTCCCGGCAGGCTTTAACCCGCGCCGGCCGGTCGGACGGCTACCATGCGTTTCGTCAGGTTCGACGGCGGCCGGCTGGGGCTGCTCGTGGACGACGGCGAGGGCATCGTCGACCTCACCGACCGGCTCGGGCTCGGGACCGACGAGCCGTTGGTCGAGTACATCGAGGGCGGTCACGACGCCGGCGCGTACGCCGACGCCGACCCGGACCGCCGGCGGGCCGACGTCCACCTCGAGGCGCCGGTGCGCCGCCCCGGGAAGGTCATCGCCGCCCCGCTCAACTACGAGGCCCACATCGTCGAGGTCCTCGCCGACCGCGACGTCGACGTCGAGGAGTGGTTCTCCATCGAGGACCGGGGCTACTTCCTGAAGGCGCCCTCCAGCGTCGTCGGCCCCGACGACGGCGTCGAATTGCCGTTCGCCGACCGGCGCGTCGACCACGAGGTCGAGCTTGCGTTCGTCATGGGCGAGGCCGTCAAGGACGTCGACGCCGCGGACGCCTGGGACGCCATCTTCGGCTACACCGTCCTGCTCGACATCTCGGTCCGCGGCGAGCAGGACCGGTCGAACCGCAAGTCCTACGACACGTTCACCGTCGTGGGGCCGTGCGTCGCCACCCCGGACGAGGTCGGCGACCCCCAGGCGCTCGACCTGCGGCTCGACCTCAACGGCGAGACCCGCCAGGACGCGAACACCGCGGACATGGTCTACACCTGCGCCGACATCGTCCAGTACGCGAGCATCGGGACCACCATCGAGGTCGGCGACGTCATCACCACCGGGACGCCCGAGGGCGTGAGCGAGCTGTCGGGCGGCGACGTCATCGAGGCCGGGATCGAGGACATCGGCTCGATGACCGTCGAGGTCACCGAACGCGACGTCCGCTTCGCGGACCTCGACGTCGAGAAGCGCGGGTAGGCGGCCGCCATCCGGGGCGCGCCGGCGAACCCGGGCTCACCCGTCCGCCCGGTCGAGGTACTCCTGGCCCTCGGGCGTCTCGGCGAGCAGGTCGTCGAAGATCTCCGCGTCGGTGCGGAACTTGTGGACGTTGTGGAGCATCGTGTTGTGGAACTGCGCGATGAGCTCGCCGTGGCGCTTGAAGAAGTCGTGGACCCAGCGCTGCATCTGCTCGTTCGACCGGAACTGGGTGATGAAGTGCCAGTGGTAGTGGCTGTCGGCGTTGAAGAACATCAGGACGTGGGGGTCCTCGATGAGGTCCCAGTAGCAGGCCTCCCAGTGCGCCTCGAAGTTCGGATAGAAGAAGGCGACACGGAAGAGGTAGTGCCGAAACAGGCTCTCGTCTGGGATGGTGGTCTCCCGGTAGAGGCCCTCCTCGGCCAGGCCGCGGAGGATCTCGTTGATGCGGTTGTGCGACAGCGAGATGCCGTACCGGTCCTCGAGCACGTCGCTGAGCTCCCGGCTGGAGGCCGTCGGGTTGGCGACCCGGGCCTTCAGAATGGCGACGTCGCGGGGCGAGAGGTCCTCTGGTGTGTCGAGCGCCGGCATGCCAACCCGTTCGGCGGGGCTGGGTCATAGGTCTCCCGGCGTTCGGGCGGCCGCTGGCCCAGGCCCGCCGCCGGTTTCGGTAAGGGTTATAAGCCTCTCTCCCGGTGGATTCCGTATCGATGCTCGAAGTCGCGGACGTGCGCAAGCAGTTCGGCGGGCTGGTCGCCGTCGACGGGGTCGACTTCGACATCGGGGACGAGGAGATCGTCGGGCTCATCGGGCCGAACGGCGCCGGCAAGACCACGTTGTTCAACACCATCACGGGGGTGCTCGACCCGGAGCCCGGCAGCCGGATCGCCTTCGACGGGCAGGACCTCGTCCCCCTCGCCCAGCACGAGATCGCCCGGCTCGGGGTGGTCCGCACGTTCCAGATCGTCCGCGTCTTCGAGGAGATGTCCGTCCTGGAGAACGCCGCCGCCGGCGCCCTCTTCGGCGACGAGGAGCAGGTGAGCCGGGTCGAGGCCAACGAGCGCGGCCGCGAGGCGCTCGCCTTCATCGGCCTGGCGGACAAGGCCGATGTCGAGGCCAGCGCGCTGCCCATCGCCCAGAAGAAGCAGCTCGAGCTCGCCCGGGCGCTGGCGTCCGACCCGAAGCTGGTCCTGCTCGACGAGATCGCCAGCGGCCTCACGCCGGGGGAGATCTCGATGCTCACCGAGACCATCGAGCGCATCCGCGAGGAGCGCGGCGTCTCGGTCTTCTGGATCGAGCACATCATGGACGCCATCATGGGCGTCGCCGACCGGGTCATCGTGCTGAACAGCGGCCGGAAGATCGCCGAGGGGCCGCCGGCGGCCATCCGGGACGACGAGCGCGTCATCGAAGCCTACCTCGGGGAGGAGGAGACATGACCGACGCGGACGGCATCTACGCCGAGGACATCGACGTCTCCTACGGGTCCATCCAGGTCATCTGGGACCTCGACTTCGCCCTCTCCGAGGACGAGTCGGTGGTCGCCATCGTCGGCCCGAACGGCGCCGGCAAGTCGACCCTGCTTCGCGTCCTCTCCGGCTTCCACCCAATCGACGACGGCTCGCTGACGCTGTGGGGTGAAGACGTCTCGAGCCTCGATCCATCGGACATCGTCCGGCTGGGGTTCGGCCACGTCTCCGAGGAGCGGAACCTCTTCGGGGAGATGTCCGTCAGGGAGAACCTCGAGATGGGGGCCTACACCCGGCGGGACGACCTCGAGGCGAACCTCGAGGAGGTCTACGAGCTGTTCCCGGTCCTCGAGGAGCGCGCCGGCCAGCGCGCCGGCTCGCTCTCCGGCGGCGAGCAGCAGATGCTCGCCATCGGCCGCGGCCTCATGGCCGAGCCGAAGATCCTCGCCCTCGACGAGCCCTCCGAGGGGCTCGCCCCCCAGATCCGCAACCGGCTGTTCGAGAAGATCGAGCAGCTCACCGAGTCGGTCACGGTGCTGCTCGTCGAGCAGCACGTCCACAAGGCCCTGTCGCTGGCCGAGCGGGCCTACCTCATGGAGAACGGCGAGTTCGTGGCCGAGGACACCGGCACCGCCCTGCTCGAGTCGGACCACATCGAGCGGGCGTACCTGTAGTCAGTCCGCGGGCTCCTCGGCCGGGCTCCCGCCGGAGCCGCCTCCCGCCCCCGGGCGGCTCCGTACCAGGTCGGCGACGGCGACGACCACGCCCTGTCGGAAGTAGAGGAACAGGGCGATGAGGAGCGCCCCGAAGACGGCCGTTCGCCAGCCCGCGGCGTAGGCGGCGAGCAGCTCCTCGATGCCGATGACGAAGGCGGCCCCAACCACCGGACCGAGGGTGGTCCGCAGGCCGCCCACGATGAGCACGATGAGCACGAGCACGTCGACGGCCGGGAACGAGAACTCGCTGGGCAGCATCCAGGCAGCCTCGCGGGCCATGAAGGCCCCGGTGAACGCGATGACGAACGCCCCGACGAAGCCCGCGAGTGACTTGTAGTAGACCACGTCGACCCCGACGGACGCCGCCGCGACCTCGTCCTCCCGGATGGCGTCGAACGCGACGCCGTACCGCGACGAGGTCAGCCAGATGTAGACGAGCAGGACCGCCACCAGGAGGACCAGCACCAGATAGTAAAGGACCACCTTCTCCGGGATGCCGAGCGGGCCGGCCAGCGTTGATAGCGAGAAGTACTCCCGGTAGGGAAAGCCCGTCGAACCGCCGGTGATGTCGCGGGCGCCGACGAAGGCCTCGCTGAGGACCAGCTGGAGGTTCAGGGTGAGGATCGAGATGAGCACGACCGAGAACTCCCGCTTCGCCGAGACCCAGCTGACTGCGAGGCCGATGAGGCCCCCGAGCAGGGCCGAGAAGGGTAGCGTCACCCACGCGGTGAGGCCGGTCCAGTCGGCGAAGAGGGCCGTGCCGTAGGCCCCGATCCCGGCCAGCCCGCCCATGAAGAGGAACAGCTGGTCGGTGTGGCCGAAGACGATGTTCAGGCCGACGGCGAGGACGGCGACGAGGAGCATCCGGGCGAGCACCCCCTCGTAGTAGCTGCTCCCGAGGATCGGAATCGGCGCGACGGCGAGGACGGCGGCCACCAGGGCCACGTTCCTGACCTCGCGGCGGACGGCGGCCCTCACGAGGTCAACACCTCCGGTTCCGCGAGGAGCACGACGATGGCCGCGGCGAACAGGATGATGGTCGCGATGTAGGAGCCCACGAAGAAGTTCGCGAACTGGTTGACGAGGCCGAGGAACACGCCGGCCCCGACCGCGCCGGTCAGGCTGCGGACGCCGCCGACGATGGAGACGATGAGGGCGAAGGTCGTGAAATTGAACCCCGAGGACACGGACAGCGTCGAGCCGACGGCGAAGACGAGGCCGCCGAACCCGGCGACCGTGACGCTGAGCACGAAGATGAGCGTCCGGATCCGCCGGGGGTTCACGCCGACGAGGGCGGCGCCCCGCTCGTCCTGGAAGACGGTCCGGGTCGCCTTGCCCAGGAAGGTCCCGCGAAGGAACGCGAACAGGACGGCCAGAACGACGGTGACGACCGCGATGACCACGAGCGAGCTGCCGGTGATCGCCGCGCCGCCGAACTGGACCGCTTGCACGTTCAAGGGGAGGTTGTAACTCGCCGGGAAGAAGTTGATCAGCACGCCGTCGAGGAGAACGGTGAGGCCGAGCGTCGTGAAGATACCCAGCAGGATGCGCTCCTCGCCCTC
>JBDGPL010000218.1:0-9946 GCA_042219705.1 Halobacteriales archaeon | reverse complement strand
GTAGACCAGCGAGAGCAGCGTCCGGTCGACCACGAGGCCGAAAGCGGCCACGGCGACGAGCGCGGCGACCGAGGCGACCACGAGGCCGTAGCCGGCGTTGATGACGACGTTCGCGATGAGGACGGTCATCACGGCGAACGCGCCGATGGCGAGATTGAGCACCTCGCCGAGGCCGAACACGAGGGTGATCCCGACACCCAACAGGGCGAGAAACGCGCCGAAGGCCAGCCCGTCGATGGCGACGGCGACCAGGGTGGGAAGCGATGCCATGTGGTTGTCAGCAGCCAGACCGGTCGGGGTCGTAGGTGTTTCGGAAGCCCACCGGGCATCGGACCGCGGCCACCGTCTGCCGGGCGGCGGCCGACGGCCGGTGCCGCTGGTCGGAGCGGCTACTTGCCGGCGGCGAGCGCCGGGAGCGGCTGGGAGCGGCCGACCTCCCGGTAGGAGTAGGAGCCCTGGGGGTCGTACCGCGGGGCAGTGGCCAGGAGCTTGCTGTAGATGACGATGGTCTCGTCGAGCTCGCCGTGGTCGGAGTACTTGACGGGGTTGGCGAACAGGGTGTCCAGCTCGATGTTCTTGAGGCCGTCAGTGATGGCTCCTGGGGAGGCCTCGCCGGCGTCCTCGATCGCGGCCGCGATCAGCTTGCCCGTGACGTACCCGTACGCAGTGTGGGTGTTGAACTGCGAGTCGTGGCCCTCGGCGAACCGGCCGGCGACGTCCTTGAACTTCTGACCGAAGGGATCGGAGTTGTGGATGTGGGTATAGCCCGCCCGGGCCTCGTCGTTGAGGGCGCCGGCGAGCAGCTGCGGCGGCGTGCTGGCGCCGGTCACGACGTCGGGGGAGACGCCGAGCTCGAAGGCCTGGTTCGCGATGGCGACCGAGCCCGGCGGGTGGCCGCTCGCGATGAGCATCTCGAGGCCCTCGTCGAACTGCCGGAGGTACGACCGGAAGTCGCTCGCGCCGATGGGCGCCACCTGGATGTTGACGTCCTTCGAGAAGGCGTTGTTGATGGCGCTCTCGACCGCACGGCCCCACGCGTAGTCCGCGATGATGGCGCCGATGTTGTCGTACCGGTCCTCGAAGGCGGACGCCTGGGCCTGGATGTACGTCACCGAGGGAACGAGCCCGACCCGGAACGTGTGTCGGGTGTTCGGGGTGATGACCTTGTTCGACCCGGCCATGTGGAGCAGGTGGGGCACCTTCAGGTCCTGGGCCGTCTGGGAGACCCGGATGCCGACGTCGGAGGAGACCGCCCCGGTCGTGGCCACGACGCCCTCCTGCTCGACGAGCCGGCGGAAGCTCGAGTCGGCCTGGGCCGGGTCCGCGCCCGTGTCCGTCACGGTGAGCTTGAGCTCCCGCCCGCCGAGGACGCCGCCGTTCGCATTGATCTCGTCGATGGCGAACTGGAGGCCGGCCTGGTGCACCCCCGCCCAGGGGGCGAACGGGCCGGAGATCGGCTCGAGGCCGCCGATGACGATCGGCCCGGCCGGGCTCGGTGATGGCGTGTCGGTATGAGTGTGATCACCGTGGGTTTCGGTGGGTGTATCGCCACCGCCGTCGCCGGTACACCCGGCGAGGACCCCGAATGTCGTTGCACCGCCACTCGCTCGCAGGAATGCCCGCCTGCTAATACGTGACATCGTCGAACAGTACGTAGGATTATCTTTAAAGGTATCGGTCGGCCTAGTTGTTCGGGCCCCGCATTCTATGGGAGTTAGCCCCGTGGCGCCCGGGCAGACCACCGATGCCACCTCGATAGCGGGTCGTCGGACACCAGGACCGAGGGACGGCGGGGATGGCCGTGGCGACGACTCGACGGCCCGTCAGTTACCGGACGTCAGGTCCCCCCGGATTCCCAGTATATGACGGCCCGTTCCGGCGGGGGGTCGGCCGACGCATCGTCACGCCGGTACTGGCGCTTGAGCGCCTCGAGGTCGAACGCGTCGATCGCCTCGATGGCCTGGCGAACCCAGTGATACAGCCCTCGTCGGTAGATCCGCTGTTGGACCTCGGTGGGGGCCGCCTCGTAGACGTGAACGGTGCCGCCGCGTTTGAGGTTCCGCTCGTAGCGTTCGAGGATGCCGGCGTCGACGAGGGGGCCGAGCGCGCTCGAGACGGTGCTCGTGCTCACGCCGACGACGTCGGCGACCTCGGCGGCCGTCATGGGCCCCCGTTCGATGACGACGATGCAGCTGACGATGGCGTTGTGCGAGAGGCCGAAGACCTGCCGGAGCACGTCGTCGACGGACGGTTCGCGGAGCAGGCCGGACCCATCCTCCAGGCGCTCCATCGACTCGCCGCAGCAGACCAGGTCGTCCGGCGACCGGGAGGCGACCAGCGTGGTCTCACAGCGGCCACATTCGAAGACCGCCGGCGCCTCGCCGCTGGTGCCCGTGTCGAGGGAGACCATGCCTCGGTCATGGACGCCGGGACGGTAAGGGTTTGCGCGGGACGGCCCGCTCGCCGCCCGTCATCCCCGATATATCTTTCGTGCGTCGCAAGCCTCGTCGGTCGACCGCCCAAAGCCGATGAGTGACCCGAACGCAACCCCGGACGCACCATGACGAAACGACTCGAGTGCATCGTCGACGGCTGCGACGCGGTGTGTACCGGCGAAACCGAGGAGGAAGTGATGGGCATCGCGGAGGAGCACGTCAACGAGGCCCACCCGGACGTCACGCTCGACGAGGAGACGGTCGGCGCGGTCCGCGACGCCATCGTCGAGGTATAGCCGCCGCGAACCGGGGTGGACCCCATCCCCAACGACGCCCGCCGAGCGGGGACTGCCGGCGAGCGCCAGCCGCCCGGACGGCAAGGCCTTACTACCGCCCCGGCGAACGCCGGGCGTGCTCGTCGTCCAGTTTCCGGCCGAGACCGCGCCGACCGCCCAGGCGGCGGCGCGACGGCTCGCGGCGCCCGTGCGCGAGGAGTGGCAGCCCGACGGCACGTGGACCGGGCTGTTCGACGTCGACGACGAGACGCGCGACGAGCTGCTGGCCCTCGTCGAGGCCGAGGGCGGCGACGGGGCGCGGACGCGTGAATACGACAGCGAAGCCGACATCGGCGGCCACCGCCTCGCCCTCTACGCGTTCGACTGAACAGCGAGGGCGCGCTGCGTCGCGACGCAGGGCGGTTCAGCCCTCGTACGCGAAGGTGAGGTCGTCATCGGGGTCGGCGTAGTCCATCGGGACGTCCCCGATCCACCGCTCGTGGGCGTCGAGCCCCGGCGGCAGCTCCCCTTCGAGCTCTGCCCGGCGCAGGTCGGCGAGCCGGTCGCGCTTCGCCGCGGTCGCCTCGTCGATCTCCCCGGTAGCCGCCTCGATGCGGTCGGAGTCCTCGCCGACCGGACAGACGTCGGCACAGTTGGTACAACCCGTGTTCACCCCGGCCCCGTGGATCATGCTCTGCCAGATCATCAACGAGTCCGTCCCCTGTAGACGCTCCTGGCGCTCCTCGACGTCGTCCGCCGCCATCACCGCCTCGGCGTGCTCGAGGAAGCGGTCGAACCCCCAGGGCTCGGCGTGGGGCCGGCAGTCCTCGACGCGCATCCCGAAGTGGTCGATGGCGTCGCCGGGACAGGCGAGCAGACACCGACCGCATTCGGCACCTTCACAGAGCCCCTCGGTCCGCCGGCCGTCGGGCTCGAGGTCGGCCGTCGTGACGATGGCCCCGAGGACCACCCGGGGGCCGTACTCCGGGGTGAGCAGCTGGAGGTTCAGCCCGAGCGTCCCGAGGCCGGCCTCGACGGCGACGTGGGGAAGCGACAATGGGCCCTCGTCCATCCCGTCGTAGAGCTTCGACCGCGCGGCCTGGACCGGGACCATGATGGACGGGTGGCCGTGGTCCTCGATGAAGTAGACCAGGTCAAGCGCGGCCAGCTCGAGTTCGCTGATGCCGAGCTGGGTCGAGTGGTGGGCGTTCCGGTCGTCCCACGCCGTGCTCGACGCCCCGGCGGCCGTCCGGCGCGCGACCACGACGATGCTTGCGGCGCCGTAGAGCAACGACTCCAGGTCGGCCTCGTGGGCTCCCGGCGGCGGGTGGTCGGCGACGGTCTCGGCGTCGGCGACGCCGACGAGGTCGATGTCGAGCTCCTCGGCCTTCGCCTTCACGGCCTCCGCGGTGAGGTCCTCGACGGCGATGTCGTACCCGGCGGTCATGACGCGTCACCGCCCGGCCGCTGCCCCGTCTCTGCCGCCTCCTCGCGTTCGCGCAGCAGCTGCATGAACGGCTTGTACCCGTCCTCGCCGATCCAGCGCTCGTTCACCGGCTTGTTCCACTCGACGAACTCGCCGGCCTCCCGGGCGGTGAGCATCTCCTGGAGCTTCGCCTCCTTCTCGGGCGTGTGCTCGGGGATGTGCTTGTGCTCCTGGGCGAGGAACTTCGAGTAGTCGACGCCGATGGGACAGACCTCGACGCACCGCGGACAGGCCCCGAAGGCGTTGATCTTCCGAACGATGGAGAGGTACTTCTCGCGGACCTCGCCGGTGTCGAGCATGGCGAGGACGTCGTCCGGATCCTCGAGGGCGGCCGCGGCCCGCAGGGGCCCGTAAATGATGCTCCGGGCGCCCTGGTACTGGGCCGCGCTGGCACAGTCGACTTTGTCGAGATGGAAGTGCTCGATGGCGTCGCTCGGACAGGCCTTCAGACACCGGCCGCAGGACTCGCCGATGCAGAGCTGGTGGGTGAGGCGGTCGTCGGGCTCGAGCTCGGCCGTCGTCAGGGCCGCCCCGAAGTACACCCGGGGGCCGTACTCGGGGGTGAGCAGGTTGGCCTCGAGGCCGAACGTGCCCAGCCCGGCCTCGGCGGCCAGGTGCCGCAGCGAGAGGAACCCGTAGCTCCCGCGCTTGAGCTCGGGATCGGTCTCGTCGTTGGCCAGCTGGAGGGCGCGTTCGTCCAGCGCGTCCTCGATGAACCGGGCGAGGCGGTGGGAGAGCCGGTCGATCTGGTGGACGACCAGCTGGTTCACGTAGCCGATGCAGTGGTGGTCGTCGGAGAGGAACTCCCCGAGCGGGGTCCGGATGCCGATGACGACGATGGACTCGGCCGCCTCCCAGATGCGCGACGGCACCTGGGGGTGGTTCGGATCGGGCGGGTTGGCCTCGACGACGTCCGCGTCCGCGATGCCGACCAAGTCCGCGCCGGCGTCCCGGGCGTACGCCTTGACCCGTTCGGTATCGGTGGCCGCGCCGTCCGCCGGCCCGGCCGGTTCGTCGGCCGGCGCCGAGCCGGAGGATGCCATGCGAACACGACGGGCCAGCGGCCCCAAGAAGCTGCTGGTGGGGGTAAGGGATGCGGCCGTCAGTCGAGCAGGTCCTCGAGCTGGCCCCGACGGATGCTGCCGCTGCCCGGATTCCGGGGGATGTCGTCGACGAACGCGTACCGGCGCGGGCGCTTGAAGTCGGCCAGCCGGTCCGTCTCGCGGAGGTATTCGTCGAGGTCGGCCTCGGCGACGTCGCCCTCGACGACGACGGCGGCGGTGACGGCCTCACCCCAGTCCGCGGACGGCGTGCCGAACACGCCGCAGTCGACGACGGCGTCGTGGTCGCCCAGCACGTCCTCGACCTCCTGGGGATAGACCGTCTCGCCGCCGGTCTTGATGAGGTTGTCGACGCGGTCGACGATGGAGATGTAGCCGTCCGCGTCGATGTCGGCGATGTCCCCGGTATACAGCCAGCGCGCTGGACCGGCCGCCCCGTCGTCGACATCGATGACGGCCTCGGCGGTGGCGTCGGGACGCCCCAGGTACCCCTCGGTGAGCATCGGGCCGGCGATGAGCACCACGCCCCGGCCGGGGCGGTCGACGACATCCCCGGGGTCGACCTCCGCCGGCGCGGCCGTCTCGACCACCCGAACCTCCCAGAAGTAGCTGGCCTTGCCCACGCTGGTCTGCCGGTCGCGGGGGTCGTCCGGCGTGTAGATGGTGGCGTTCTGCTGGGTCTCGGTGAGGCCGTAGGAGTTGTAGAACTCGACGTCGAACGTGCTCCGGGCCGCCTCGATGGTCCGCTCGGAGATGGGGTCGCCCCCGGTGCGGACGTACTGCAGACTCGATAGGTCGTACGAGTCGACGTCGTCGACGCGCAACAACGCGCGTATCTGCGCGGGGACGCCGAGGGTGCCGGTGACCTCGTGGCGCTCGATGAGCCCGAGGGCGGCCTCGGGGTCGAACTCGCGCTGTAACACGTTGGTCGCCCCCTCGAACAAGTGCGGATTGAAGAAGCAGTTCAATCCGACGACGTGGAACAGCGGGGCGATATGTAAGGCGCGGTCGTGGCGGTCGAGCCCCATCTCCTGGACGACCTGCGTCGCCCCGAGAATGACGTCGTCGTGCGTATGCGGGACGCCCTTGGGCCGGCCGGTCGAGCCGGACGTGTATGCCACGAAGGATTCGTCGTGACGGCCGGCCGGGGTCGGGACGGGCGCGTCGTCGTGGTCCAGCAGCGCCTCGAAAGCGCCGTCGCCCACCACGAGAGGGTCGACACCCGCCGCGTCGGCGCTCCGCTCGCCGGCCTCGGCGAACGCTACATCGTACAGAAACTGACCCACCTCGGCGTCATCGAGGATATAGGCCACCTCGTCTGCGGCGAGCCGGTAGTTGACGGGAACCGAGACCGCCCCCAGCTTCTGGACGGCGAAGTGACCGACGACGAACGCCGTCGAGTTCGGGAGGAGCAGACCCACTCGATCCCCCGGACCGACGCCGCGCGCCGCCAGTCCCCGAGCCGCCGCGTTCACGGCCGCGTCGAGGGCGCGATAGGTGTGGTCCCCGTCCGCCGTCACCAGCGCGATCCGGTCGGGCCACCGGTCCGCGACCAGCGCGAGGTTCCGGCCGACGTTGAACCGGTCTCCGGCGGGCATCGGTCGTTCCTGCGACCGGAGGGAGTTAACGCTATTCGTGGTCGAACCCAGGGGCAGTGGGGCCCCTCAGGCCGGTCCGAACCGGTTATACCCCGCCGACGAACAGTGTCGCCAGCGATGCCACCAGGGAAGACCGCGTCCATGGCCGACGCCGTCGGACAGATCCGGCCCGGCGAGTCGGTGGCCATGGGCCTCGCGCTCGAACACGCCATCCCGTTCGCCGTCGGCCACGAGCTCGTCCGACAGGGCACCGACGACCTCACCCTCATCGGGCCCATCAGCGACATGCTGTTCGACCAGCTCGTCGGGGCCGGTCTGGTCTCGCGGATCCGGGCCGCGTGGGTGGGGAACGTCTCGGCGGGCACGGGCTATAACTTCCGTCGGGCCGTCGAGAACGACGAACTCGACGTCGAGAACCACTCGAACTTCAGCATCGCCCTGGCGCTGTCGGCGGGCGCCATGGGCGTGCCCTACCTGCCGACGCGGTCGCTGCTCGGCAGCGACGTCTTCGCCGAGAGCGAGCTGTTCCGCGAGGCCGAGGACCCGTTCTCCGGCGACCGGCTCGCGCTCGTGCCGGCCGTCGAGCCGGACTGGGCGGTCGTCCACGTCCAGCGGGCGAGCCCGGCGGGCGACGCCCACTTCTGGGGCAACGTCGGCATCACCGACGAGGCCGTCGCCGCCGCCGACCGGGTGCTCCTGACCGCCGAGGAGGTCGTCGACCCGGCGGTCATCAAGAGCGACCCCAGCCGGGTGAACATCACCCGGGAGCACGTCGCGGCCGTCGTCGAGTGTCCGTACGGGGCCCACCCCTCGCCGCTGGCGGGCCGGTACCGGCGGGACAACCAGCACTACCTGGACTACCACCGCCGGACGGCGACGCCCGAGGACGCCGCCGCCTGGCTCGACGAGTGGGTCCATGGCGTCGACGACCGGGCGGAGTACTACGAACGCGTCGAGGCCGACCTGACCATCACGGAACCCGCCGTCGCCGCGGAGGTCCAGTATGGCCAGTGAGGCCGGGGAGCCGACGCCCGGCGACTACACCAGCCGCGAGCTGATGGTGGCCGCGGCGGCCCGGGAGATCAACGACGACGAGGTGGCCTTCGTGGGCATGCGCCTGCCCCTGCTGGCGTTCCAGGTGGCGGTGAGCACCCACGCGCCGAACGCGATGGCCGTCTACGAGTCCGGCGTCATCCGCGACGACCCGGCCGACGGCTTCCTGCACACGATGTGCGACCTGCCGAACCTGAACCGGGCGGTCGCCACGACGGGGATGGTCGCCATCATGAGCCGGCTGCAGCGCGGCGACGTCGACGTCGGGTTCCTCGGCGGGGCGGAGATCGACCGCTACGGCAACCTCAACACGACCCGGGTCGCCGCGGGCGACCGGGAGATCCGGCTGCCCGGCAGCGGGGGCGCCTGCGACATCGCGTGTCTGTCCGGCCGGACGGTCATCCTCATGGCCCACGAACCCCGGCGGTTCGTCGAGCGGGTCCGGTACGTCACCTCGCCCGGCCACGGCGAGGGCGGCGACTGGCGGGCGCGGGAGGGCGTGGCGGGCGGCGGGCCCGACGCCCTCGTGACGTCGAAGGCCACGTTCGGCTTCGACGCCGACGGCGAACTGTACCTCCGCACCACCCACCCGGGCGTGGAGCCGGCGGACCTCGAAGACGACTTCCCCTGGGCCCTGCAGACGGCCGCCGACGTCGGCGAAGGGGCCGTCGGGACGACCGACCCGCCGTCGGCCGAGGCGCTCTCGCTCGTCCGTGAGTTCGACCCGGACGGGTTCTGGACCGACCCCGACGACCGTTAGCTATTTTTTAAAACCTGCTGAACATTCCCGACGAGCCCATGCAACCGAACGTCCCGGAAGAGTACCTGCCGTCGGCGGCGGAGAACCCGGACTTCATCTACGCCGTGCCGGAGGTCCACTACCCGCCGGACCTCAACGTGGCCGAGGCCCTGGTCGACCGACACGTCGAGGAGGGCCGTGGCGACAACGTCGCCATCCGGTTCGCCGACGAGGAGATCACCTACGCCGAGCTCGCCGAGCGCGTCAACCGGCTCGGGAACGCCCTCGCCGACCTCGGCGTGGAGCCCGGCGACCGGGTGCTCGTCCGCTTTCCCAACCGGCCCGAACCCATCGTCTCCTGCCTCGCGGTCCAGAAGATCGGCGGGGTGGCGCTGCCGTCGATGAAGCTGCTCCGGGCCCGGGAGCTGACCTACATCGGCAACAACGCGGAGATCACCGCCGCGGTGGTCTACGATGACCTCCTCGAGGAGCTCGAAAACGCGATGCCCGACCTCGAGACGCTCGAGGAGGTCGTGGTCGCCGACCGCCACGGCCTCGACCACGACCACCACGACTACGACGCGCTCATGGCCGACGCGAGCGACGAGCTCGACGCCCACGAGACCCACCGCGACGACCTCGCGCTGATGCTCTACACCAGCGGGACGACCGGCCGGCCCAAGGGGGTCGTCCACACCCACCGGCAGGTGCTCGCCAGCGCCGACTCCTACGCCCGGTACTGCCTCGAGCCGACCGCCGAGGACGTCTTCGGCGGCAACCCGCCGCTGCCGTTCGCCTACGGCTACGGGGACCTGCTGACCTTCCCGCTCCGGTTCGGCGCCACGGTGAGCCTGGTCGAGGACGCCACGCCCACCGATCTCCTCGGGGCCGTCGAGGACCACGGTATCACCATCCTTTGCTCGGTGCCGACCGCGTTCAACCAGATGCTGGCCGAGCACGAGTCTCCGGCCGACGCGTTCGACCTGTCGTCGCTCCGGCTCGGGATGAGCGCCGGCGAGCCGCTGGCGCCGTCGACCTTCGAGGCCGTCGAGGAGGAGCTGGGCATCCAGACCCTCGACGGCATCGGTACCACCGAGATGCTCCACATCTTCCTGAGCCACCGCCACCACGACGACATCGACCCGAGCGCGACCGGGTACGCGGTGCCGGGCTACGAGTGCAAGGTCGTCGACCCCGACACCGGCGAGGAGGTCGACCGGGGAACGGCCGGCCTGCTCGCGGTGCGCGGGCCGACCGGCATCACCTACTGGGACCGGCCGGAGAAGCAGGCCGAGGCCG
>JBDGPL010000217.1:0-7959 GCA_042219705.1 Halobacteriales archaeon | reverse complement strand
GCGATCTCGCTCGCCTGGTGGCCGCCGTAGGCCCGCACCGGCAGCAGGCCGCCCGCGTACGTAATCTCGCGCGGGGCGTACGTGCAGAAGAACGCGATGACGCCGCCGTCGTTGCGCTCCTTCCACTCGCGGCCGTAGTCGTGCGGGTTGTCGACCCACTCCCTGAACTGCTTGAACTCCTCGAGCGCTGGCTCGGGATAGTTTTCGCTGGTGTAGCTGCTCATTGTTCTGGTTCGGTGGTGATGTCTTTCTCGAGCACGGTCGACTCCTGCATGTCGAACCCGAGGTCGTGGAAGAAGGGCAGGACGTCGCTCTGGTCCCACCCGATGATGGTCCGGACCCGTTCGATGCCGACGTCCCGGAACCGCTGGAACGTCTCGTCGAACAGCCGTCGGCCGATGCCCTTGCCCTGGTAGTCGGGCAGGACGCCGAGGATGCGGATCCAGCCGACCTCGACGCTGCTCCCGAACTCCCAGGACGACCGGTCGCCGACGACGAACCCCACGAGGGCCCCGTCGGCCTCCGCGCCGACGCAGAAGTCGTTCGGGCCGTCGAGGTGGCCGCTGAGCTCCCGGCGGAAGCTCGTCAGGTCGTCCCCCTCGTCCTGGATGCCCGGGATCCGTTCGGCCACGGCCACGAGCTCGTCGAGGTCGTCGCTGGTGAGCGAACGGGTGGAGATCTCGTCGCCGATGAGGTACCAGACCTTCGCGTTGCCGACCTCGTCGTGGCCGACCAGGCCGCGGGCCTCGAGGACCGACAGGTACTTCGCCGCGGTGTGCCGGGTGACCCCGGCCGCCTCGGCGAGTTCCTTGGTGTGGGCCCGCGTGCGTCCGGCCTCGTCGAACGGCTCGAGCAGGCGTTTCTCCTCCTCGTCGAGGCGGACCGTTTCGACTGGGCTCTCCATCCGGTAACCATTACCTGACCCACCCCGGTAACCACACTCCCTGAATATGCTGGGCTCTTTAATAGTACGGCCCAAATTCCGGCGGCTATGGTTACCATAGCTGTCGACCGGAGCCGGCGTCCGGTGGCGAGCGTGGGGCGTTTCGGCGGCCCGCCGGCTCGGCGGCCTGGCCTATGGTAACCGATCGACAATCGTGGGGGTGCTTCGGGGTCCTACTCCGCCGGCTCGACGGTGACGCGGCCCATCTGGGCGATGCTGCCGGTGCCGTCGACGAGGTCGAGGTCGTCCACCGTCGTGAGCTGGTTGATGTTCGGGATGCGGAGGTTCTTGGCGTGCGGCGTGATCGACTGGCCGAACTGTCCGACGAACAGCACGGTGTCCGGGCGCACGCCCTCCCGGAGGATGACGTCGCCCCGGGCTTCGCCGATGGGTGACCGGACGACGACCTCGTCGTCGGGCTCGATGCCCCGCTCGGCGGCGGTCTCGGGGTTCAGACAGACGCCCTCGAACTCCTGGGTGTTCCGGGCCACCTCCGAGGAGAGCTCGCTGGCCACGTTGCTGCTGTAGGCGTAGTGCATGCTCTTCGTGGTGACCGCCCAGAGGTCGTAGTCGTCGCCGTAGAAATCCTCCCAGACCGTCGAGGGGTCCTCGGGGGCCGGCAGGGCCTCGTACTCCTCGAGCTGGTCGTCCCACCAGTCGATCCCCGCCTCGTCGAGCCGGCGGCCGAGCTCCTCGCCCTTTCGCCGGATGCGCTCCTGGTAGGGCAGCTCGTACCGGAGGTCGTGCTCGAGCATCGTCGGGTGGAGGAAGTGCTTGGTCTCCGGGAAGGGCTTGGTGAGGTAGCCGTTTTCCTTGAACCACTCGAGGTCCTTCTCCTCGCCGACCAGGTCCCGGGAGGCCGCCCGGCAGATGCGGTCCCAGACCTCCTCCGGCTCGTAGGTCTCCTCGGGCGAAAGCGACAGGTCGTAGTCCTCGCCCGCGAGCGGGAGCCCCATGATGTACCCGCGGTTGATGGCTTCCGTGTAGTCCTCGAGCATGCCGAGCTCGTCCATCAGCTCGGTCCAGAGCTCCGTGAGCTCCTTCGTGTCGTGCTTGGGCTCGACGACGGGCTGCTTCAGCGCGTACCCCTGGGTCTCCCAGAAGCTGTCCATCGCGTGGGTGTGCCCGCCCAGGTGCTTGAGCTGCAGCGACTCGAGGTCGACGTTGTCCGGCAGGACCAGGTCCGCGAACCAGTTGGTCTCGTCGTGGGTATAGGCGATGGAGACCGTGAAGGGGAAGTCCTCGACCACGTCGGCCACGAGCTGGGTGTCGGGGAAGGAGATGACGGGGTTACACCGGTAGACCATCCAGACGTCCGGCGTGCTCGGCTCGGGCCAGCCCTCGGGGGCATCGCGCTGGAACATCCAGGCCAGCGAGGAGGGCGAGAGCGCCTGGGCCCACCCCTCGGTCCCGACCAGCGGGGTGAGCTCGGTGAGCCCGCCGCGGGTCTGGGGCTCGTCGGGCCACTCGTCCTCGCTCGTGGCCCCGAGCGACTGGGCCATGAAGCCGTCCTCGCCGGGGGCCACCGACTGGGTCTTGTCGGTGTAGGGCGGGTTCAGCCGGGAGCCGACGGAGACCAGCCCGCCGGGGACCTCGATGGCGCCGTACAGCATGCACAGGACGGTCCGCGCCCAGGTCGTCTGGTAGCCGCCCCAGCCGTTGTTGACGGTCTTGCCCAGCAGGATGGCCACCGGCCGGTACGGCATCTCCACGCCCTCGATGGTCACCGTGTCGCCGACGTGCTCGGCCGCGGTCTCGGCGAACTCGGTCGCGATCCGGCGGATGCGCTCGGCGGAGACGTCGCAGATGTCGGCGGCCGCCTCCGGCGTGAGGTCGGCGACGTGGTCGAGCAGCTGCTGAAAGCTCGGGGCGACCGTGACGCCCTCGAGCGTCTCGCGCTCGTCGTCGGGACCCACCGTGACGCCGTCGGCCTCGTACTCGCCCTCCAGGGCGGGGGTCTCGACCGACGGGTCGTCGAACGGCTTCGCCTCGCCGGCGTCGGCGTCCCAGACGAGGGGCTGTTCGGTGTCGGGGTCGCGGAGGTAGTAGCCGTTCGGCGCGACGAGGTAGGGCGAGTTCGTCCGCTCCTCGAGGAAGTCCCGGTCGACCATGGCCCGCCAGTCGAGCTCGTGGAGGGCCACGTGGAGCATCGCGTAGAGGAAGACGGCGTCGGTCTTCGGCTTGATGGGGATCCACTCGTCGGCCCAGCCGGCCGAGGTCGTCGCGTGGGGCTCGACGTGGACGTACCGCATGTTGTTCTCCCGCTGGGCCTCGGCGTACCGCCAGTTCCCCGCGGGGCCCGCGGTGTTCTGCTTGTTGGCCCCGAAGCTCACGACGTACTTCGTGCGCTCGATGTCGGGCACCTGCAGGAAGGCCCGGTGCCAGAGCTCGCCGTAGACGTGCTCCGAATGGTAGCAGGCGACGCCCTGGCCGCTGCCGAGGCTGAAGTCGACGTACCCGTCGAGGGCGCCCAGCACCGCCGGGAACGTCCCGAAGTGCCCCTCGGTGATGCCCCCGCCACCCATCGACACCGCGATGCGCGGGTAGCCGTGCTCGTCGTACGGCTCCGGTGTCTGGGCGTCGGCGATCTTCTCGGCCAGTATCGAGATGGCCTCGTCCCAATCGATGGGCTCCCACTCGGGGTCCTCGTCCCATCCCTTCTCGGGGTTGGTCCGGACGAGCGGCTGGGTGAGCCGCTTGGGGTTGTTCACCTTGTCGATGAGGCTGTACGCCTTGGTGCAGACCCGGCCGTGGGCCGGGTGGTCCTCGTCAGCCTCGAAGTTCGGCTGGACCCCCACGGCCTCGCCCTCCTCGTCGACCTCGACGGTCAGGAGGTCCGGTCCACAGACGCACTGCAGGCAGTACGTCGGGACGTGTTTGGAACTCATACCCTCAACTCGGCTGGTGATTTCCCATGGGTCCCCATATACCTATGGTCGGCCCTGGCCGGGTTTTATAACGGGGCTGGGCGGCCCAACGCCCCGGTTTGCGACCTCATTCCCGGTGGTCGTAGACCCGCTTGACCTTCCCGGTCTCGGTCCGTTCGAGGGTCCCGGACTCGACGACCTCGACCTCGTCCGGCGTCAGCGACAGCACGTCCGCGAGCCGGTCGGTCAGCCTGGCTTCGAGGGTCGCCGCGTCGCCGTCGAAGTCGGGCTGGTGCTCGACGGTGATGCCGAGCTCGTCGAGGGCGTCCTCCCGGCGGAGGTCGATGCGGTACTGCGGGGCGACCGCGTCGAGTTCGAGGGCCACCCGTTCGATCTGGCTGGGGTAGACGTTCACGCCGCGGACGGTCAGCCGGTCGTCCGTCCGGCCGGTCACGTTGTCGATGCGCCGGGCGACCCGGCCGCAGTCACAGGGGTCCTCGGAGATGGCCGTGATGTCGCCGGTCCGGTACCGCAGCATCGGCAGCGCCTCCTTGGTGAGCGTCGTGAGGACCAGCTCGCCCTCCTCACCCGGCGGGAGCGGCTCGCCCGTGTCGGGGTCGATGACCTCGGGATAGAAGTGGTCCTCCCAGACGTGCAGGCCGTCCTGGGCTTCGGCGCACTCGATGGCGACGCCGGGGCCGACGATCTCCGCGAGGCCGTAGTTGTCGATGGCGGTGACGCCCAGCCGTCGTTCGAGCGCGGCCCGCATCGGCTCGGTGCTGCTCTCGCCGCCGTAGACGAGCGTCGAGACCGGCAGGTCGGCCGGGTCGTACCCGAGCTCCTCGGCGGTCTCGGCGAGGTAGAGGGCGTAGGAGGGGATGCAGTGGATGGCGTCGACGTCGAGGTCGCGCATCAGCTCGATCTGTTGGCGGGTCCCGCCGCTGCCCGTCGGGACGACGGTCGCCCCGAGGCGCTCGACGGCGTCGTGGACGCCGAGGCCGCCGGTGAACAGGCCGTACCCCGTCGCGTTCTGCAGCGTATCACCGGGCTCGACGCCAGCGGCCGCCAGCCCCCGGGCCATCACCGTCTCCCACACGTCGAGGTCGTCCTCGGTGTAGGCGACGACTTTGGGCTTGCCGGTCGTGCCCGAGGTGGCGTGGATGCGCCGGAGCTCGTCGTCGGGCACGGCGAACAGGCCGTCGGGGTAGTGCTCGGCGAACGCGTCGCTGCTCGTCAGCGGGAGCCGGTCGAGGTCGTCGATGCCGTCGATGTCGGCGGGCGTGACTCCGTGCTCGTCGAGCCGGTCGCGGTAGTAGGCCACGTTGTCGTAGGCGCGTTGGACGGTCTCGGCCAGCCGCTCGTCCTGCAGCGTCCGGAGGTCGTCGGCCGACGCCGGGAGGTCGGTCATGCGCCGAGTTGACACGGGTGTCGGTAATAATACTGGCCGTCGATTCGTCCCGCTTCGAACCGGGAGGATGCTCCGCGGTTAGCCCGCCGAACCCGACGTCACGTCCGGGATCAGGAGCCGGGAGTCGTGGGGCCCGCCCGTGTGAATCGTGTGCCGGCCCTCGTTGACGGTCTCGAGTTCGAGCGGCGTCTCGCCCGCCTCACGGGCCGGATACGTCACCGTGGGGTCCTCCTCGCCGAGGAGGGTCCCCGCAATCTCGACCCGGAGCGTCTCGCCCGCCCGGAAGGCCGTCCCCGACGGGCGGATGGGGACCTGACACTCGACCGTCTCGCCCGGGTTGACCGGGTCCGGTTCCGCGTCCTGGTCGATGAACGGGTCCCAGCGGGTCGACCGGTCCTCGACCGGTGCCCGGTGGGAGAGCCGGAGGAAGCCCAGGGCCACCGGGTGGTTCATCGGCGCGGCGTAGCCGTGGAACGGCACCTCGTTTCCCTCCCGGTCCAGCTTGCGGACGGCGACGAAGAGGTCGGCGTCCGGCGCGTCCTCGGGCGTGACCCAGAGGGTCAGTCGCTGGTAGCCGACGAGGGTGGTGGCCGCCTCGAACGTATAGTCGAACGTCGCGCAGTCGTTGGCCGTGGCGTCGTAAGCCGCCGCGGCCTGCCGGTCGGGGGCGTCGTCGGCGAGCGTGCCGTCGGCCGCGTCGAGGTGGAGCTCCCGGTAGTCCGTTCCGGGCAGGGGGAAGTCCTCGGCCGACCGGACCGTCCAGTCCCGGAGCGTGTTCCGGACCTCGTACCGGACCGGCGGGCGCTCGAGGATGCGGTCGTCCGTGCCGGCCAGAAAGTGGTCGAAGAACCGCTTGCGGAACGCCTGGGCCTCCGTCTCGTAGAACGTCGCCCACTTCTCCCGGCCGTGGTTGTAGAGCCACTTGTGCTCGGCGTCGAGCAGCCGGAAGGCCCGGAAGTCCCCCCGGCTGAACATCCCGTGGCTCGACCACGACCCGCAGATGAGGGCCGGCTGGGTGATCTGGGCGAACAGCTCGTCCTCCGGCCGCGTCTCCGGCGCCGGCGGGTCGGTGTCGTCCGGGGCCGGCCACGCCGGCTCGTGGGGGACCGGGAACGTCTCCGGCGGCGCGGGGGAGGCCACCGGTCCGATACCGCCGTGGTCGTAGAGGTCGTCCGGGGTGGCCTGCCAGGGACAGATGGCCCGCAGGTGCGGCGGGTCCGCGGCGGCGGCGTGGTACTGGAGGATGGACATGATGGACACGCCGCTCATGCCGACGTTCCCGTTGCTGAAGGCCCGCGTGCCGGCCCACTCGACGGCGTCGTACATGTCCCGGCCCCAGGCGTCGAACCCGCGGAACGTGCCCGGGGAGTGGCCGAACCCTCGCCCGTCGACCACGATGACGACGTAGCCATGTGGTACCCAGAACCGGTGGTCCTCGGCCTCGAACGTACACGAGGCAGCGATGGGCGGACTCCAGGGCTCGTAACCCACGCCGGTGCCCGGCCACGGCTCGCCGAACCGGTCCTCGGCGTCCCCCCAGTAGATGTCCTTGCCCCAGCCGGTGACCTGCAGGATGACGGGGTACTCGTCGGTCTCGTCCGGGCCGCCGCCGGGGGGCACGGGCCGGTAGACGTTCGCCGCGAGGTCCAGCCCGTCACGCATCGGCACGGGGACGTCCGTCTCCTTGACGACGCCCCGGGCGAGCCCTTTGTCCGGCGCTTCCCGGACCAGTTCCCGCGTCGTGGCCGGGTACCGGTCGGCGTAGTCGAGCGGTTCGGTCGGGTCGTCCGGCGCGTGGGGGGATGTCATGCCAGCGTTCGGGGCGGCCATCGGGGAGTCGGCCCTTAAACCTCCACGCCCGCGCGGCCGGGCCCTGTCCGGTCGACTAGCAGCCGGGGCCGCTCTCGCCCCAGTCGGAACCCTTAATGGCCGATTCACACACGTGGACGGCATGAAGCTCGGCCGGTTCATCGTCGAAACCCACTGTCACGCCCAGCGCCACGCGGTGCGGGTCCAGGAGCGGGACGCCGACGCCGACTACGGGTCGCTCCCGGACCTGATGAAGGCGGCCGAGCCGGCCGACGAGGCCGACGACGACGCGCCGGCCATCGTCTACGACAACTCCGAGCGCGTGCTGCGGGACATGGAGACGTACGGGGTGGACATGTGCGTGCTCCTCTCGGGGTTCGGCATGACCAACGAGCTCAACCGACAGATCATCGAGGCCCACCCCGACAAGTTCATCGCCGCCGCCGCGCCGGTCCAGACGAAGAAGCGGGCGCTCCGCGGCGAGGAGCCGTGGTCCTGGGAGGCGGCCATCGAGGAGCTGGACGAGTGGCTCGCGAAGGACGGGTTCCGGATGACCGGCGAGGGCATCCGCGGCGACCCGACGCGCACCGAGCCGGTCCCGTGGCCGGAACGCAAGCGGAACATCCGGAAGGTGTTCGACCTGGCGGCCGAGCACGACGTGCCCGTCCGCTGGCACACCGGCTACGTCGCCGGCTACGGCAAGACCCACGGCATGTGGGACATCTTTCCGGACTGGGGCGATCCGACCTTAGCCAGCCAGCTGAAGGCCGAATACCCCGAGGTCCCGCTCATCTTCGACCACGGCGGCATGCAGGCGGGGTGGCGTGAGACGTACGTGGAGGACTGCTGTGAGGTGGCGGCCACCCACGACGAGGTGTACCTCGAGATCGGGCTGTACTGGGCCGACCTGCTGAAGAAGCCGATGAACGACC
>JBDGPL010000216.1:0-6220 GCA_042219705.1 Halobacteriales archaeon | reverse complement strand
CGAGGTTGTCCATGACGTAGGCGAACTCGAAGCCGCCCTTGCCCTTCTCCTCGGCCTCCTCGCGGTACTGCTCGATGACGTGCTCGGGGACGTTGCCTGTCTCGAACAGGAGCCGTCCGACGAGCGTGCTCTTGCCGTGGTCGACGTGGCCGATGATGGCCAGGTTCTGGTGCGGTTTGTCGCTCATGGGGTTCTCGGCGCCTCGCGGCGCTACTGGCGACATCGTTCGGCAGACGCGGCTAAAACGATTTCGATAGCATACGCCGGCAAACCCGCCCGAGTCTGGCGATTTTTCGTGTGAGCCGGTGCCAGGGGGCGGGCCGCCCGCGGTCGATTCCGGCCGGACACCGCCGGGGGTCGAGCCCCGAACCGGCGGCCGGATGACGCCAGCCTTCGTTTGAGCCTTCGGAGCCTTTAGGGCCCGGCCGCCCCAGCCGGTCCCCATGCGCCTCCTCGAACGCGAGGTCCCGACGCGGCAGCTGTCGGCCGTCCTCTGGCTGGCCCTCGCCAGACTCGCGAGCGGGCTCGCCCGGCTCCGGGCGGCCGCCGGTCGCGTCGCCCGCGGGACGTGGACGGTGGTCGACGGACGGGTCCGGCCGTTCCTGCTCGGGCCGGTCAAAACGGTCGTCATCGGGCGGCGTCCCGGCCTGTCGGCGGTGCTCGTCGTCGGGTCGGTCGTCGCGGCCGGCGGCGTCGCGTGGTGGGTCGCGGCGACCACCGGCTACCTCCCGCTGCAGACCTGGGCCGAGGAGACGATCGCCGGCACCCAGCCCCACGCCGTCGTCTTCGTCGGCGTGGCCGGCCTCGTCGCCCTCGGGGCCGTCGTGGCCGCGGTGAACTCCGGGATCATCCCGACCGCGATGGTCGTCGCGGCCCCGCTCTTCGGCGCGGCGATCACCCGCTACGGCACCCCGCATACGGAGCCGTTTTACGGCTCCCAGGTCGTCTCGCTCCCCCAGGCCCTCGAGTTCGCCGCGGCGGCCGTCCTGCTGGTGGGCGTCCCCATCGCCGTGTTCGGGTTCGTGCTCGGCGAGCTCCTCCGGCTCCGGACGGGCCCCGCCGGTGGCGCGGCTGGCCCACCTCGGCGCGGTCGAGGCGATTCGGCCCCCATCCCGAATCCTTATCCCGCGATTCGCAGTGGCATGCGCATGCGTTCCCCGGGACTCGCGTCAGCCACGGCGTCGGCGCGCGCCGGGCTCCGGGCGCTGCTGTGCGGCACCGACGACGCCCGCCTCCGGGCGACGTGGCGGGTCCTGCTGGCCTACCCGGTGCTCTGGCTCCTCACGGGCGGCGTGCTCGCCGGGAACCTCCAGACCGATGTCGCGCTGCTCCCCGCCGGCGACGACCCGTTCGCCGGGCTGACCCAGTCGCTCCTGCACGCCGCGTTCCTCCTCGTCGTCCTCGCCGGCTGGGCCCGGTACGTCGACCGCGAGCCGCTCGCCGCCTACGGCGTCTCGGTCACGCCGGCGTGGGTCCGGGATGCGTTGGTCGGCGTGGCCGCGCTGGTCGTCGGCCAGGGGGTCTGGCTCGCGTTCGGGCGTCTCGTCGGGAGCCGGACGGTCACCCCGGCGCTCTCGCCGCCGGCCGGCTCGCTCCTGCTCGGCGTCGTCGCCCCGCTCGTGGCGCTGGCGCTCCACGCGGCCGTCCAGCAGGTGGTGTTCTTCCGGGTCATCGGGAGGGCGGCGGCCGAGGGCCTCCACGCCCGGGGGCTGACCCCGTCCCGCGCCCTCCTCGGTGCCCTGCCCGTCGCCGTCCTCCTCTTCATGGTCATGCACCAGCTCCCGGGCGGGCTGCGCGCCCTCGACCTCGCCATCGCCGGCTCGGTCTTCGGGCTCCTCTACCTGCAGACCGGCGACCTCGCCCTCGGCACCGGCGTCCACTTCGGGGCGCTGTACGCCGGCGGCGTCGTGTTCGCCACCACGAACGCCGGGCCGGCCCTCTTCAGGGTGGCCGGCTCGTTCCCCGGCGCGCTCGGCGTCATCGACCAGTACGGCTTCCCCCGGGTCGTGCTGGCCTACCTCCTCCTGCTCGGGTGGCTCCGCTGGCGGGGGGCGCTCGGGCTCGAGGAAGGTATCGCGCACTCGGTCGGCTAGTCGGCCCGCAGCCGCCCGACGTCGGCGAGCACCGCCGTCGCCGTCTCGGGGCCGCCCGCCCCCGCCCCCGAGAGGTTCAGCCGGCCGGCGTGCTCGGTGTCGATCTGGACGATGTTCAGCGTCCCGCCGACGGCCAGCGTGCCGTGCTGGGGCACCAGCCGCGGGCCCACGCGGACCCCCTCGCGGGTGGCCTCGCCGATGAGCCGCACCGTGCGGCCGTCCTCGGCGGCCAGCTCCAGCGCGCTGCCGGGCAGCTCCGCGATCCCCTCGACCTCGGCGTCGTCGAGCGAGAAGCCCCCGTCGGCGAGGAGGTTGGCGACGATGACGCACTTCAGCGCCGCGTCGGTCCCCTCGACGTCGAAGCTCGGGTCGGCCTCGGCCACCCCGAGGTCCTGGGCCTCGGCGAGCACGTGGTCGTAGCCCAGCCCCTCGGCCGCCATCCGGGTCAGGATGAAGTTCGCCGTGCCGTTGAGCACGCCGCGGACCGCGGTGACGTGCTCGGGCCCGTGGTCGAGGATGGTCGTCACCGCCGGGATGGCGCCGCCGACGGCGGCCTCGAAGCGCACCGCGCCGTCGCTGTCTGCTTCGAGCGCCCGGAGGTCGTCGTAGCGCTCGGCCACCGGTCCCTTGTTGGCCAGCACGACGTGGCGGTCGCGCTCGAGCGCCGTCGCGGCGTGGCCGAAGCCCGGCTCGGCGTCGCCGAGCGTGGTCGGCGTGGCCTCGACCAGGGCGTCGTAGTCGGCCGAAAGCGCCGCGTCCGGGTCGGCGTCCCCGACGACGCCCTCGGCGGCCTTCCGCTCGAGCACCGCGTCGACGTCGAGGCCGGCTTCGTCGACGACGGCCGATGTCGAATCGGCCACCGCCACCACCGAATGGCCGTCGTCGCCGGCGAGCTCGACGACCGCCCGGCCGACGGCGCCCGCCCCGATGACGGCCAGCCTCATTCGGCCTCGACCTCCACGGGCTCGACGACGCGCAGCCCCTTCGCCGCGACCGCCGACCGGACCGCGGCCAGGGCCTCGGCGACGCCCCCGGCGGGGGCCGCCAGCCGGAGCAGCGCGCTCGAGGAGCCCTCGGTCCCCTCCGGGGCCGACAGCGCGAGGTCGACCACGGTCGCGGCCGAGCTGGCCTCGATGCGGGAGAGCGTGTCCGAGAGGTCGGTGTCGATGAGCTCGCCGACCAGGAGCACCACCAGCTCCTCGCGGTAGTGGTCCGCGCCGGCCTGGATGACGTTGACGCCCGCGTCGCGCAGCGCGTCGACGATGGTCGAAAAGCGGTGGGGCGGACACTCGAGGTCGACCTCCACGGGGATGTGCCCCCGCGGGGTGACGTTGCCCCGCTCGTGGAAGATGGAGAGCAGGTTCCCCCCGTGTTCGGCGATGGGCTCCAGCGCGCGCAGGAGCTCGCCGGGCTCGTCGACGAGCTCGAGCCGGACGGTGTACGCCCGGACGTCGGCGACCTCCTCGCTCATGGCGGCGGGCTCCGGCTCGTCGATCGTCGCGGTCGGTTCGTCGGGGGCGTCGGGGTCGGGTTCATGGTGGTCGTGGCGAGGGTCGGGCGGGGCCGTGGCTTGGTGGACGATGCGGGTCGGAGACGGGGATGAAGAAATGGGGCTACCGGGGAGCCCCGATTGTGCCGGGTGTCGGGCGGCCGCCGGCCGAAGATTGCGCGGTCGGGGCCCGTCGGCGCATTGACAGGCCCGGCGATGCCGTCGGGCATGAACCTTACGGCTTCGTCGGCCGTTGGGGTCGGGCGGCCCGGCCGGCCCGACCCGCCTGCGGCGACAGAGTCAAGTGGCCGACATCGACTGTCTGTATCCGATGAAGGTGCGGGAGTACACCTGCCCGGACTGCGGGTACACCAAGGCGCCGACCACCCACGACGGGTGTGGCGGCAACATCGTCAGGCGCGGGGGGACCTGGCGGTGCGACGCCTGCGACCTGGCCCAGCCCATCGAGGAGACCGTCTGTACGCGGTGCGGGGCGATCGTCCCCGAGGGGGCGATCGAGGTCGTCGACATGGAGCTCAGGGAGTGACGCCGACTCCGGGCCGATGGCCGAATCGACTGGGCTCGACCGGGGGCCGCTACTCGCCCGTGACGACCGTCGCGTCGGGGTACTGGGTCCGGAAGGCGAACCACAGCCCGTGGCGGCCGGGCACGCGCTCCCGCCGCGCCCCGTCGGCGACCAGCGCGTCCCGCTCGACCGTCCAGCGGGTGCCCGCGGCGTCGACGAGCCCCCCACCGTCGCGCTCGACGGGCGTCGGCGGCGCCTCGTACGCGGCGACGTCGCCGGCGGCGTCGGCCAGCACGACGACCTCGCGGCCGCCGACGGCGTCGACGATGGGCTCCCGTTCGCGGACGGCCTCGACCGGGTAGACGCGGACCGTCCCGGGGTCTTCGGGGACGCCGTAGACGGCCGCCTTCTCGGGCAGCCGGTCGTCGGCGCGTTCCACGCCCGGCTGGACGACGTCCTCCCGGGTCCAGTAGTGCTCGAAGAACCCGACGTGCCCGTCGTAGTGGTCGTAGTCGAAGTCGTAGCCCGTCTCCCGGTCGAGGACGCGCGTGTCGGGGTGCTCGGCCCGCCAGTCGGCCCAGTCGGCCTGGGTCACCGGCCGGGCGTCGAGGGCGACGTCCCGCTCGAGGTACGTCCCGGCCAGCGGCACCCCGCGGTGGTGGCTCCAGAGGCTCTCCGTCTCCTCGTCGTACATGACCTTGTTGCCCCGATAGAGCCAGCCGCTGTTCCCGAAGGTGAGCGTCTCGCCGCCGACCCGGCGCTCATAGAGGATGGGCGCGTTACACAGCGTGCAGTAGGCGAGGCTCAGCGGGACGCCCTCGACGGCGAGGTTCGCGAGCTCGTGGGGGAAGAGGACGTACCGGGGGACGGCGTAGGCCTGGCCGGCGACCGTGAAGCCGAAGACGAGGTGGTCCGCATCGAGGTAGCCGTCGTCGGCCGCGTCGGCGTCGACCCAGGACGGCGCGTTGAGGGCGGCCAGGTGGGAGCGGTCGGAGTTGCCCCACCGCAGCTCGCGCAGCTCGAACGCCCGGGGCTCGGCGTCGAGCAGGCCGCCCACCGGCGGCAGGAAGGACCGGAAGAGCCGCTCCTTCCAGTGGTCGAAGCCGTCGAGGGGTTCGATGGCCTGCTGGGAGTACCAGGTCTCCCACTCGACCCAGGCGTGGGGGCTGTCGAAGTCCGGCTCCGCCAGGGCGCAGAGCGCGTCGACGGCGCCCGGCCACGCCACCTCCGGCAGGTCGAGGTACCGGGGCGGGTCGCGGTCTCTGAGCACCTCGGGGAAGCCGAACGACGCCCAGTCGTTGGCGATGGC
This sequence comes from Halobacteriales archaeon, assembly GCA_042219705.1. Lineage (GTDB taxonomy): Archaea > Halobacteriota > Halobacteria > Halobacteriales > Hikarchaeaceae > JBDGPL01. Next base: position 803 of record JBDGPL010000216.1, on the reverse strand, counting down.
GTCGACGACGCAGACCTCGAAGAGGTGGGGAATCACGCGCTCGTCACCCGAGGCGGCGAGCTCATCGATCGCTGCGGCGTGGGCCTCGCGGTCACGCACCAGCAGCTGCTCGGTCAACTCGTGGAGCCGGGCGTCGTCGGCCATGCTCCCGGGTAGGGCCGCCCCACAGGTATCAGTACCGGGACGGGACGTCGGGCCCGCGGGGCGATGGCCTCCTCGTCGCGAAATGGATCGGGCCGGCCGGCCCGGGCGCGTGACCTCGAGGCTCGGAGCGTCGCCAAGCGGCCGGAAAAACCGCAGAATGGCCGGCGCCGCGCGCCGGCTTACTCGACGTCGATGCGGTGGCCGCGCTCGTCGGCGTCCTCGGCCACGGGGAGGTGGACCTCGAGCACGCCGTTGTGGTAGCTCGCCGTGATGGCCTCGGCCTCGACCTCCCGGGGGACGGCCACCTGCTCGGTGAGCGAGCGGTGCTTGCGGGTCGACTCCGCTGCGGACTCGTGCTCGGCGCTGAGGAAGAGCCGGCCATCGGCGAAGCGCAGGTCGATCTCCTCGCGCTCGAAGCCGGGCATGTCGACGGTCAGGACGTACTCGTCGTCGTGCTCGGCCAGGTCGAAGCCGGCGCCGAAGGCGGCGCCCTCGAGGGCCGGCCAGCCCTCGCTCATGCTCTCACGGAGCTCGAGGACGTCGCGTCGCAGCTGGTCCATCATCCGGTCTACGGACTCCAGGGGGGTGTATCGCATTGTCAATTCACCGCGGAGCTATACGCCCGCCAGCGGCTTAACCATATCGTGAGTGATAGGTTA
>JBDGPL010000215.1:745-5318 GCA_042219705.1 Halobacteriales archaeon | reverse complement strand
ACCGCTACCCCCACCAGTTCTCCGGCGGCCAGCGCCAGCGCATCGGCATCGCCCGGGCGCTCGCCCTCGAGCCGGAGTTCGTCGTGCTCGACGAGCCGGTCAGCGCCCTCGACGTCTCGGTCCAGGCGAAGATCCTCAACCTGCTGGAGGACCTGCAGGACGAGTTCGGGCTCACCTACCTGCTCATCGCCCACGACCTGAGCGTCGTCCGCCACATCTGCGACCGGGTCGCGGTGATGTACCTCGGCAACGTCATGGAGCTCGGGCCGACCGAGGAGCTGTTCGAGGACCCGGCGAACCCGTACACCATCTCGCTGCTGTCGGCGATCCCCGAGCCCGACCCGGCTCTCGAGAAGCAGCGCATCACCCTCCGTGGGACGCCGCCGTCGCCGCGAGACCCGCCCGATGGCTGTCCGTTCTCGACGCGGTGTCCCGCGAAGATCCGGCCGGACGAGTACGCCGACCTCGACGAGGAGCTCTGGACCGCCATCGACGTGCTCGGCGACATCATCCGGGAACGCGAGCGGGCCGAGCGGTCGCTGCGGGAGATCGCCCGGGCGGCGCTCGGCCTCGAGACCCGGTTCTCGTCGGTCGACGAGATCATCGTCGAGGTGTTCGGTCGGCCGGACGACGTGCCCCCGGACGCCCCGGCCGCCGAGCAGTTGTCGGCCACGCTCGACACGCTCCCGGCCTCGACCAGGGAGCCCCTCGACGACATCGTCGAGCACCTCCGGGACAACGACGAGGCCGCCGCCCTCGACCGGCTCCTGGCGGCGTTCGGCTCCGAGTGCGACGCGACCCACCCCGACTTCCTCGACGTGGGCGACGCCGGCCGGGCCTCCCTGTGCCACCGCCACGACCCCGACTACGCGAGCCCCGCCGACGTCCTCGGCGAGCGCTACGACGTTTGAGGCGATGGACGCCGCCCGCCTCGCCCGGCTGAGCGTCGACGGTCTCCAGTACGGGGTGGCCCTCACGGCGCTCCTGTCCATCGCGCTCGCGCCGCTGAGCCTCCTGCTCGCCGGCGACCTCGTACTCCTCAAGTACGGGCTGTTCCTCGCCGGGATGACGCTGATGCTCCTCGGGGCGGTGAAGGCGAGACCGCGCCAGCAGCACGTCATCGAAGCGGCGGCGAACTGGCGGCCTCGGCTCTCGGACTACCTGCCGTCGGACTCCTACGCCGAGGACGGCTTCGGGGGGCGGGTTCACCGGCTCCCGCCGGCCGCCTGGGTCGTCCGGGGGAAGGCCGACCGACTCTCCGACGGCGGCCGGTTCCTCGTCGCCTGGCTGGTGGCGTGGGCAACCTCGTACCTGCTGGAGGCCGTCTTCTACGTCGGCGTCGCCCCGGCCCTGCGGTAGACATCCCCCGGGGAGGCGGGCCCGCTCGTGACACCAACAAGTATACCCACCGCAAGCGCCACCTCCCGGGTATGACCGACGGGAACGAGGCCGACGGTGAGGGCGCGCTCCCGCGGGAGGCGCCCCGGATCGACGAGGCCGAGCAGCTCGTCGCCAACACCGAGGTCCACGCCAACGCCTGGGAGCAGACGCTCGAGGAGCTCTGGGCGCTCGAGGAGGAGTACGAGGCGGACGGCTGGGACGTCATCGCGACGGACGTGGGCCACACCGGGACGGTGGCGCCCGTCCACCGCAAGGGCTACTGGGGGCTCAGCCACATCGTGCCGGACTCCGCGGCCGAGGCCATCGGCGAGGCCGTCGAGGCGGGCGAGTTCCCGAAGTACGACGTCCGGCGGAACACGGTCCAGGGCCGGGTCTTCATGGTGCTCACCCTGCTCGACCCGGCGACCCAGACCGCCATCCTCTTGGGCACGAACTTCGAGCTCCGGCGGGCCACCGAGCTCGTTGCCCACACCCACGAGGTGGGCTACGTCAACAGCATCATCCGGTACCTGAACGGGGAGGTCGTCGCGGAGATCCGGCACGACGAGCCGTCGAAGTTCTTCCCGCGGTACGAGGAGTTCGAGACGTTCGCGGAGAACTGGGCCGCGGAGCCGGGCGTCGACGGATCGGGATAGGCCGGCCGACGGGGGACCGCCGGGCGAGCTCCGGCCTGGGCCCGGCCGGACCCCGGTTGAGAACCCTTAAGGTACGGCTTCGTGTCATGACCGGGTGTGCAGCCGGCGTTTCACGCGGTAGCCGCGCTGGTCTTCCTCCCGTTTCTCGCGGCGGCGCTCGTCCCCCTCGTCCACCGGGTGCTCGGCGAACGGACCGCCTACTACGCCGCCGGCGTCGCGCTCGCCTGCTTCGGAATCGTCGCGAGCCTCCACGGGAGCCGGGGGGCGGTGGCGGTCGAATGGCTGCCGTCGCTCGGCGTGGCGCTGCGGTTCTACGTCGACGGCCTCGCGCTCCTCATCGGCTACCTCGCCAGCGGCATCGGCGTCCTCATCCTGGTCTACTCGCGGGGCTACATGCACGGCGAGCCCGCCCAGCCCCGGTACTACGCCGCACTTTTGGCCTTCCTGGGATCGATGCTCGGGGTCGCGTTCGCGGCCGACCTCGTGGTGCTGTTCGTCTTCTGGGAGCTGACCTCGCTGGCCTCGTTCGTGCTCATCGGTCACTACCACCGGGACGCCGACTCGCGGTACGCCGCCCGGAAGGCGATGGTCGTCACGGTCGGCGGCGGGCTGTTCATGCTCGTCGGGTTCCTGCTGCTGGCCTCGGCCGCCGGCACGTTCGACCTCGCCGCGATGCTCGCCCGGCCGGACGCCGTCCAGGCCGACCTCCGGGCCGCCGGGCGCTTCCTGCCGGTGCTCCTCCTGGTCGCCGTGGGGGCCGGCGCGAAGGCCGCCCAGGTCCCGCTGCACATCTGGCTGCCGAACGCCATGGAGGCTCCCACGCCCGTCTCGGCCTTCCTCCACGCCGCGACCATGGTCAAGGCCGGCGTCTACCTCGTCGGCCGGGTACGGCCGCTGCTCGCGAGCGAGGAGTGGACGCTGCTGTTCGTCTCGGTCGGGCTCCTGACCATGCTGGTGACGGCCGCCCTGGCCGTCGCTGCCGCCGACGTGAAGGCGCTGCTGGCCTACTCGACCGCCTCCCACCTCGGCCTCGTCGTCGCGGGGTTCGGCCTGCTGTCGTCGGTCGGCGCGGAGGCCGGGGTTCTTCACGTCCTCAACCACGCGCTGTTCAAGGCGGCGCTCTTCCTCGTCGCGGGCATCGTCGCCCACGAGGCCGGCACCCGGGCCCTCGACGAGCTGGGCGGCCTCCGGCGCGACCTCCCACTCACCGCGGCCGTCACCGTCGTCGTCGCGCTCTCGATGGCAGGCGTGCCGCCACTGTCCGGGTTCTACTCGAAGGAGCTGCTCTTCGAGGCCACCTACGAGGCCGCCCTCCAGGCCGGCGGCGCGTGGTGGCTGCTGCCGGCCGTCGCCGTCGTGGCCAGCATGCTGACCGTCATCTACTCGCTGCGGTTCCTGGCGGTGTTCTTCGGCGACCGGCCGGCCGCCCTCGGCGAGGCCCACCGGCCCCCCGCAGTGATGCTGGCGCCGGCAGGACTGCTCGCCGTGCTGACGGCCGTCGTCTCCGTCGCGCCGGGGCTGGCGGTTGAGACCATCGCCGGGGCGGCCTCGGCCGGGACGGGCGGCCCGGCCGCCTTCCACGTCGGGCTCCCGACCCACCTGTCGGTCCCTGTCGGCATGAGCGCCGCCGCGCTGGCGGGCGGGCTCGCCACCTGGCCGGCCGCCGGGCGGCTCCGCCGGGGGCTCCGGGCCGCGCTGTCGGTCGAGCCTTTGACCGTCGACTGCTACTACGACGGCGCCGTCGACGGCGTCGACCGGCTCTCGACGGCCTCCACCCGGGCGGTCATGACCGGCCGCCTGCGGACCTACGCGACCTGGGTGCTCGGTACCACGGCGGCCCTGGCCCTCCTCGGCTACGCCGCCACCGCGGTCCGGGTGCCCGCCTTCGAGTCGCTCGCCGTCGGGGTACCCGCCGTCGTCGTCCTGTTCGTCGCCGTCGTGGCGGCGGCCCTGACGACCCGAGCCCCCTCCCACGTCGCCGGCGTGCTGACCCTCTCCATCCTGGGCTTCATGATCGCCATCGTCTACGTCTTCGTCCGGGCGCCGGACCTGGTGCTGACCCAGCTGGTCGTCGAGACGCTCGTGCTGGTCATCTTCCTGCTCGTGCTCGACAAGCTGCCGGCCTACTACGGCGAGGCCCGGCCGCTCCGGACGGCCCGCGACGGCCTGCTCGCCGCCGCCGTCGGGGCGACGGTGTTCCTGTCGGTCCTCCTCGCCACGGCCGACGACCCGGACCAGGGTATCGCGTCGTTCTTCGTCGAGAACGCCATTCCCCGGGGCGGCGGGGGGAACGTGGTCAACGTCATCCTCGTCGACTTCCGGGCGTTCGACACGATGGGCGAGATATCGGTCGTGGCGATGGCCGGCCTCTCCGTGCTCGTGCTGGTCGCGCTCCGGGGCCGAATGGAGGCGGGAGAGTGAGCACCGTCATCGCCCGGACGGTGGCCCGCCTCACCGTCCCCCTCATCCTCGTGACCGCGGTCGCCCTGCTGCTGCAGGGACATAACCTCCCCGGCGGCGGGTTCATCGCCGCCGTC
>JBDGPL010000215.1:0-735 GCA_042219705.1 Halobacteriales archaeon | reverse complement strand
CACGGCCTGGGGGCGCTGCAGGCGTTCCTCGGGGTCTCGGGCGAGGACGCCCTGTTCGGCCACGGCCCCGTCGAGTGGTACCGGCTGGGACTGGGCGGCGGCCTCGTGCTCGCCGCCGGGGCCGGGTTGGTCCCCGTCCTGTTCGGCGAGCCGTTCCTCGCCCAGACCTACGTCGTCCTGCACGGGGTCCCGCTGTTCGGCGAGCTCGAGGTCGCGAGCGCGCTGGCGTTCGACGTCGGCGTCTTCCTGACCGTCCTCGGCGGCCTGTTGACCATCGTGTCGGTGGTGGGGACGGAATGACCCAGTTCGTCCTCGCCGTCGCCCTCGGGACCCTGTTCGCGCTCGGGACGTTCCTCGTGCTCCGGCGGGACGTCGTCCGGGTGGTCTGGGGCGTCGTCGTGCTGAGCCAGGCGGCGAACGTCTTCCTCGTCACGATGGGCGACCCCGCCCCGGGCGAGGTCGTCCCGGTGCTCGCCCACGGCGCCGACCACGCCGGCCCCGTGAGCGATCCGCTCGTGCAGGCGCTGGTCCTGACGGCCATCGTCATCGGGTTCGGGACGACGGCGTTCGCCCTCGTGCTCACCTACCGCGTCTACGAGGAGCACGGCACCATCGACCTCGACGAGCTGGGGGTCGAACCGTGAGTCAGCTGGTGGTCGCGCCGATGCTCGCCGCCCTCACGACCGCCGCCGCGACGGCGGTGTTGGGCCGCTGGCCCCGCTTCCAGCGCGGCCT
>JBDGPL010000214.1:0-19906 GCA_042219705.1 Halobacteriales archaeon | reverse complement strand
ACGGAGATGCGCCAGGCCAGCCTGCTGCAGAAGGTCGAGGCGCTCGACCCGACGGCCACCCCGGCCTCGAGCATCATCGAGATGGCCACGCTGAACGGCGCCCGGGCGGCGGGCTTCGACGGCGTCGGCGCCATCCGCGAGGGCTGGAAGGCCGACATCATCGGCCTCACGACCGACGTGACCCGCGCGACCCCGCTCAACGACGTGCTCGGCCACCTGGTCTTCGCGGCCCACGGCGACGACGTCCGGTTCACGATGATCGACGGACAGGTGTGCTACGACGACGGCGAACTGACGATCGCCGACGCCGACGCCATCCGCCGGCGGGCCCGCGAGGTCGACCTCGACCTGGCCGAGCACCGCGAGGCCGCCCAGGCGGTCAAACCGTCGACCGACTGACGGCGGTCACCCGACCTCGGCGGCCGTCACCACCGCACAGTAGTCCGCTTCGAACGAGGTGACGAGGCCACGGTCGAGCCGGTCGGTCGCCTCGAACGCGTGGGCGAGCACGCGCCGGGCGGTCTCGCGACGCGCCGTCGTGTCGGCCTGATTGACGATCGGCACCACGTCGGCCCCCGGGGGGACGTCCTTGCACCCGCCTTCGGGGCTGGCGAGGACCGTCCCGACCGCCGTCGTGTCGATGGTCTCGCCCGGCGACAGGCCGGCCACCGCGGCCGCCCGGTCGACCCGGTGGACGTGCTCGTCGGTCAACGGCTCGCCGACGACACCGACGGAGGCGACTGGAACGACGTGGGTGGCGGCGGCTGGCATCGCCGGCTCGTCCGGGCCGGGTGCCTTGAACGGCCGGCGGCGGGCCCCGTCGGCCTTGACGAGCAGCCAGTCGAACAGCCGGGCCCGGTAGGTCCAGTCGACGACCGCCGGCTCGAACCCCCGGAGCTTCCGGTCGGCCCGCTCGGGCTGCTCCACCCACTCGCGGGCGAAGGCGACCGGCGGGTCGTACCCGTCGAGGGCGACCTCGAGCGCCTCGGGGGCGGCCACCACCAGCGGGAGGTCGTCGGGGGGCGGGACGTGGGTGGTGGTCGTGTACCCCGCCGTAACGTCCCGCCGTCCGGCCTCCCCCGCGAGTCGGGCCATGGCCGTCTTCTTCCCGCCCGCCCCTACGAACGCGACCAGCGCGCGTTCCTCCAGGCCGAGCGCCCCGGCGAGGTCCATGTGTTCCGTTCGCCCGCGGCCGGTTTCAGCGTTGTGCGACCTGCCGTCGGGCCCGCCGACGCTAGGGTTATGGGTGCCGGCCGGGTACGACGACCCATGGAGGTAGTGGACGTCACGGGCGAGGTCTGTCCCCGGCCGGCGCTCATCGTCCGCGACCGCCTCGCCGAGCTCGACCCCGGCGAGGAGCTCCTCGTCCGCGGCGACTACCCGCCGGCCGAGCGGAACCTCCGGCGGACCTGTGAGCGACACGGCTACGAGGTGTCCGACGGCCCGGACCACGGCGACGGGGCCTTCGAGCTCCAGATCACGGCGACCGCCGACGGCGCGGACGTGTGAGATGCCTGACGATCGCGCGCCACCGCTGACCGAGTACGCCGAGCTCCACGGCTGCTCGTGCAAGGTTGGCCAGGGCGACCTCGACTCGCTGCTCGCCGAGGCCGGCCTCGACGCCGGCCAGCCGGGGCTGCTGGCGGGCGTCGGCGAGGACGCCGCCGTCCAGCCCATCGACAAGGGCCGGGCGCTGGTCTCGACCCTCGACGTCTTCACGCCCATCGCCGACGACCCGTACGACTTCGGCCGTGTCGCGGCGGTCAACGCCGCCAGCGACGCCTTCGCGACCGGGGCGGTCGACGACCTCGCTTGCCTCGTGATGCTCGGACTTCCCCGGGAGCTGACCGACGTCGCGCCGGCCGTCCTCTCCGGGGTGGTCGACGCCATGGCCGGGATGGAGGGCGTCGTCGCCGGCGGTCACACCATCCTCAACCCGTGGCCGCTGGCCGGCGGGGCCGTCACCGCGACCGCCCCGCGGGACGCGCTGCTGACGACGGACGGCGCCCGCCCCGGCGACCGGCTCTACCTCACGAAGCCGCTCGGCACCCAGCCGGCGATGGGCGCGCTGCGGGTCCTGGACGGCGAGTTCGGCGACGAGGTCCGCGCGGCGACCGACCGGGACGTCGGGGCGGTCGGGGAGGAGGCGCTCGCCTGGATGCTGACCCCGAACCGGGAGGCCGCCCTCGCCGCCCGCGAGCTCGCCTCGGCCGGCACGGACGTCACCGGCTTCGGCCTCCTGGGCGAGGCCCGAACGCTGGCCCGGCGGAGCGGCGTCGGCGTCGAGCTGACGCGGCTGCCGGTGGTCGCCGGCACCGAGGCGCTCTCCCGGCTGTTCGGCTACGGCCTGGCCGACGGCGAGAGCGCGGAGACGAGCGGCGGCCTCCTGCTGGCAGTGCCCGCGGGCCGGGCCGATACCCTGGCGTCGGCCCTGGCCGACGCCGGCGTGTTCCACCGGGACGTGGGCCGGGTCACCGATGGCGAGGGCGCTCAGCTGGTGGACCCGACGCTCGAGGAGGTCGCGCTCGGCACCGCCCCGGCCCCGGACTGAGCCCCCGTTGGCCCGCTACCCGAGCTTCAGCAGGGCTTCGAGGACGCCGCCGCCGACGGCGAGGGCCTTATCGGAGATGGCGGCCGGGTCGACGTCGTCGCCACGGGGATCGACGTCGCCGAGCTTGGCGCCGGCGTCGACGTCGAGGCCCGGATGGACGAGCCCGCGGACGCGGCCGTCGACCTGGGCCTCGACGGGCTCGCCGGCGACGTGGCCGACGACGTCGCCGGCCTCGACGAGGTCGCCGATGTCGACGGCGGGCGACCATTCGCCGTTCTCGGGCGCGCGGAGGACGCGCTCGTGGGTGACGCCGTCGCGCTCGCCGGGCACGCCGTCGTAGGGCGCGGCGGTACCGTCGTAGTACACCCGGCCGAGTTCGTGGCCGCGGTGGGTTTCGACGACGGCGTCGACGGGCATGGGGCGGCCGTCGGCCGTGCCCGCCTCGCCGCCGTTGGCGACGCCGGACGCGGCGGCCGCCTCCGTCCCGGCGGCCCGGCCGGCCTCCGGCCCCCCGGCGACGAAGCCGGGGCCGAGGCCGACGACGACGTCGGCCAAGCCGCGGCGGGTGCCGGTATCGCGTTGGCCCTTGGCCATGGTGGCGTCGACGAGGGCGGCGGGCTCGAGGGCGTCGACGACGGCGGCCTCGGGGTCGACGAGGACGGGCACGTCGCCGTCCCCGAGGACCGCGACGGCCTCGTCGACGTCGTCGACGCGGCGGCCCACCAGGCCCTCGATCTCGACCGCCCCCTCGTAGACGGCCTCGGCGAAGGCCACGGCGCGTCGGACGGCCGTCGGGCGTTCGACCTCGGCGACGAGGACGGGTCGGCCGGCCCGCTGGAGCCGGAAGACGACGCCGGAGGCGAGGTCGCCGCCGCCCCGCACCACGACGAGGTCGTCGAGGTTCAGCCGGGTGAGGCGGTCACCGTCGGCGTCGTGGCGGTCGCGGTGGAGTTCGGCGAGGACGGCCAGCGCGACGTCCTCGGGGGCGCCGCCACCGAGGTCGAGGCCGACGGGGGCGCGGACCCGGGCGAGCGCCCGGCGGGCGTAGCCGTCGTCGTCGAGGTCGTCGAGGACGCGTTCGGCCTTGGTGTCGCTGGCGACGAGGCCGAGGTAGCCCGCCTCGGCGTCGAGGCCGGCGGCGAGGGCCGCCCGGTCGAAGGTGCCGCTGCGGGTCGCGACGACGAGGGCGGCGTTGGCGAGCGGCAGCTCGGCCAGGGTCTGGCCGTAGTCGCCGTGGACGACGCTGACGTCGTCGGGGAAGCGCCCCTCGACGGCGAAGTCGTCGCGGTCGTCGACGACGGTGACGTCGTAGCCCAACCGGACAGCCAGCGGGGCGAGTTCGGCGGCGATGTGGCCGCCGCCGGCGATGAAGAGGCGTGGCTGGCCGCGGAGGCGGTCGACGAAGACGTCCATGGCGCCGCCACAGACCATGCCGGTGTTGCCGCCGGGCTCGAGGTCGAAGGACCGTACGCCGGGGTCGGCGTCGCCGGCGAGCACCTCGCGGGCGGCGTCGACGGCGAGTCGCTCGACGGTGCCGCCGCCGATGGTGCCGAAGGTGTCGTCGGGGGTGACGAGCATGCGGGTGCCGACGCCGCGTGGGGCGTGGCCGTCCTTGCGGACGACGGTGAGCATGGCGACGGGGCGGCCGCGGTCGGCGAGCTCGGCGGCGCGCTCGAGGAGGTTCATACGAACGACTTGACCTCCTGCTCGAAGACGAGTTCGAGCAGCTCGTCGTAGTCGACGGCCGCCACGTCCGCCGGGAGCTCGACGCCACGGACCTCGGCGTCGGCGCGGACGGCGTAGATTGGGGCGTCGAGGTCGGGCTCGAGCAGCACGCCGTCCTGCAGCAGGACGACCTGGCCGTCGGGGTCGTCCCGGGCGGCCCGGAAGCCGGCGTCGGCCAGCGGCTTGTCGACGAGGTAGAGCACGGTCAGAAGTCCAGGGTGTGGTCGGCCTGCCGGACGAGTGCGGTGGCCGCCTGGCCGTCGACGGCGGCGATGTCGTCGGCGAGCGCGGACCGGTCGATACCCCGCTCGTCGAGCGCGGCGCCGTCGGCCAGCATCCGGCCGTCCTGTGCGTGGAGGTCGGCGACGTGCTCGGCCATGTTGAGCGCCTCGCGGTCGGCGGCGGCCCGGGCGGCGTCGACGGCGTCCTGGGTGAACAGGACGGTGACGTCGTGGCGATCGAAGCCGGCGGCGACGCCCCGGGCGGCCCGGAGCCCCTCCGACACGTGAACCCGGCCGGGGGCTCGCGTCAGCATCACCAACACGTCCCGTTTCACAGCGATACCACCCGCTCGGCCGCGCCGAGCATGTCCGCGAGGTCGGGCAGCAGGCCCACCTCGACGCCGGCGGGGTAGTCGGCCTGGGGGTCGATGCCCCGGGCGTCGACGCAGAGGCCACAGCAGACCACCTCGGCGCCGCCGGCCAGGAGCGCCTGGAACTTCTCGGTCGGCATCTCGTCGTAGAGGCTGGCGTCGCTGCAGTCGGGCAGCCGCTGGTCGACGACGGGCACCAGCACCCCGTCGAGGTAGTGGAAGTAGGCGACCTCCCGCCCGTCGTCCAGGGCCGCCCGGCCGAGCTCGTAGGCCGTGCGCCACCGCTGGCTGTCGAAGGGCCCGCCGGTGAGGAGGACGCCCAGGTCGGTCATGGCCGGCCCCTGGCGACCGACGGTGAAAAGCGATTCGGGGCCCCGTCCGTAGCTATTTAGTGACGCTCGCCCTCAGTCGTGGTACCTGTCGCTCGCGGGCGACCGAGCTACCCATGGAACTCGAGTTCGAACTGAACGGCGTACCCCGGACTGTCGAGGTGGCGCAGTCGGACCTGCTGCTCGACGTCCTCCGGCGGCACGGCTACACCGGGGCGAAGCGCGGGTGTGACACGGGGGCCTGCGGGATGTGCATGGTGCAGGTCGACGGCGAGGCCCGCCAGTCCTGCGTCCTCCCGGCCAGCCGGGTCGACGGGGCGAGCGTCGAGACCATCGAGGGCCTGGGCACCCAGGACGACCTCCATCCCATCCAGCAGGCGTTCGTCGACAACACGGCGCTGCAGTGTGGCTTCTGTACGCCCGGCTTCATCATGCGCACCAAGGCCCTCCTCGAGACGAACCCCGACCCGACCGAGCAGGAGGTCCGCGAGGCCCTCGCGGACAACCTGTGCCGGTGTACCGGCTACCAGACGATCATCGAGGCCGTCATGGACGCGGCCGACCGGCTCGACGGCGAGCGCGTCGCCGCCGACGGCGGCACCCGCCGCGACCGGGCCGGGGAGGGAGGGCGGTCGGCATGAGCCAGCCCGAGGAGGCCGGCGACAACCCCGAGGCCGTCGAGCGCGACGAGGAGCGCGAGGCGTTCCCGCTAGCGTGGGACGAGCCCGAGGGCAACCGCAAGCCCGTCGAGGAACGCCGGAACATCACCGAGGACGTCGAGAAGTACGACGCCCGGAAGCTGGTGACCGGGGAGGCGAAGTTCACCGCCGACTTCCGGGTCCACTTCCCTGAGCTGCTCGCGGGCAAGGTCATCCGGAGCGACGTCGCCCACGGCTACGTGACCGACATCGACACCAGCGAGGCCGAGGCGATGGACGGCGTCCACGCGGTCATCACGCCCTGGGACGACGTCGTCCCGGAGAACCCCTACACCTCGGCGGGCCAGTCCTACCCGGAGCCCAGCCCGTGGGACATGAAGGTGCTCCGCGAGCACGTCCGGTTCGTCGGCGACCCCGTCGCGGCCGTGGCGGCCGAGGACAAGGCCACCGCCGACAAGGCGGCCCGGAAGGTCACGGTCGAATACGAGGAGCTCGACGCCGTGCTGGACTACCGCCGGGCGATGGACGACGACGCGCCCCAGCTGTTCGACCCCGACGAGGTCGAGAACAAGCAGACGGGCGCTGACTACACCCGGAACCGGGAGTCCCATTTCGAGGGCGAGCTCGGGGACGTCGAGGCGGCCGTCGAGGCCGCCGACCACGTCCTCGAGACCGAGTGGGAGACGCCCTACCAGAACCACTGCATCCCCGAGCCCCACACCACCATCGCCTACACCGACGAGGACAACCGGTACGTCTTCATCTCGAGCACCCAGGTCCCCAACCACACCCGGCGGCAGCTGAGCCACCTCTTCGACGTGCCCATCCGGGACATCCGGGTGACCAAACCCCGCATCGGGGCCGGGTTCGGCGGCAAGCAGGCGATGGTCATCGAGCCCATCACGTTCGCGCTACACCTCGCCGCGGGCAAGCCGGTCAAGCTCGAGATGAGCCGTCGGGAGGAGTTCCACGCGATGCGGAACCGCCACCCGATGTCGATGACGATGCGGACCGCCGCGACCGACGACGGCGAACTCCTGGCGATGGACCTCTACGCCCTGTCGAACACCGGCGCCTACGGGCCCCACGGCATGACCGTCGCGGGCAACGTCGGGACCAAGCCCCTGCCCATCTACCCCCGGGTCGAGAACGTCCGGTTCACCGCGGACGTCGTCCACTCGAACCTGCCAATCGCCGCCGCCCAGCGGGGCTACGGCGCCCCGCAGGGCCACTTCGCCGTCGAGTGCCACATGGACGAGGTGGCCCGGCGGCTCGACCTCGACCCGCTCGAGTTCCGGCTGCGCAACCACGTCAGAGAGGGCGACCTCGACCGAATCTCCGACATCCTCGGGGAGGGCGAGGGCGCCCGGCGCATCAGGTCGTGCGGCATGCGCGAGTGCATCGAGCGCGGCGCCGAGGCCGTCGGGTACCACGACCGCCACGCGGAGCAGCCAGACGAGCCTCACCTGCACCGCGGCGTCGGCCTCGCGCTGTGCGCGCAGGGCAGCGGCGTCCAGGGCGACGAGCTCGGCGCCGCCCACATCAAGATGAACGAGGACGGCTCGTTCATCCTCCACGTCGGCGGCGTCGACACGGGCTCGGGCAACGACACGATGTTCGCCCAGATCGCGAGCGAGGTCCTCGGGTGTGCCCCCGAGGACGTCGTCGTCAAGTCGAGCGACACCGACGACACCCCCTTCGACTACGGGGCCTACGCGTCCTCGACGACCTACATCTCCGGCCGGGCGGTCAAGGAGACCGCGCTCGACGCCAAGGAGCGGCTGCTCTACTGGGGCTCGAAGCTCCTCGAGGAGCCCGCCGAGGACCTCGAGACTGGCGACGGCGTCGTCTACAGCGAGGCCACCGGCGAGGAGGTCACCTTGGAGGAGATCGGCTACGAATCCATCTACGGCGGCGAGGAGCGCGAGCAGGTCATGGGCGCGAGCCACCACAGTACCGACCAGAGCCCGCCGCCCTTCGGCGCCCAGTTCGTCGACGTCACCGTCAACGAGGAGACCGGCGCGTTCGAGATCAACCAGCTGGTCTACGCGGCCGACTGCGGCGTGGCCATCAACCCGCCCCTGGTCGAGGGCCAGATCGAGGGCGGCGAGCACATGAGCCTCGAGTTCGCCACCAGCGGCACCTTCAGCTTCGACGACGAGGGCAACCCCGAGGTGCTGGGCTTCCGGCAGTACGGCATGCCCACCACCGAGGACACCCCGCCGATGGAGACCATCGTCGTCGAGACCCACGAGCCGACGGGGCCGTTCGGGGCGAAGTCCATCGCGGAGCTGCCGACCAACGGCGTCGCGCCCGCCCTCGGGAACGCGGTCCGCGACGCGGTCGGGGCCCGCGTGTACAGCCTGCCCGTCACGGCCGAGAAGATCCGCTCGGCGCTCGAGGCGTCGTAGCCGCTCGCTGCCCCGGCCCCCGGTCGTCGACTTCCCAGCAGACCAATAACAACGGCTATAGGCCTGTGTGCTGTTTGCCCGGGTGATGGCGACGGGCCACCCATCGCTCGTGGCGAAGGAGACCACGCGGTGCCCGTACTGCGGCGAGACCCACCGGGTCTTCGTGAACGAGTCCGACGAGGTCGTCGACACGCTGGCCGCCGAGGGCGACATCGACTGGGCGAAGCAGTACCCGTACAACGAGGGCTACCGGTACTACCACAAGAAGTGCGCCGGCGGGAGCCAGCAGGAGCTCCGCGTCGTCGTCCGGGAATAGTCGGCCCCCGACCGTCGCCTGGCCGCACCGACAGCCGACGTCAGCACCTACCGATGACGATACACGTCGTTCTGGTCGGACCGGACCGCGGGCTCGGTCCGGCCCTCGAGTCGCGCGGCGCCCGGGTGGCCCGCGTCGACGGCGTCGGCAGCGGCGAGTCGCTTCGGGCGGCCGGCATCGAGGACGCCGACCTGCTGGTGCTGACCGACGTCGGCGAGGCCACGGCCGTCCCGGTCGCCCTGGAGGTCAACCCCGAGCTCCGGGTGGTCGTCTACGCCCCCGACGCGCTGCCGGAGTTCGTCCGCGGCCAGGTCGACCTCGCCGTCTCGCCGGCACTGCTCGACGCGGCCGTCGTCGCCGAGGAGCTGACGGGGGACTGACGGGCCCCGGTCAGGACGACTTCCGGAGCCGCTGGAGCACCGGGATCTCGCGGGCGCGGTCGTCGTCGAGCCGCGACCAGTCGACTCCGGTCGGCCGCGCGTACGGCGTCTCCGTGCGGACGGTCCGCTCGGGCGTCACCACCAGGTCCATCGGCACGTCGTGGGCGGCGGGCCCCGGGAGGTCGTCGACCAGCTGGCGTTCGTGGACCGTCGTCGCGACGACCGTCTCCGGCCCGACCCGCTCGAACCCGACGAGTACGGCCCACTCGAGGTCGCTGTAGCCCTCGCCCTTGCCGACGCGGGCGCCGTCGGCCGTGACGGCGACGCTCCCGGCGACGACGAGGTCGATCCGCGGCAGGTCCTCCGGGCGCACGGCCACGCCGTGGTCGTCCATCCCGGAGACGGTCGCCGCGGCGTCGGGGTCGTCGAGCGTCGCGGGGTCGAGTTCGACGAAGCAGCGTTCCTCGCGCAGCCGGGGCACCGCCATGTAGACCACCTTGTCCTCGGCGAGGGCCCGGCGGCGAACCGGCAGCTGGGGCGCGTCGGGGTTGGCCTTCACGGCGTCGGCGGCCCGCCACTCGGGGGTGGCCGCCAGCCGGTCCGCAGCCTCCTCGGCCCCCGCGAAGTTCGGGATCCGGCCGTGGGGCGGGAACGGAAAGCGGGCCTCGCCGCTGGCCTCGAGGTCGTCCCACACGCGCTCGCGGACGGCCTGCTTCTCGCCCGGCACGGCCGGCTTACTCCTCGGCCTCGTCGCGCCGGGCGAGGCCGGCCAGGTGGCCCGCCTCGGGCACGATGATCTCGTCGGCCCCGAGCCGGGCGGCGGCCTCGCTCCCGGGAAGGCAGAAGACGGGCACCCCATCGGCGATGCCCGCGAGCGCCCGCGTGGCCACGACCCGGGTCCCGATGTCGGCCTCCGAGCGCCGGCGGAACAGCTCGCCGAAGCCGGGTAGCTCCTTCTCGAGGAGGGGCCGGACGGCCTCGACCGTGACGTCGTCGGGCGTGACCCCCGTCCCGCCCGTGGAGACGACGACGTCGACGTCCGCCCGCCGGACGAGCCCGTCGAGCCGACCCTGGACGCCGTCGAGGTCGTCGGCGACCAGCTCCCGGGTCGCGATCTCGTGGCCGGCGGCCTCGAACGACTCGACGATGGCGTCGCCGCTCGGGTCGTCGTCGAGGGTCCGCGTCGAGGAGACGGTCACGACCGCCACCCGGACCGACGCCAGGTCGTGGGCGTGGTGGTCGTCGTGGTCGTGCTCGTGATGGTCGTGGCCGTCGTCGGCTCCACTGGCTGGCGGGTCCCCCGTCGTGGCCGTCTCGTCACCGTTGTCGCTGTCGGCCCCCGAGTCCTCGGCGACGTTACCCGATTCGCCAGTGTCGGCTGGCTCGGCGAGCGAGGTGTGGCCCGACTGGGTGTCCCGCTCGTGGAAGTCGACCATGGCGCCCGTTGGTGAGGGGGTCCCAAAACCCCGGTGGTGGTACCGTCCGGGATCGATGCCGCAGCGTTATGGGTCGCTCCGCCCCAACCGCGACCATGCAAGCCGTCCAGTTCACGGACCACGGCGACACCGACGTCATCGAGTACGGCGACTTCCCCGACCCGGTGCCGGCCCCCGACGAGGTCGTCGTCGACGTCAAGGCGGGGGCGCTCAACCACCTCGACGTCTGGACTCGCCGGGGCCTGCCCGGGTTCGACCTCGAGCTGCCCCACGTGCCCGGCAGCGACGCCGCCGGCGTCGTCGAGGCCGTCGGCGAGGCGGTCACCCGCTTCGAACCGGGCGATCGGGTCGCGGTCACCGCCGGCGTCTCGTGTGGCGAGTGTGAGTTCTGTCGCGACGGCGAGGAGGCCACCTGCGTCGACTTCGCCATCATCGGCGAGCACACCCGCGGCGTCCATTCGGAGCTCGCAGCCGTGCCCGAGGACAACCTGGTGGCGGTCCCCGAGGGCGTCGACTGGCAGACGGCGGCGGCCGCACCGCTGGTGTTCCAGACCGCCTGGCGGATGCTCGTCACCCGCGCCGACGTCCGGCCGGGCGAGACGGTGCTCGTCCTCGGCGCCTCCGGCGGCGTTGGCCACGCCGCGGTCCAGATCGCGACGCACGCCGGCACGGACGTCATCGCCACCGCCAGCACCGAGGCGAAGCTCGACCACGCCCGGGAGCTGGGTGCGGACCACGCCATCAACTACGAGGAGCGGGACTTCGCCGAGGCGGTCCGGGAGCACACCGGCCGGCGCGGCGTGGACGTCGTCGTCGACCACGTTGGCGCGGCGACCTGGCGGGACTCGCTGGCCGCGCTGGCCAAGGGCGGCCGGCTGGTCACCTGCGGGGCGACGACCGGCCCGTCGCCGGAGACCGACATCCGCCGCATCTTCTGGAACCAGCTGTCGGTGCTGGGCTCGACCATGGCCACGCCGGGCGAGATCGACGACGTCCTCCCGCTGGTCTGGGACGGCACGTTCGAACCCCACGTCCGGGCGGTGCTCCCGATGAGCGAGACGGCCCGCGCCCACGAGCTCATCGAGAGCCGGGAGGGCTTCGGGAAGGTCGTGGTCGTGCCCGACAGCGAGCAGTGACCGCCCGATGGAAGACTGATTACGGACGGCGCCGAAGGGGACGTCGATGCCGGTCGAGTTCGAGTCGTACGAGGCCGACGGCGAGCCGGCGCTTCGGCTGACGCGGGGCGCGGACGCCAACGCGATCCTCCGGTTCCTGGCCGCGAACCCCAGCAAGGGCTTCACCCCGGCGGAGATCGCGTCGGCGGTCGACGTCACCGGCCCGCGCGTCGGACTGCTCCTGGCCCGGCTCGCCGAGCGCGACCTCGTCCGCCAGAAGGGCCCTTACTGGGCGGTCGCCGCGGACGGGCGCCTCGAGAGCTTCGAGGCGAAGCTCCACCGGCTGACCGCCAACGCGGACCGGACGGTCGTCGAGGACTGGGCGGACTGGGCGGCCGACTCGGCCGACCCGCCGGACGAGGCGGGGTGAGGCGCCGCTCGAACGCCGGGACCTCGTCGGGAGCTCGGCCGGCCGGGTCAGGAGAAGTCGCGGCGCATCGCGATCTCGAACCAGGGACAGAGCCGGAGCTGGCGGTAGAACCGGGGATACTCGTGGAGGTGGTCGTAGTCGACCCAGAGGAGCCCGCCGATCTCCGCCTCGTTCGGGACGAGCCCGGTGTCCGCGAGCGTCGCCTGCAGCACCGTACAGACCTCCCACTCGACCCCCTCGTTCGGGTAGAACCGCTTGTACTCGAATCGGTCGGTCTCATGGAGGTCGTCGTACTGGTCGGGGCTGACGCCCAGCTCCTCCTCCAGGCGGTTCCGGGTGGCGTCGAGCTGGGACTGCTCGGGGGCGGGGTGGGAGGCGACCGTGCCGTCCCAGTAGGTGTCCCAGAGCCGCTTTTCCGGGCTGCGCTGGGCCAGGAGCAGCCGGGCCGCCTCGTCGAACAGCAGGCAGGTGAACGCCCGGTGGCGGATGCCGTCGCCGGTGTGGGCCTCGTACCGGTCGACGACGTCGAGCGCGTTGTCCTCGGCGTCGACGGCGACGACCGGCTCCTCCCCGGCCTCGCCGTCACCGGCCGCGCCCGAGGCGTCCTCCGTGGGCATGCGAGCGCCATGGACGGGCCCGGTCTTACGCGCTTCGACTTCACGGGGCCCGGCCGACCGGCCTCCGCGGACGGACGTCGTCGGCGCCGCTCCGATCCCGCTCAGCCCAGCCGCTCGTCGAGGATCAGTCGGGTCTTCGTCCGCTTGACCTCGTCCATCGACCGGGCCCGGGTGATGAGCTCGTTCACCCGCTCGGTGTCGGCGGCGTCGACGACCACCACGACGTCCTCCTCGCCGGAGACCTGCCAGACGAAGTCCACCTCGTCCCACTCGGCGAACCGGGCCGAGACCGCGGCCGTGTCGACGTCGACCTCGACGGAGACCTCGATCATGGCCTGGACGTTGCCGGTGTGCGTCGAGATGGTGAACCGCTCGATGATCCCTTCCTCGGTCAGCCGCTCCACCCGGTTACGGACCGTTCCTTCGGACGTGCCGACGCGGTCGGCGATCTCGGTGAAGGGGGTCCGGGCGTCCCGGCGCAGGTGGCCGATGATCTCCCGGTCCAGGTCGTCCATGTCCGCTCCGGTCGGCCGGCCAGGCCCTAAACGTTGCGAATTTCGCAATCAGAGGTTGGGGTAAAATCGATTTTCGTAATCAGCTACGAAAGCAAGACTTATGGACGGTTCCGCCGTTCGCCTCGCGTGATGCCGGACGCCTACCTCGCGCTCGAGACCGGACGGGTCGTCGAGGCCCGCGCCCGGGCGCCCGGGCGGACCCGCGGCGAGCTGGTGTTCACCACGGCCTACACCGGCTACGAGGAGAGCCTCACCGACCCGTCCTACGCCGAGCAGGTCCTCACCTTCGCCTACCCCCTCATCGGCAACTACGGCGTCCGACCCGAGCGCTTCGAGTCCGACGGCGTCGTCCCGAACGCCGTCGTCGCCCGGCAGCTGACCGACGACGTCGCCGACTGGCTCGCCGAGGCGGGCGTCCCGGCCGTGGACTCGCTTGACACCCGCGACCTGGTGCTCGACATTCGCGACCGCGGCGCGATGCGGTGTGGCGTGGCGGCCGGCCCCGACGCGACGCCCGAGGCCGCCGAGGCCGAGCTCGCCGACTGCCCGCACATGAGCGACCACGCCGACATCGGGGCGCAGGTCAGCGTCGGCGGTCCCGAGCACCACCCGGGCGACGGGCCGACGGTCGCGCTCGTCGACTGCGGCGCCAAGGGCAGCATCCTCGACTCGCTCAACCGCCGGGACGCCGACGTCACCGTCCTGCCATACGACGCGACGCCGGCGGACGTGGCCGCCCTCGACCCCGACCTGCTCTTCCTCTCGAACGGCCCGGGCGACCCGGCGAACTTCACCGCCGCCGAGGCGCTCGTCGACCACTACGCGGGCGAGCTGCCCATCGCGGGCATCTGCCTGGGCCAGCAGGTCGTCGCGAACGCGCTGGGCGGCTCGACGGAGAAGATGCGCTTCGGCCACCGCGGGGTCAACCAGCCGGTGCGGGACCTCGCCACCGACCGGGTCGTGATGACGACCCAGAACCACGGTTACACCGTGGCCGACCCGGGCGAGCTCGCCGTCACCCAGGTCAACGTCAACGACGACACGCCCGAGGGTCTCGAGAGCGACGCGCTCGGCGTCCTGACCCGGCAGTACCACCCGGAGGCCCACCCCGGCCCCCACGACACGCTTTCCTTCTTCGACGACGTGCTGACGCTGGCCGAACGGCCGGCGGCCACGGCGGACTGAGGGCGGCCGGGCGGAACGAGGGCGGATGGCCGCCGCCCCCGCGACAGCAGTGGGGTGCCCGGGCGCTCGACGCGTCGGTTCTCGCGGCGGCCGCTCGCTCCCGTTCGAGCCGCTGCCCATCCTCTCGGCGTCGGCTCCCGGGGCGGTCCATACCGGAACGACTCGACGCCCCCGTTAGGCTGAGCCCGGCAGGCTGCCCAGCGAGAGCCCCCCACGCGTCTGCTGAAACAGCGCTTCGCCTACTCGGCGAATTCGACACCGTTGATTTCGACCCGGGTGCCGCC
The DNA here is from genome assembly GCA_042219705.1 of Halobacteriales archaeon. GTDB lineage: Archaea > Halobacteriota > Halobacteria > Halobacteriales > Hikarchaeaceae > JBDGPL01. The sequence goes on along the minus strand of JBDGPL010000214.1, from coordinate 5,361 downwards.
GGTCTCGCCCGCCGAGACGTCGATCGACCAGCCATGGGCCTGGGCGATGTCCCGGACGATACTCAGCCCGAACCCGGTGCCGTCCTCGGCCGTCGTGTATCCCGGCTCGAAGACGTCGGCCCGCTCGTCTGCGGGTATGCCGGGCCCGTCGTCCTCGAGGTAGAAGCCGGAAGCGGTATCCCCGACGGTGATCGTCACCTGGGGACCGGCGTGTTCGACCGCGTTCCGGATGAGGTTTTCAAACAGCTGCTGCAGTCGGCTCCGGTCCGCGCGGAGCGTGGCGTCCGTTTCGACGACGAGCTCGGCGGCCCCCGTCTCGATGTGGCCCCAGCACGTCTCGACCATGCTCGACAGCTCCACGGCCTCGGTTGCTCCAACGGCCTCGCCGGCCTTGGCCAGGGAGAGCATATCGTCGATGAGCGTCTCCATGCGCTTGATAGCGCGGTCGGCCGCGTCGAGGTGGTCGCTTTCGCAGTCCGCCCTGGCGAGCTCGAGGCGGCCCTGGGCGACGTTGAGCGGATTGCGCAAGTCGTGGCTGACGACGCTGGCGAACCGGTCGAGCCGGTCCCGTTCTCGCCGGAGCTGCCGCTCCTGTTTCGCCCGCTCCGTGATGTCGCGGGAGATGCCGACCACCCCCAGGAGTGCTCCGTCGGCGTCCCGGGCCGCCTTGAATCGGGTCTCGACCACCAGTTCGTCGCCGTCGGGCGGCGATACCGTCATCGTATGCAACGCCTGCTCCTGCTCACCGGCGAGGATCCGCCGAATGGCGGCCTCGTGCTCGGCCGCCGCCGCCTCGTCGACCGACGCGAGTTCCGAGAACACGTCGATGGGCCGTCCAACCCAGTCGTCGGGCGACTGCTGGCCGGCCGCCCGCTCGTCGACGAAGGCGTACCTCCCGTCCGAATCGATGATGACGGCCCCTTCGTCCATCCATTCGACCAACTGGCGATAGCGCTGCAGCTCCTGCTCGCGCTCCTTGCGCGCCGTGATATCGGTCGTGATGCCAACGAGCCGAATCGTGTCGTCCTCGTCCCGCAGATGGGCTTCGGAGTGCAGCCATCGCACCTCGCCCCCTTTCTCGCCGAACTGGATGCGGAACTCGATATCGAGGTGCGCCGCATCACCGTCGAAGACGCTTTCGAACGCCGCTCGTAGCCGATCGCGATCCTCGGGATGCACGAGGCTATCGTAGTAGTACTCCGTGTCCGTAACCTTCGCCGCTTCGACGCCGTACAGCGATTCGGTCGGCCCGTAGACCTCGGTTCGGTCGGAATGCTGATCGACCACCCAGACGTGGGAGTCCGTGTGGGCGAGCGCGAACTCGATGCGCTCGTCCATCCGTTCGAGCTCCCGGGATCGCGCCCGCTGCTCGGTGATGTCAGTGTACCACGCGTAGGCGCCCCGAGAGATGTTTCCAGCATCGATGGGGATGATCTGGAGCAGAAAGTCCCGAAGCCCCGAGGCGGTCCGGCGCTTGACCTCCGCGTCGACCCGTTCGCCCCGCTGGACGTCGGTCTTGATCCGCTCGTGTTCCTCGCGTCCCCCCTCGGGGACGACGACTTCATCAACAGGTCGCTCCATCACGTCCTCGGCCGCGTACCCGAAGGTCGCCTCGAACGCCGGGTTGACCCCGGTGATGACCGGCGTGTCGTCGTCGAAAGTCACCTCCATGACCGCGTTTGTGGCGTTCTCGAAGAGGGCCGCCCGGCGATCACGTTCGCGGTGGAGCGTCCGTTCGCGCTCCCGGCTGTGCAGGGCGTGTGCGATGTCGTCGGCGAGTTCGTCGAGGAGTTCTCGTTCCCGCTCGTCGAAAGCCTGCGCCCGCTCCGCGTACACGTTCAGGACGCCGTACATCGCGTCGTTATGCACGATGGGGACCGCTGCGCTGGACCGATACCCCCGTTCGAGGGCGGCGTCCCGCCAGGGTTCGTAGTCGGGATCGTCGGGAATGTTCTGCATGACGGCCAGTTCTCGCCGTCGGATCGCCCTGCCGGTCGGCCCTTGTCCGGTCGGCTCCTGCTCCGTGGTGATATCGACGGTATCGAGGTACCCCTCTTCGAATCCGGCTGACGCCCGAACTTCGACGGTCCCCGTCTCCGGGTCGTGCACCCCGAACCACGCGAACCGGTACGGGTCTGACTCGCTGATGATCGCACAGACCTCGGACTCGATGGTCTCCCGGTCGGGGGCCCGGACCAGCGCTTGATTGATGTCGCCGATGAGGTTACGTATCCGCTGCAGGTCGGCGTTCAATTCCCGGGACCGGTACTGTTCGACGGCGTTCACGATCCGGTTGGCGAGCAGCTGATATTGCTCGGTTCCGGACCGTTTCTGGAGGTAATCGGTCGCGCCGTTGGCGATGGCCTCGCTCGCCACCTCCTCGCTGCCCTTGCCGGTGTAGAGGATGAACGGGAGGTCGGGATGGTCTTCCCGGACGGTTTCGAGGAGTTCGATCCCGTCCTGGCCGGGCATGTCGTAGTCGGAGACGATGCAGTCGACGTCGCCCCGTTGGAGCTCGCCGAGACCGGCTTCGGCGCTGGTCGCGGTTCGAACCGAGATCTCGTCGGCCTCCCGCTCGAGGAACTCGGCGGCCACCTCGACGAAATCGCGGTCGTCGTCGATGTGGAGAACGGTGATCGCCTCCGCCGAAGGACGCATGTCAACTCCTTCGACAGGCACTGATAAGAAGTATCGGTCGTTGCTGGGCGGTGTGTGCCGGCGGAAACGACGGAACGAGGGTGAACTCCCGAGCCGTCGTACTCAGTGCGCGTGCGAGGTCGCGCCCTCGGGCGGCTCGTACATCTTCTCGCCGGCCTCGATGGGAACCTCGAGCCAGTTCTCCATCGGGATGAGCGGACACTCGTAGGCGTCGGAGTAGGCGCAGTAGGGGTTGTACGCCTGGTTGAAGTCGAGCACCCACTCGCCGCCGTCGGTCCGGTGCTCGTCGGCCTCGAGGTCGAGGTACCGACCGGCGCCGTAGGTCGCCTCGCCGGAGGTCGCGTCGCGGAACGGCACCCAGAGCCGGTCCTCGTCGGGGTCGGCCTTGTAGGCCGTGAGCGTGAGCTCCTCGCCGTCGACCGTGAAACGGAACTCGCCCCAGCGGCGGTACTCCCGCTCGCCCTCGGTCGAGGTCTCCACGGTGATGGGCTCCTGCTCGTCGAACTCGTGCAGGGGGAGCTCGAAGCGTAGCGACGGCTCGGGCGGGTAGTAGGACAGCCCCTCGAATCCGTCCCGGTGGTCCGGCGGGATGGGCGAGCGGGGGTGCTCGGCGTAGAACCGGTCCTTCTGCTCGCGTTCCCGCTGGAGCCGCTCCTCCCAACGGTCGATTTCAGCCACGGCAGGTCGCCTCGGGCGTTGGTAGGCGGCCAGGACGGTTATACCTGGCTCCGGCCACGCCAGGGAGCGGGCCGCTTATCCGCCGGCTCGCCCAGGCCCGGCCCATGCGACGGCGCGCGGTGCTCCGGGCGGGGCTCGGGCTGGCCGGCCTCGTCCCGGCGGGCGTCGTCGGTCCGGCGGCCGGCTCGCAGGGGACCGCGGACCCGTCCGGATACGCCCCGCTCGGCCGCGTCGGTCTCGACGGCGCCACCGACTGCCGCGTCTCGACCGACGGCGAGACCGCCTACGTGGCCGTCGGCGACGGCTTCGCGGTCGTCGATATCAGCGACCTCTCGACCGTCGCGACCGTCCGGTCGGTGGCCGACAACCACGACGACGGGCCGCTATCGGGCATCCAGGACCTCGCCGTCGCCGGCGACCGACTGCTCGTGCCCGGCCCGGCGAACCCGCGGCCGGGCCACCTCGCCGGCTTCGCCCTGTACGACGTGGCCGATCCGGCGGCCCCCCAGCCGGTGGCGTTCCACGAGACCCCCTACCCCATCCACAACGCCGCGCTCGCGGGTGGCCGGGCGTACCTCACCGCCGGGGTGTCGCTTGTCGTGGTCGACGTGGCGGATGACGAGCCGACCGTCCTCGGCCGGTGGTCGCCCGCCGACGCCGACTCCCGGTGGGCGGCGGTTCCCCCGCCGCTGCGGGTCCTTCACGACATCCGGGTGCGCGGCGACCGCGCCGTGTGCTCGCTGTGCCGTCACCTGGCTCGTCGACGTCGGCGACCCGGCCGAGCGTCCCGTCGTCGGCCGGATGGGGGGCCGTTCGGTCGAGGAGCTCGCCGCCGTCGGCGAGGACGCCGTCCGCCGGCAGGCCATCGCGCGCCCGGGGAACCACCATTCGGCGGCGCTCTCTGCGGACGGCACGCGGCTGGCCGTCGGGGCGGAGGCGTTCGACCTGCCGGACGGCGACGGCACGGGCGGGCCGGGCGGTATCGACCTGTACGACATCGCCGACCCGTCGAGTCCCACGCGACTGGCGACCATCGACGCCCCGGCGGCGGCCGACGAGACCCGCGGGGGCACCTGGACGACGGCCCACGACTTCGCCTTCGTCGGCGACCGGCTGGTCTCGGCGTGGTACCAGGGCGGCGTCCGGATCCACGACGTCTCGAGCCCGGCCGAGCCGGCCGAGCTGGCCTGGTGGCGCCGCCCCGGCGTGGCGGCCTTCTGGACGGCCCGCCCGGCGGCCGACGGGTCGTTCGTGGCCCCGAGCACCGCGCTGCCGAACGGGGAGCTCTTCGAGGGGCTCTACCGGTTCCCGAACCGCCCCGGCGTGCAGGCCGACCCGCCGACGCTGACGCGGCCGTCGCCGACGGACACGGCGACATCATCCCCGTCGCCGGGGTCGACGGTCTCGCCAACGCCGAGCCGGACGGCGACGCCGGGCCAGCCGGGGTTCGGCGTCGGCTCGGTACTCGGCAGTCTCGCCGGGGGTACGGCCTGGCGGTGGTGGCGGGAGCGCGTTCCGTAGCCCCGACGGGGACGGCCATCGGCGGACGCGACCGGCGGCGCCTCAGGCGTCCTTCGGCTGGCCCCAGCGCTCGTGGTAGGCGGGCCGGTCGGACAGCGCCCGCACGTCGAGGGGCTCCCGCGAGGCCTCGACCGCCTGTAGCGCCGCCAGCGCGCTCGGGTAGGTCGAGAAGTAGGTCACGCCCTCCTCGACGGCGACCGTCAGGGGCTCGCGGGCCCGCGAGATGATGAGGTCGACCTCGCCGGCCCGGATGGCGTCGCAGAACGCCGCCTCGTCGTCGAAGCTGACGACGTCGAAGTGGGCGGCGACCCGGTTCCGGAGCGCCCGCCCCGGCACGCTCTCCGGCGCCGGGAACTCGTCGTCGGCGAGGTCGACGACCGCCGTCCCCTCGGTCGGCACGGGCTTGCCGATGGCGAGCTGGGCCTTGCCGTACGCCCGGCCGACGCTGCTGGCCGTCCCCATGACCTCGCCGGTGGACTTCATCTCCGGGCCCAGCCGCGGGTC
>JBDGPL010000213.1:0-8095 GCA_042219705.1 Halobacteriales archaeon | reverse complement strand
CCGGGATGACGAGGATGTTGAAGATGGCCGAGCCGACGATGGCCCCGACGCCCATATCGAACACGCCGGCGAGCGCCGTGAAGACGACGCTTGCGAACTCCGGGAAGCTCGAGCCGACCGCGACGACGACCGACCCCTGGACGACCGCCGGCAGGCCGTAGTAGGCTGAGAGCTCCTCGGCGGCCTCCTCCAGCCAGCCGCTTCCCAGCCAGATGAACCCGGTCGTGACGACGATGACGACCACGTTCACCGCGGGCGTGTCCGGAACGACGCCGCCGAGTACCATCGCGGGCCCGTTGGGCGAGTCGCCGAAAGAAACCACCGGTGGGCCGCACGCTCGCCGGAAGTCCGACTACGTCCCGGGCGTCCGGACGTTCCGCCCCCGGGCGTCGCCGAACGCCTCGTCCTCCCAGACGACCCGCCCGCGCACCATCGTCCACTCGGGGAAGACGCCACGGCGGCCCTCGAAGGGCGTCCACCCGCACTTCGAATGCAGCTCGTCGCCACGGATGGACCGAGCCTCGTCGGGGTTGACCAGGACGAGATCCGCGTCGCGGCCGGCCTCGACCCGGCCCTTCCGCGGGAGGCCGAAGACCGCGGCCGGGTTCGCGGCCGTGAGGTCGCGCACCCGCTCGTAAGACAGCCGGCCCTGTCGGGCTTCCTCGAGCAGCAGCGGCAGGGCCGTCTCCACGCCGGGGACACCGCTGGGGGCCTCCCAGACGCCGGCGTCCTTCTCCTCGCGAGTGTGCGGCGCGTGGTCGGTCGCCACGAGGTCGACCGTCCCGTCGGCGACCCGCTCGTACAGGGCCTCGCGGCGGGTCTCGCTCCGCAGCGGGGGATTCATCTTCCCGAGGGTGTCGAGTTCGGTCAGGTCGTCCCGCGAGAGGAGGAGGTGATGGGGGGTCACCTCGCAGGTCAGGCCGGCGGCCACGGCCGCGTCGACGCCCTCCGGCGTCGAGGTGTGGGCGACGTGGAGGTCGGCGTCGTGGCGTCGACCGACCGTGCCGGCCCGCTCGATGGCGGCCACCTCCGCCTCGGGCGTCCGGTAGGCGCTCCAGGCATCGACGTCCCCGCGCTCGCGGGCGGCCTCGTCGAACCGCGAGGCGTCCTCGGCGTGGACCGTCACGGGCACGCCGGCAGCAGCCGCCCGTTCGACGGCGGACTCGAACAGCTCGGCGTCGATGCCCATCTCGCCCGTCGAGTCGGCGAGGAACACCTCGCCGAGGGCGAACAGCGGTCGGTCGAACAGCCCGCTGGGTTCCCAGTCTGGCGTGACGCCGCCGTTGACGCCCCAGTCGACGAGGGACGCCGAGGCGCGGTCGGCCTTCGCGTCGAACGCCGCACACGTCACGGTCGGGGGGTCGGTGTTGGGCTGGTCGACGACGGTCGTGACGCCGCCTGCGGCGGCGCTCCGGCTGCCGGTCGTCCAGGTCTCCTTATGCGAGAACCCGGGCTCGCGGAAGTGGACGTGGGCGTCGATCATCCCGGGCAGGAGCCGTCGGCCGGACGCGTCGAGCCGGTCGTCGCCGGACAGCTGCTGGCCGACGGCGTCGATGGTGCCGTTCTCGCGGTCCACGCGCACGTCGCGGCGGCGGCCGTCGGCCAGCGTCGCGTCCGCGATGACCAGCATCGGCCCCGACTGCTCGCCGCGATGACCTACGCCTTGTGGTCGGAGGCGGGTTCGGGGCCTGCGTTCAGCCGGCGAACCCCGGCTCGAGGTCGTCGAAGGTCTCCCGATAGACGTCGAGGAGCTCGCCGAGGACCGCAAAGACGACGGGCCCCACGAAGATGCCGACGGGGCCGAAGGCGGCCACTCCACCGATCACGCCCAGGAGGACGAACAGGTCGTGGAGGTCGACCGCCTCGTCGATGAGCAGGGGTCGAGCCAGGTTATCGAGAACCCCGATCAGGAGGCCGCCGTAGACCAGGAGCCCGACGCCGGCGAGGACGTCGCCGGTCGCCACGAGGTAGAGCCCCGCCGGCGCCCAGACCAGCATCGACCCCACCATCGGGATGAAGCCGAGGATCACCATCAGGAAGGTCAGGAAGAAGACCCGCGGAATCCCGACGAGCCAGAGGCCGAGTCCGGCGGCGAGTCCCTGGAGGACAGCGACGAACACGTGGCCCTTCACGACTGACCACGTGGCGCGTCCCGTACTCTCGTAGAGCCGGTTCTGGACCGTGGTCGGGAGCATGTCGAACTCCCGCGACCAGCTGGCGAACCCCGCCCAATCACGGACGAGGTAGAACTGGACGACCAGCATGAGCGAGAGCCCGACGAGGACGTTCGCGGCGGCGCCCAGCACGCCCGGGGCCGAGCCGGCGATCCAGCCGGCGAGTACTTCGAGGCCGGCCCGGAGCCGGCTCGCCAGGTCAATGTGCTGACCGGTGTAGCCTTCGAGGAGCGATTCGACCGCCGCCACGGTCGGGAGCCCCTGGAGCGAGAACGAGCTCGCAAGCGCCGTCAGGTCGTCGGCGATGGCCACGACCAGCACGAGGAAGGGCAGGACTGCGAGCACGATCGTGAGCCCGACAACGAGCCCAGCCGCGACCGACCGGGGGACGCGATCGGCGAACCGGTGATACGCCGGCCTCGTGACGAACGCGAGGATGGCGCCGGCCAGCAGGTACTGCAGGAACCCCGCCAGCATCAGCGTCCCGACCCCGAATCCCAGCAGGGTCACCACCACGAGGACGGTCTGTTGTCGGTTCACGCGGGCTCACCGGCAGTTTCCACTCGCGTCCCCCGCCGACTACATAACACCGGGGGTCGGTCGACGGGGCGCGGGAGCGACGGGACCGCGCGTGAGCGGCGCCCGAACGACAACCGGGAACCCGACACGGCTGCCGGCGTGGCCTCGGGGCGTTCTTCCCGAGCTCACGGTCGGGACCCGAGCGTCGTTTCGCGGTGGCACCCCACCAGGGGCCCGATCGTACCGACCCCCCTTCCTCCAACGGAAACCGGCGTGCGGTTCCCCGGGATCAGGCCGTCACGTGCACGACCTCCACCGCCCGGTCCCCCACCAGCGTCTCCTCCAGCGTCTCGACGACCTCGTCGGGGTCGGCCCGGCCGCCCGCCCGCTCGATACTGCCGACCGTGTCGGGGTCGAGCGGCACGTCGAGCGCGGCGTAGACCGGCTCGAGCACGTCGGCGATGGCGGCGTGGCCGTCCACGATGACGACGCCGCCGACCAGGGCGGCGCCGCGGGTGACCCGCTGGGCGAGCCCCGCCAGCTTGCCCTGCCAGGACAGCGAGTGGTTCCCCGGGCAGAACGCGCCGGGCGGCTCGCCCTGCTGGGCGGGCACGCCGAGGCGCCAGAGGGCCCGCTGGACCGCCATCGCGGCGTCGTCGTAGCGCTTCCCGAGGCCGATTCGCAGGTCGTCGATGGGCGTCGCGAGCGCGAACGCCACGGTCGAGCCGGTGTAGGCGACGGCCCGGCCGCCGGTGTCGCGCTCCCGCGGCGGGTAGCCCCGCTCGGCGGCGGCCTCCCGGGCCTCGGCGTAGCCATCGGCCCGGGCGTCGCGCCGGCCGAACGACAGCTGCCTGGGCGGCCGCCAGACCCGGAGCCCGGGTTCGCCGGCCTCGACGGCCCGCTCGAGGAGGGTCGCCGTCCGCTCGGCGTCGACCTGGGGATCGTCGAGCCGACCGCGCAGGACGCGCATCGCCGGCCGGTAGCGCCCGACGGGGCTAAACCGTACCGCTCCGTTGGCCCGCCATGGGCGCCGGCGTCGAGCTTCCTGCGGCCGTGTGTCGGCAGTACGTCGCCCTGTCGCGGTTCAACTCGCCGTATCCGGCCCACGACCGCGGCCACGCGGTCGACCTGTACCCCGACGCGGGCGCCCCGAGCCCGGTCGCCGGCGAGGTCGTCGCCCACCACCGGGTTCGGGCCCCGAGCCGGGGCCACGCCGAACCCCACGACCACCTGCTGGTGGTCGACACGGGCGAGCACCTCGCCCGGCTGCTCCACGTCGAGCCGTCCGTCGGGGACGGCGATGTGGTCGCCGTCGGGGACGACCTCGGCCGAACCGTGCGCTCGGGCTACTTCGCCCCGTGGGTCGACGACCACCTCCACCTGGGGTTCCGTCCGCCGGATGCCGACCCGGTCCGGGCCACCGGTTCGCTCCCCCTCGAGCTGGGGATTCCGGTCGAACCCGTCGCCTGGGACGGCACCGGCTCCGTCGTCGAGACCGGCGAGACCTCTGCGGTGCTCGACGCACCCGGCCACCCCGCCCCCGGCGAGCGGTTCGCCGGCATCGCGACCGACGGGGGAGATAGCGACGCCGGGCCGACGGGCCCGGCCCTCGACGGCGGCCTGCCCCACTACGACGGCGCCGGCCTGTTCGGCCGTGGCGCCGGCCCGGTCTCGCTGCTCGGGACCGAGGTCGGCGTGGCGGAGGACAGTCGGGTGCGGTGGCACGACGTCGAGGTCCGGGCGAACGGGACGCCGGTCCACGGGCTCTCGCTGGGTGCCTTCCGGGAAGGGCTGCGGGCGAAGCTGGTCTCTTGGGACGGCCCGCCGGCCGAGGTCGGCGAACGGGTCGTCGTGACCATCAGCTGCCGCTGACGGCCGGCGCGCTCGGGCGCTACGCGGCACGTTCGGGGTGCGGGTCAGTCCTCCGGGGTCGGGACCCCGGGCGGACCGGCCGTGTCGACGACGGCCTCCTTCCAGGTGCCCCGGGTGAACCAGAGCCCGGCTCCGATGGCGCCGATGACGCTCCCGGTCGCCATCCCGTACCAGATGCCGGCCGGGCCGAGCCCCGCGACGAAGGCCAGGCCGTACACGATGGGCACCCGGGCGACCCAGAGCGTGAGGACCGAGAAGACCAGGGCCGTCTTGGTGTTTCCGGCGCCTCGGTAGGCCCCGAGCAGCACCTGCATCAGGCCGATGAAGACGAACTCGACGCTGCGGATCCGGAGGTACTCCGCGCCGAAGCGGATGGTCTCGGCGGCCTCGGCCGTGCCCGTCGCCATGAAGACGGCGACGATGCGCGTCGGCACCGCGGCGGCGACGACGGCGGCGACCAGCAGCACGGCCATGGCGGTGGCGCCGGCGAGATGGACCGCCCGCTCGGCGCGCTCGGGCTGCTCGGCCCCGAGGTTCTGGCCGACCATCGTGTTCGTCGCTCGTCCGAGGCCCATCGCGGGCAGGAAGACCAGCGAGACGAGCCGGTTGCCGAGGCCGTAGGCCGCCACCACGGGCGGGGCGAAGGTGACGACCATCGCGGTGAGCGTGAGCATGGCGGCGGCGCTCATCGACTGCTCGAGCGAGGTCGGCACGCCGAGCCGGACGATGTCGGCGATGATGCCGAGGTCGGGGACGAGATCGCCGAGGCCGATGGCCGGGCCGACGGAGGTGCCGACGAGCACGTAGAAGCCCATGGCCGAGGCGAGGCCCCGGGAGATGACGGTCGCCAGGGCGGCGCCCTCGATGCCCAGCGCGGGCGCGCCGAACCAGCCGAAGATGAGGATGGGGTCGAGGAGCACGTTCAGGGCGACCGAGATGGCCATCACGCGCATCGGGGTGCGGGTGTTCCCGTAGCCCCGCATCAGCGCCTCGAAGACGAAGAAGCCGAACAGGAACGGCATCCCGAGGAAGAAGACCTCCATGTAGTCGGCGGCCAGCGGGACCACCTGGGCAGCCGTGGCGGGCGAGCTCGGCAACACGCCCAGCATCTCGTCGGTCAGGGCGTAGCCCACCAGCCCCAGGCCGATGGCGACGATGCCGACGAAGGAGATGGTCTGGCCGGCGACCGCGCCGGCCGACCCCTCGCCGCCGGCGCCGGTGTACTGGGCGACCAGGATGGCGCCGGCGGCCGTGAACCCGCCGGCGACGGAGATGGTCAGGAAGACCAGCGGGAACGCGAGGCTCAGCGCGCCGACGGCGTCGGCGGAGAGCCGGCCGAGCCAGAGCGTGTCGACGACGTTGTAGGTGACTTGCAGCAGCTGGATGACGACGATCGGCCACGCGAGCCGGAACAGCGGGCGGACCAGCCCGCCCTCGGTGATGGTCGACCGCGCCTGCGGGGCGGCCACTGGCGTCACTGGGGCCCCAGCGCGTTAGAAGGCGTTGATTCGTGGCCATGACCGCTCGCGAGGACGAACGGTCCGTCGGGCCCGGCCGCCGGCTCCGTGGAGAGATACCTTCTTTACCTTCCTGGCTCCGTGGCTACCCATGACGATTCTCGCCGCCATCGATGAGAACCCCCGTTCCCAGAACGTCGTCGAGGTCGCCTACGACCTCGCGACCACGTACGACGACACGCTGGTCGCGCTCCACGTCGTGCCCGAGGAGGACTTCGAGGCCCACAAGCGCTCGCTCGCGGACAACCCGGAGTTCCACGACTTCTCCCTCGCCCAGGAGGCCGACAGCGCCAGGCGCATCGCTCGGCGGGTGGTCGTCGACACCGTCGACGACGTCGACCGGAGCCGGCTCGACCCGCGTGGCCGGGTGGGCGACATCGCCGACGAGATCCTGGCCGAGGCGGACCGGCTCGACCCGCGGTTCCTCGTCATCGGCGGCCGGCGCCGGTCGCCGGTCGGCAAGGCCCTCTTCGGCAACACGGCCCAGCAGATCCTGCTGAAGGCGGAGTGCCCGGTCGTCTCGCGGTTGACCGACGCGTAAACCCAGCGAGGGGACGGCCCGGGACCTCGGCCTACGGCGACTCCCGGGTCTCGATGCTGAAGTCGGCCTGCGGGTAGGCCACGCAGGTCAGGGTGTAGCCCTCGCCCAGCTCGTCCTCGTTGAGCATCTCCTGGTTGTGATGGACGAGGTAGTCCTCGGAGGGGCCGTCGGTGACGCGGCCCCCGCAGGAGAGGCACTGGCCCTCCCGGCAGGCGTAGGGCAGGTCCCACCCCTCGTCCTCGCCGGCCTCGAGGATGGTCTCGTTCTCGGCGACCTCGATGGTGGCCCCCTCCTTGACGAACTCGACCTCGAAGGTCTCGGCCTCGTCGTCAGGGAGCGACCACGGGCCCTCCTCCTCGACCGCCGCCTCCTCGCCGGGCTCGAGCTCGGCGCCGGCCTCGCCGCCGGCCACCGCGCCGCCCGCGCCACCGCCGCCGATGGCCCGGCTCCCCGGTTCCGGGAAACCGGTGTCGGCCACCGACGCGGCCCGGCGCTCGAGGACGGCCTCGGAGACGTCCTCGGGGGCGGGCCACTCGGGCCCCCGGAGGTAGTGGAACACGACCACCACGAGGGCGAAGAGGGCGCCGAGCCCGACGCCCAGTGGGTCGACCATGCGCGCGGCTTCTGGGGCCTCCGATAAGACGATTACGTTCCCACGGTCGTCCCGGGACCGGGCACCTGAGGGGCCGGCGCGACGCGAACCGGCCCCGCTGTCGTCGATGGGACCCGTCGATTGCCGGGCCACGGAGCCTTATAAGCGCCCACCCCCTGGCCCGGTCGTCATGACGACCGTCGACATCGAGTACTGCGTGCCGTGTGGCCACCTGGACCGCGCCGTCGAGACCCAGCGGGCGCTGCTCGAGACCTTCGGGCGGCGGCTCGACGGCGTGCGCCTCACGACCGGCGACGGGGGCGTCTTCGAGGTCCGGGTCGACGGCGAGCTGGTCTGGGACGCCGACGAGGACGGGTACGACCCCGATGCCATCGTCGACGCGGTCGACGCGCGGGTGTCCGCCGGGGCGTAGCGCCCGGCTCGTCAACCGTCCCGAACGACCGGCGCCGCCGGTCACTCCCCGCGCCGGGGCACGTCGTGGCCGCCGAAGCCCCCGCGGAGCCGGTTGGCCAGCCGGCGGCTGAGCCGACCGGGCTCTTCGCCACCCGTCGCCCGGGAGGCGAACCGCTCGGCCAGCGCGGCGTAGATGAGCGGCACCGGGACTTCCTGTTCGAGCGCCTCCTGGACCGTCCAGGTACCCGTCGAGCCCCCCTCGATTCGGTCGGCGACGTCGCCGAGTTCGTTCCCCTCCTCGCGGAAGGCGTCCTCGACCAGTTCGAGCAGCCAGGAGCGCACCACGCCGCCGTTGTTCCAGACCCGGGCGACGGTCTCGAGGTCGAGGTCGTACCGGCCCGCGGCGAGCAGCTCGAAGCCCTCGCCGTAGGCCTGCATGAGCGCGTACTCGACGCCGTTGTGGACC
>JBDGPL010000212.1:0-21638 GCA_042219705.1 Halobacteriales archaeon | reverse complement strand
GTTCTCGGTGAGCACGGGGTCGTGGGCCTACCAGTGGATCGTGAACGGGCCCGTGCGTCGGGCCCTGGACGTGGGGAGTGGCGTCGGTGCCTTCGGGCCGAACTTCCACGCCAATCGGACGATCGGGCGGGCGCTGGGGCTCGCCTACAAGAACACGGCCGGGCTGGTGCCCGGCGAGAAGGACATGGGGGTCATGGGCAACCCCTTCAAGTTCAGCCTCCTGGCCGGCGAGCGCGAGGCGGCGAGCCCGTGGGAGCCGTACCACGCCACCCACGGCTACGACCCCGACGACAGCACCGTCACCCTCGGCGGGCCGAACTCCTTCATCCAGTGGCGGACCGAGGAACCAACCGCCGAAGCCGTGCTGCGAGGGATGATCGAGAACACGCCGCCGGCGATGATCGGCGGCGAACAGCAGGGCGGGGACTTCGACCAGACGATCCTCCACGTGTTGAATCCAGACAGCGCCGACGCGCTCGCGGCAGCCGGGTTAGACAAGGACGACGTCAAGACGTACGTCTGCGACAACTCCTACATCCGCACCGAGGACTACCAGAAAGGGGCCCTCTGGGAGGGGGCGCTCGACCGGTTCCACGGGACGGTCGACCGCCTGCAGGCGCCCCAGGTCGACGGACCCGCGTTCGTGAAGCTCGTGACGGTCGGCGGCCGCGACGATTACAACGCGGTCATCGGCCCCTCCATCGGCGGGCCCGTCACCAAGCGTATCGAGGTCCCCGACAACTGGGGGTCGCTGATCGAGACGTACGCTCGGGACCGACGGTGGGGCGACGCAACGACCTAGGGGTCGCCCAAGCTGGGGTCATCAGGCCTGTCCGAGGCGTGGGCCTACCGGCTAGCCGAATCCCACTCGGCTCCGTGAGCTGTTCGCCGCCGTCGGCTTCGATGACCGTCCGGGTGAAGAAGGCCGACGCCGCCGGGGCGAGGAACAGCACGGCGTTCCCCTGGTCCTCCGGCCGGCCCCCCGTCCCATCGGGAGGCCCTCGGCGGCGTCGCCGGCCTTCGCGACCTGGTGGTCGGCGAGGACGACGTTCGCGCCCGCGTCGCCCGGTCGCTCGGCGATGCCGCGGCCGATTTGTCGGTGGGGGATGCGGGTGTGCTCCGACGTCGACTACCTGGCTGGTCGATAGATTTTTATGCGCGACTGTGGAGCATCAGGTGGATAGATACCCACTGACAAAGCGACCGGCGCCGCGAGGAGACGGCGGTGGTCCGCACACTCCCGAACCCTACCTATGCCGACAAACGGAGACACCCCGACCGACGACCCGAGCATTGATCGCCGAACGTACCTCGCGGCGTTGTCGACCACGGCCGCGGCCGGGCTCGCCGGCTGTGGCGGTACCGGCAACGGCGGAGACACTGACACGCCCGGAGGCGATACCGAAGCGCCGGGTGGCGACACGGACACGCCAGGCGGTGGGCAAACGGCAACCGACCAGCCCCTGGGCGAGCGCGTACCATCCATCAACCTCGTGTCGATGTCCGGGCTGCCGGGCGCCAACTCCATCGAGCAAACGTCGAAGTACCTCGCCGACGAGCCCCTGAACGCCCTCGGGGTCGACGCCAAGGTGCAGGTCAAGGAGTTCCTCACGTTCTTCTCGGACCTCTTCGCGAACAAGCGGACCCAGAACATGCACATCAACCTCACGCCGCCCTTCCTCCGCTTCTTCGACCCCCATCCAATCCTTAACGGCCACACCATCAAGTTCGCGGCGAGCACGAGCAACACCCACTACGCCAACTGCGAGTACTCCCAGGTCGTCCAGGACCAGCTCCGGACCGGTGACCCACAACGGCGCCAGGAGCTGGTCAACGAGGCCCTCTCGATCGCCTCCGAGGACGTCCTCATCATCAACCTCATCTCGAGCCCGTCCCAGAGCGCCGTCCGGACCGACCAGATCGAGCCGCACGTCGACGCGGGCCAGATCGGTTGGAACGACCGGAACGTCGCGTTCATGATGAACGTCGAGGCGACCCAGGGCGACGACGTCATCCTCGGGACCACGACGCCGGGGAACATCGACGCCGTCGAGTGGTGGCAGTCGGTGTACTCCATCGGCTGGACCCAGACCGTCTTCTCGGGGCTCACCTACTACGGCCCGCAGCTCGACATCCAGCCCCACCTCGCGACGGATTGGACCATCAACGACGAGGCCACCCGTTTCGAGTTCAGTCTCCGCGAGGACGCCACCTTCCACGACGGCGAGCCCATCACCTCTGAGGACGTCAAGTGGACCTACGAGTGGCTCCAGGCCAACAACGCCCAGATCCCGGACGTCAACTCCTGGCCGTACGACACCATCGAGACCCCGGACGACCACACGGTCGTCGTCAATATGTCCTCGCCAAACGCGGCCTGGTTCAACGCCCACGTGCCGATGTGGGGCATCTTCCCGAAGCATCAGATGGTTCCGGCCGGGGCCGAGGAGACTCCCCTCAACGTCGACATCGGCAACGACGAGATCATCGGTTCGGGGCCCTACCAGGTCCGGAACTTCGCTCCCGAGGAGATTCTCGACATGCGACCGTACGAAGGACACTGGAACACGCCGCCGTCCAACATGGTGATGCGGGCCTTCCAGGACGCGAACTCCGCCCGGCGGGCGTTCCGGGAGGGCTCCATCAACGTCTACATCAACATCACGGAGCAGTTCTACCGGCAGATCCAGAACGAGCTGTCCGACGTGGCGAAGACGACCACCCAGCCCTCGATCACCGACTGGCACGTCGCGCCCCAGCACGACTTCGGACCCTCGAAGTTCCGGGCGTTCAGGATGGCCGTCTCCCAGGCCATCGACCGCCAGTTCATCAACCAGACCTTCACCAACGGACTGGCCGAGATCGGGACCAACTCCTCGCTCCTCGGCGACGGCCACCCCTGGTACCCGGACAACCCCGACGAGGTGTTGACCTCCATCGCCCCCTCGAAGACGGGTAGCGTCGACGCGGCCAAGCAGACTCTCCGCGAGGCGGGCTGGGGCTGGGACGACCAGGGCCGGCTCCACTACCCGCCCGACGCCAACCTGAAGCCGCTGTGGCCGAAGGGGAAGGGCCCGAGCGACTTCCCGGACCGCTTCCCCTGCGTCGACGAGCTCATCCCCCAGTCCGGCGGCTGAGCGAGGTCGATCCTCGCCGTCGGCAATCTGCGTTCTCGCCGATACCGACCGGCCCCGTCACCTCCGGTGGTGAGCGGTTGCCGTCGTCAGGGGGCCACCATCCGCGTCCCGACCGTCGCGAGCGAACCACCTATTAGGCGCCGTGCGTTACGCCCCAATCATGAGCCAGGCGGACGATGTCGAGCGCTTGCTCGACGACCTCCTCGCCGCTGGAGTCTTCGAGGCGACCCCCGACGGCGAGCTCCGCCTGACCGACGCCTTTCGGCGCGAGCGGGAGGAACGCCGCCGGGAGGCTGGCTCACTCGGCGACGCGTTCGAGTCGACGGTGGCCGAGTACGCCACGAGCGGGGACGTCGATCCGTCGGCCGTCTCGCCGGAAACCCTGGGTGACGCGATGGCCGTCTTCCACACGGCGGCGGGGGTCGACCGCGAGCGGAGCCTCCTCGCCGCGGAGGCGCTGCAACGGATCGAGTCGACCGAGCGGCGGTCGGGTATCCCGGAGGGTTTCGTCCACCTGAACGTCGAGGACATCGACGGGTTCATGGCGGCCCACGACGCCGCGGTCATCTACTGCTGGGGGGACGACTGTGACCCCTGCGACGGGGCGAAGGAGGACTACGAAGCGTTGCTCGCCGACGGGGTGATCCCCGACTGGGTTGGACTCGGTGCAGTATACGGCCCCGAAGCCCCGGAACTTCTCCGCGAGCGGTACGAGGTGGCGGTCGCGCCGACGACGTTGTTCTGCGTCGAGGGACAGATCGACTCCCGCGTGGTCGGCAACCCCGGCTACGGACCGCTTCGGTCGGAGATCGAGACGATCATGGAACTGGCCGGGTGACTGGCATCGATCGCCGACGCCCTGGTAACGCACGCCGCCTTTCGTTTGACGACGTCGCGGTCGCCTGAAACCAATCCCCTGAGTGATGGAAATAGTTATGGTCGTAGCGTCGTTCCGCACGCCCATTGAGCATGAGCTTGCCTAGCAGCCCCGGCACGCGGCTCCAGCGTCTTCGAAACCATTTCATCTTCGAGAACATCAAGAACGGACTCAAGCTATATCTCTCCGACAGCTTGACGGCCTTCTTCCTCGTCATCCTCGCGATTCTGGTCTTCCTCGCCCTCTTCGGTCCGACCCTCGCCCCGTACCAGTACGACGAGGTCCAGCGGGGCGAGAACGGCCAGATCCTGCTGACGGAGCCGCCGTCGAGCGAACACTGGCTCGGCACGAACTCCCGGGGCTATGACGTGCTCTCGCGGCTCCTGTATGGGGCCCAGCCGACGCTGTTCACCGGCTTCCTCGGCGGCAGCGTCATCGTGGGCATCGGGCTGCTCGTCGGGGTTTCGGCCGGCTACTACGGCGGCCGCGTCGATAGCATCCTGATGCGGCTCACCGACTTCGCCTACGGCATTCCCCTCATTCCGGCCGCCATCGTCATCGTCGCGTACTTCGGCATCGGCTTCTGGACCTCCATCGCCATCATCGGGATGGTGCTCTGGCGAGGCAATGCCCGGGTGTTCCGCTCGCAGGTGCTGCAGATCAAGGAGCGCGAGCACGTCAAGGCGGCGAAGATGCTCGGGGCGAGCGACGCCTACGTCATCGTCCGCCATATCCTGCCGAACATGGGCGGCATGGTCGTCCTCTTCTTCGCGCTCGGCACCGGGCTGACGATCCTCATCTCCGCGAGCCTGGCCTTCCTCGGCTTCATGAACCCGTTCATCCCGTCGTGGGGCGTCATGCTCCGGACGGCCTACGGCTCCGGGTACGTCGCCAGCGCGTGGTGGTGGACCCTGCCGTCGGGCGGGGCCATCTCGCTCACGGTGCTCACCGTCTTCATGCTCGGCCGGGGCTACGAACGGGTCTCGCAGACGAACGTCAACGAGGTCCAGGCCTGACCCATGTCGGGCGACCCTCCCCTTCTCGAGGTCGAAAACCTCGACGTGACCTACCGGACCCGCCAGGAGGACATCCGCGCCGTCTCGAACGCGTCCTTCGAGATCGAGCCGAACCAGTACTTCGGCCTGGTCGGGGAGAGCGGCTGTGGCAAGAGCACCCTCGCCCACGCGGTCATCCGGGGCCTCGACCAGAACGGCGAGATCACCGGAGGGAAGATCCGCTACAAGGGCGAGGAGATACAGGCCCTCTCTTCGAAGGAGTTCGACGACCAGATCCGGTGGAACGAGATCGCCGTCATCCCGCAGTCGGCGATGAACAGCCTGAACCCGCTCGAGAAGATCAGCGACCAGGCGGTCGAGGTTGCCAAGACCCATACCGACTGGTCCCGACAGCAGACGCTCGAGAAGCTCCGGGAGCTGTTCGACGTCGTCGGGCTCCCCGAGTCGCGGGTAAGCGACTACCCACACCAGTTCTCCGGCGGCATGAAGCAGCGGGCCATCATCGCCCTGTCGCTGCTGCTGGAGCCGTCGCTGATCATCGCCGACGAGCCGACGACCGCGCTCGACGTCATCATGCAGGACCAGTTCCTGAAGTACCTCGACGAGCTCCGCGAGGTCCGTGACTTCGGGCTCCTGTTCATCACCCACGACATCGCCGTCATCTTCGAAATCTGTGACTCGATGGCCGTCATGCACGGCGGCCAAATCGCCGAGAGCGGGACGACCGAGCAAATCTTCGACAGCCCGCGGCACCCCTATTCCATCCTCCTCCAACGGGCGTTCCCCGACGTGCGGTACCCCGGTCGCGAGCTCGAGGAGATCTCCGGCTACCCGCCGAAGCTCGGCGGCGAGATCACCGAGTGCACGTTCGCCGACCGATGCCCATGGGCGGAACCGGAGTGCCGACAGGGTGAGCCGCCACTGGAGCCGCTGGAGGCCGACCCCACCCAGCGGACGTCGTGCATCCGGAGCCACGAGATGGCGTCCTTGGCCGCCGAGTATCTCGAGGACCGGGGAGCCGAGGAGGCCACGGCCGGTGCCAAGGCGAACGGCGGTCCGACCGCGGAGGCCACCGGGGAACCGGTCCTCGAACTACAGAACCTCTCCCGGCACTTCGACCCGACGTCGAACATCCTCGAGACCGTCCGGGCCCGGTTCTTCGGCGGCGATATCTCGCCCATCAGGGCGGTCGACGGTATCGATCTCGAGCTCGCCCCCAACGAAGTCCAGGGCGTCATCGGCGAGAGCGGCTGCGGCAAGTCGACGCTCCTGCTGACCTTGATGGGGCAGTACGCCCCGACCGACGGGGATTACCGGTTCAACGGGGAGTCGATCACCGAGTTCGACAAGTCCGACTGGCAGGAGTTCCGCCGGCGGGTGCAGATCATCTTCCAGGACCCGTTCAACACGATGAACCCGCACTTCACGGTGCGGCAGACGCTGATGGAGCCGCTGCGTATCCACGGCCTGCCGCGGGAGGAGGAGCGGCTGATCCAGGTCCTCGAGGACGTCCGACTGAACCCGCCGGAGCAGTACCTGGACCGCAAGGAGGCCCAGCTCTCCGGCGGCGAGAAGCAGCGGGTCGCCATCGCCCGGGCGCTCATCCTCGAGCCCGAGGTCATCCTCGCCGACGAGCCCGTGAGCATGCTCGACGTCTCGACGCAGGCCTCCATCCTCCGGCTGCTCTCGGATCTGACCGACGAGTACGACGTCTCGATGCTGTACGTCTCCCACGACCTCTCGACGGTCTCGTACGTCTGTGACCGCATCAACGTCATGTACCTCGGCCGCATCGTCGAGAACGCGCCGACCCGAACGCTGCTGGATGAGCCGAAGCACCCCTACACGAAGGCGCTGCTCCAGGCCATCCCGATGCCGGACCCCCACTACGACCGCGAGTGGACCAAGCTCCCGGGGGCCGTCGGCGACGCGTCCGACCTGCCCTCCGGCTGCCGGTTCAAGGACCGCTGCCCCGAGCGCATGGACATCTGTGACGTCCGCCCGCTCTATCGGCCGGTCGACGGCAACGAGGCCCACCGAACGGCCTGTCACTGCTATTACGACCACGAGGCCGTCGCGGGCGACGAGGTGGCCGAGGCCGTCGAGGAGGTGGCGAGCCGATGAGCCGGCTCGCCTACTTCGCCCGGCGGCTCGTCATCACGGTTTTCCTGATCTTCGCGGTCGCTAGCCTCCTCTTCTTCGTGGCGCGGCTGCTGCCCGGCGACTACGCCACCACCATCGTGGCCAGCGGCGCCTCCCCGGAGCGGATCGAGGAGCTCCGGGCCCAGTGGGGGTTGACTCAGCCGCTGTACGTCCAGTACTACCATTACATCACCAACCTGTTGACCGGGAACGCGGGCATCTCCCGAGCGACCGGTGAGCCGGTCATCGACACCGTCTCGAAGGCGTTCTGGAACACGGCCGTCATCGCCATCCCGGCGCTGATCACGGCGTTCCTCATTGGCACGGTCTACGGGGCGCTGATGGGCAGCAATCCCGGCTCGAAGCTCGAGAAGTACGGCATCATCCCGCCGACCGTCTTCGGCACGACCCCCGACTTCTTCCTCGGCATCGTCCTGCTCGTCGTGTTCTGGGGCTGGCTCGGCTGGTTTCCGTCGGGGGGGATCGCCTCGCTCGAGACCTATCGGACCACGGACACCCGGTGGCAGCTCTACATGACGACCGACTTCCTGAAGCACGCCGCCCTGCCCTTCCTGACGATATCGCTGAAGTACCTCTACTATCCGGCGCTCATCATGCGGGGCAGCGTCGTCGAGGTCCGCGGCCAGGAGTTCGCGGTCTACCAGCGGCTGCTGGGGCTCAAGGACCGGACGCGGTTCAAACACCTCATGAAGCACGCCTCGCTGCCGGTCATCACCGTCCTCCCCGCGTTGACGGCGACCTCGCTGAGCGCGCAGGTCGTCCTCGAAATCGTCTTCAACTGGCCGGGCCTGGGGAAACTCCTCCTGGACTCCGTGCTGCAGCGCGACACCCCGGTGCTTCAGTTCCTGTTCCTCGTCATCGCGACCTGGATCATCATCGGGAACCTCGTCGTCGACATCGCCTACACGGTCATCGACCCGCGCATCACCTACGAAGGCGAGTCGTAGCCCGGAGATCGCCTTACGGCCGGTCGTCGAGCGCCCGGAACTCCTCGCGGACGTACGCGGCGTAAGCCTGGGCGAGGTGCTCGAGGAGCGCCTCGCCGACCTCGGCGGTCGCCGGTCGGGCGTCGCCCAGGACGCCGTTCTCGTCGTACGTCTCCACGCCGCGGCTGAACAGGGCGGCCGCCGACACGGGGCCGGTGTGACCCCTCGGCCGCTCGCCGACCAGTTCGGGAGCGACGGCGAGGAGCATCGCGGTCTCGGCCGCGCCGGCGTGGCCGGCCGGCTCGTCGACCTCCACGCCGGCCTCCCGCAGCCCCTCCTGGAGGCGGTCCAGGAACCGGCCGAGCCCGGTGACGGCGACCACGTCGGCGTTCGTCCTCCTCGTTAGCTCGGGATAGACCGCGTCGATTGCCGGGAACGACCCCCCGTGGCCGGGGAGCAGCACCACGCGCTCGAACCCCTGGCGGTCGAGCGATTCGACGACGTCGCCGACGACCCGCTCGAGCGTCCCGGGGCGGAGGGAGAGCGTCCCGGGGAAGCTGCCGTGCTCTGCGGAGGGGCCGAGGGGGACGGCGGGCGCGACGAGCGTGTCGTCCAGCCGCCGGGCGATGCGGCGGGCGAGCTCGGTGGCGAGCCGGGTGTCCGTGTCCAGTGGCAGGTGTGGGCCGTGCTGTTCGGTGGCGCCGAACGGGAGGATGACGCCGTCGACGCCCGCCTCGAGCAGGGCCGCGACCGACGACGAGGACCGGTCGGCCAGCATGACGCCGTCGCGGCGGCCGTCCATATCCCGTGTTCGAGGCGGTCGGACAAGACCGTTGCCGGTCCGCCCCGCTCGCGGGCCGGGGGCCCGGACCCGCCATCCAAACGTATTTGTCTCGCTGCCCCCCGAACTCCGGTATGTCTCAGACTGCGGCGGAGGACGGCGAACCGGCCGACGCTAGCGGGGCGGCGGAGCCGGCCATCGAGGAGGACCTCATCGAGGAAGAGCTCCGCATCGACGGCATCTGCGGCGTCTACTAGGGATGTCGGCGGTTGCGGTCCCGGCCCACGTCAAGTTCCGGCGGGAAGCCGACGGCGGGCTCGTCTACGACCACGAGAACTACGGCTACGAGGACGCGTCCATCTACGCGGTCAGCGACACGGTCATCGACGTCCTCGAGTTCGTCGACGGCCGGCGCGCCCGGCCGGCGGTCGAGGCGGCGTTCTCGCCGGCGGTCGTCGAGACCCTGCTCGACCGGGGCCTCCTGACCGATGCGTGAGCCGCTCTCGGCGCCGGTGACCATCACCTGGGAGGTCACGCTGGGGTGTAACCTCCACTGTGAGCACTGTCTGTCCGGCAGCGGCCCGGGCCAGCAGCGCCCGGGCGAGCTCAGCACGGCGGAGGCGCGCTCGTTCATCGCCGAGCTCGACGAGCTGGACGTCTTTCAGGTCAACATCGGCGGCGGCGAGCCGTTCGTCCGGCCGGACATGCTGCCCCTCCTCGAGGCGCTGACCGAGCGGGACATCTCCACGTGCGTGAGCACGAACGGCACCCAACTGGACGACGCAACCCTCGACCGGCTCGAGGCGATGGCGCCGCTCTTCCTGCAGGTGAGCCTCGACGGCCTCGAGCCCGAGAACGACGCCATCCGCGGCGACGGCGTCTACGACCAGGTCGTCGACGCCCTCGCGCGGCTCGAGGACCGCGACATCGGGACGACCGTCAACACCGTCGTCACCCGCCAGAACGTCGCCGACCTGCCGGCCATCCACGACCTCGCCGAGCGGTACGGGGCCGGGCTCCGGCTCAACCGGTTCCGGCCGTCCGGCCGCGGCGAGGACACCTGGGAGGCGTACCGGCTCCGCGAGGACCAGATCCGGTTCCTCCACGGGTGGCTCCGCGACCATCCGTCGGTCCGGACCGGCGACTCCTTCTTCTACCTCAACGCCCTGGGCGAGGTCCGCAACGACACGCTCAAGCAGTGCGGCGCGGGCTCGATGACCTGCCTGGTTGACCCGGTCGGCGACGTCTACCCGTGTGCGTTCACCCAGTGGGACCACCTCGCGGCGGGCAACGTCGTCGACGACGGGTTCCGGTCGGCGTGGGCGGATATCGCCTCGCTGCGCGGTCAGATCGACGGCCACGACGGCTGTCCGGCCGTCGCCATGGGCAGCGGTGACCCGGACGGCGAGGACCCCCAGCTCCGCCGGATCCTCTCGGGCGCCTGAGCCCGTCGATGTCGTCCGCAAGCCCGTCACCGCCCGGGGCGTATCGGCGCCGGGAGTCGGTCCGGCTGGTCGACGACGTCCTCGTTTCGACGGCGCCGCTCGCCGCGTCCCGGCTCAACGAGGCGGCCGTCGACGTCGTCCGGGCGCTCGGTGCCGAGTACCGGCCGGCCGAGGCCATCGCCCGTGAGACGGCCCGGGAGCCGGCGTCGGTCATCGACCTCCTCGAGGACCTCCGACGGCGCGGGTTCCTGGCCTGGCGGCCCGAGCGCGACCCATCGCACACGCCGCCGGTTTCGGTCGTGGTGACCGTCCGGAACGACCGCGAACCGCTCCGGGAATGCCTGGACGCCCTCGGCCGGCTCGATTACCCGAGCTCCGAGGTCGTCGTGATAGACGACGGCTCGACCGACGGCACCGCCGCCATGGCGTCGAACCACCCGCTGGCCGAGGCCGGCCGGCTCCGAACGGTCGCGGTGGGCTCCGCTTCGGAACCACTGGGCATCGGCGCCTCGCGGAACCGGGGCGTCGAGGCGGCGGCCCACGACGTCATCGCGTTCACGGACGCGGACTGTCGCCCGGACGAGCGATGGCTCGCCGACCTGGTACCGTTCCTGGCCCGGCACGACGTGGTCGGCGGCCGGGTCCGGCCGGCCGGCGACTCGACAGCGAGCGCCTACGAGGAGGTCAACGCGTCCCTCGACATGGGGCCGGAGCCGGCCCGGGTCCACCGCGGCGGCGACGTGCCGTACCTCCCGACCGCGAACCTCGTGGGCCGGCGGGCCGCCTTCGAGGCGGTCCGGTTCCCGCCCCGGAACGTGGCCGAGGACGTGGCATTCTGCTGGCGGGCACTCGAGGCGGGCTACGACGTGGTCTACACGCCGACGGGCGTCGTCGGGCATCGCTACCGGACCGGGCTAGGGGCGGTCGCGGCCCGGCGGGCGACCTACGGGGCCTCCGAGGCGCTGCTCGCCGCCGAGTTCGGCCGCGACCGGGCCGGTCGGGTCGCCGTCCCGACGTCGGCCGCCATCGTCGCGGCGCTCGGCCTGGTCTGGCTGGCGACGTCGGGGGCCCTGGCAACGGTCGCCGCCGCCCTCGGGGCCGGGGTCGTCGGGCTGGCGGCGGTGGGCCGGGTCCGGCGGTTGTGGCAGCTGCACGCGCGGCTGGCCCCGGCGGTGTCGAGGGCCGACATCGCCCGCAGCCAGGCACGGTCGTGGCTCTCCGCGGCGTACGCGCTCGCCCGGGAGGTGACCCGGTACTACGCCGCCCCGCTAACCCTGCTCGGCGGCGTGATCGGGCTGGCCGGCTGGCCGTCGGTCGCCGGAGTCGTCCTCGTCGCGGTCGTCGCCGCGGTCGCGCTCCCTCTCGTCATCGAGTACGCCGTCCACGACCCGGCGACGACGGTCGCCGGCTACGCCGCCTACTACCTCGCCGACCACGGGGGCTACCAGCTGGGCGTCTACCGGGGTGCCGTCCGACACCGCACGCTCGCACACCTCGCTCCCGGTCGACGGTTCCGGATGGTGGGTCCGGGCACCGGTGCCCTCGCGACCCTCGGGCACGGCGATAGGACTCCCCGCCGCGGTGGCGCCGACGCCCCGGACGGTGACGACGACGGCGACTGAGCGCCAATCCGAACGCCCTGCCTGAGCAGTACCCGTCGTCAGATGAGTTCCTGGTCGCGGAGGAACGACACGACCCGCTCGGCGGCCGCCTCCGGCGGCGCGTCGACGCGCTCGCCCGGCGCCGTCTCCGCACCGCCGTCCCGGCCGAGCAGCCGGTAGATGCGGGACTCGACGGTCCCGGCCCGCGGCGGGCGGCCCCGACCCCACCGCTCGTTCGGCGTGACCCGCTCGACCGTGGTCGCTCCGGCGCTCATCGAGAACCGGGATTCGTCCGGCGCCACGTCGGCCAGCGCCACGGTCTCGATGTCGGCCTGCCGGCCGTCGATGAGCGTCGGAAGCGAGGCGCGCTCCGGATCGGCGAAGCCGGCGTCGATGCCCACCACCGCGGGCGGCGTCAGGGCGAGGACCTCCTGGCGACCGATGTCGAGCTTGCGCTGGACGGCCAGCTCGTCCGGGGCGAGGTCGATCGACCCGTCGACGGCCGCCCCGCCGAACCCGGTCACGCGGGACGCCCCCGGCCAGTCGAGCCGCTCGGCCGCGAGGCCGGCGACTTCCGCTCCCGCGAGCGGCGACCCTTCGCCGACGACCACGAGGTCCGGGCCCTCCCGGGCGGCCACCCGGGCCAGGACGGCGGCGTACTTCCCCCCGAGGACCTCGTCGATCGGGTCGAAGGCGACGTGGAGCCCGCGGTCGGCCCCGCGCTCGAGCGCCGAGCGGACGCATTCGCGGGCGGTCTCCCCGCCGATGCCGACCGCCACGACCTCCGCGGCGACGTCGAGAGCGGCCTCGAGGGCCACCCGGTCGTCGATGGAGAGGCCCCATCGGGAGGGCCGGGCCCCGTCGGCGTCGACGACGCGGTGGGGACGGGGCCGCGCCGTGACGAGCGCCCGGAGCGGGTCGCCGGCCATGGTCACCCGAAGTCGAACTCGACGCCCTTGCCGCCCTCCGCCTTCGACCAGCTGACGGCGCCCTTCTCGGGGTCGTTGCCACAGAACACTAGGCAGGCCCCACACTCGACGCACGGCTCGTAGGCGAAGTAGATGCCGCCCCGCCGGGACGGCTGGTAATCGAAGCACTCCGCGGGACAGAGGTGGAGGCAGGGCTTGTCGGCGCAGTCGACGCAGTCCTCGTTGTCGACCGTGATGTGGGCCTCCTCGCTGACGTCCCAGGTCACCGTCTCGAGGTCGTCCTGGACGCTCACGGGCCGGCCCTCCCGGGTCCCTCGGTCGACGGCGGCTGCATGCTCCCTTGGGCGGTGGCCGCCCGGCGGCTTTGCCTTTTGGGTCGCTGGCGCGCGGTCACAGCGAGCGCAGCCCCCTGAGGCCGTCCCGCAGCAGGTCGAGGAGCCCGGCGTCGCTCCGGCGGACGGCCCGGTACGCCTGCCGCCAGGTCAGCCCCTCGGCGTCGGCCTCGGCCGTGAACATCGAGCGGAGGGTCTCCCGCGCCATCGCCGGGTAGGCGCCGTACAGCCGCTCGTTGTGGAGCAGCTTCGGCAGGTTCCGGTGCTGCTTCATGTCCCGGAGAACGTAGGAGTCTTCGAGCCGGTCGTCGTAACGCCGGCCGAACGAGTCCCAGTCGCCGTCGGCGGCGCAGTCGGCCGCCGCCTCGGCCGCGACGAGGCCGCTCTTGACGCCGTAGTCCAGCCCCCGGAACGAGTACCCCTTGTTCAGGACGAGCCCGGCGGCGTCGCCGACGAGGGCGACCCGGCGGTCGTGGCGGGCCGGCAGCGTGTCGTAGGAGTGCTCGGGGATGAGGATGCCCTGGTACTCCTGGACGCTGCCGCCCTGGACGAACGGCCGGACCGCGTCGAGCGCCATGAACTGCTCCAAGAGCGAATACAGCGGGGTGCCGGCGTCGGCGTCGCCGTCGTCGCCGAGCCACCGGAGCGTCTCCAGCCCGCCGACGGCGCCGACCGAGACGTAGTCCTCGAAGGTGTAGACGAAGTAGCCGACGGTCGGCACGCCGGCCGGATAGCCGGTGTAGACGTGGGCGGCCCCCTCGTCGGCTTCGAGGTTGAACCGCTCGTTGATGGTCTCCCGGCCGACGTGGAGGACCTTCTTGACCGAGAGCGCCATGTCCTCGTTGCGCATCGGCCGCTGGATGCCCGTGGTCCGACCGACCGTCGTGTTGACCCCGTCGGCGCCGACGACCGCCCGACACGCCAGGTCGCCGTCCGCCCGGTCGGTGTGGACGACCGCCCGGTCGGACTCCTGGGTGACGTCCCGGACCGTCGTCTCCGGGAGGAAGACCGCGCCGGCGTCGACCGCCCGGTCGACGAACCACCGGTTGAACCGGCCGAGCATCAGCGTGTAGTTGGGCTCCTCCTGCAGCGCCGGGTCGCGGTAGCCGATCGACACCGTCGCGCCGTCGTGGAGGAGCTTGACGGCGTGCTCGACGACGTGGCGCTCCAGCGGGGCGTCGTCGGGGTAGCCGGGCAGGAGGTCCTCGAGGACCTGGCCGTAGAGGACGCCGCCGGTGACGTTCTTCATGCCGGGCTGTTTCGCCCGATCGAGCAGCGCGACGTCGAACCCGTCGTCAGCGAGCTGGTACGCGGCCGCCGTGCCGGCGATGCCGGCCCCAACGACGACGACGTCGAAGTCGGGTCCCGTCACTCCGCCCCCTCCGCGACGGCCTCGTCAGATTCCTCTCCGGCCCGCCGGATGGCGTCGGCGAGCGCGGGGGCGTACTCGTAGACGTCGCCGACGATGCCGAGGTCGGCGAAGTCGAAGACGCGGGCGTCGGGGTCGGCGTTGATGGCCACGAGGACGTCCGCGTCGACCGACCGCAGGTGGTAGGCGTCGCCCGAGATGGCGCAGGGGACGTAGAGCTCGACGTCGATCTCCTTGCCCGTCACGCCGATCTGCCGGTCGAAGGCCACCCACCCCTCGTCGGCGGGCGGCCGCGACGCGCCGACGGCGGCCCCGAGGGCGTCGGCCAGGTCCTCGATGAGGTCGAACCCGTCGGGGCCTCCGAGCCCCGCACCGCCGGCGACGATGCGCCGCGCCTTGGCGAGGTCGTCCTCGGGGACCTGGGCGGTGCCGACCTGGCGGACTCCCTCGTCGTCCTCGACGGTCACCTCGACGCGCTCGACGGTCGCCGGGCCGTCGACCGGCTCGGGCGGGGGCCCGAACCCGTCGGTGTCGAGGGTCGCCACTGGCGGGCCGCGTTCGACGGCGAGCTCGGCGTAGGCACGCCCCGCGTACGCGGGCCGGCCGGCCACCAGGTCACCGTCCCTGACCCGGAGGAGACACCCAGTGAGGCAGGCGGACCGGAGCCGGCTGGCCGTCGCCGCGGCGAGGTCGACGCCGTCCGGCGTGTCGGGCAGGAGGACCGCCACTGCATCCTCGGCGAGCGTCGCGAGGGCCTCGGCGCGGGCGCGGATGCCGGCGGCGCCCTCGGCGAACGCGCCGTCGTCCCGGACGACATGCCGGACCTCGGCCGGTCCGTCGGCCGCGATGGCCTCGGGGTCGGCCAGGCCGTCGAACGCCACCGCGACCACCAGCGGGGCGCCGTGGTCGCGGTCCCGGCCCAGCTTGCCCGCCAGCCGGCGGGCCTCGTCGAGCAGCGGTCCGCCGTCCGGGTCGGGGACGACGAGCAGCGCGCCGGTCACGAGTTCGCTCCACGTGGGTGGCGGGCGGTCAGGTCGGTCAATCGGGCGGTGCCGCGACCGGCGACGGCGTCGGGGCGGGACATCAGCCCGCCAGCTCCCTGGCGAGCATCTCGCCGTCGTAGATGGCCTTGTCGATGAGCCGCGGGGCAACGCAGTCCCCGATGGTGTGGACCCGGTCGAGTCCGCGCTCCCGGAGCGCGTCGGCCAGCCCGTCCCGGGCCTCCCGGCGCTCGGCGACCACCAGCGAGTCCGCCTCGACCGTCGACACGTCTTCGGAGTAGACGTTGAGCAGCTGGGCGGCGCCGTCGGCGAAGTCGATGACGGTCGTGTGCAGTTCCAGGTCAACGCCGTGCTCGTAGAGTGTCTCGAGGAACGGCGGCACGTTGGTGCCCTCGAGCTGGTCGCCGGGGTGGTACGACGTCGTGACGAACGTCACCTCGTGGTCCTCCTCGAGCAGGTACTCGGCGACGCCGACGCCGCCGGCGTGCTTGTTCTTGTCGAAGACGACGGCGGCGTCGCCCACCGGCTCGCCCTGGAGAACGTCCCAGGATTGGTGGACGTCGGGGCCGGCCAGGTCCGGCGACTGTTCGCGGGCCCCGGTCGCCACCACGACGTCGTCCCAGGCGCTGCCCTCGACGTCCTCGGGGGCGACCTCGGTTTCGGTTTCGACCGTCACGTCGCGGTTGTCGAGCTGGTTCAGGAGGTTCCGGACCGCGTCCCCGAACTCCCGCCGGGAGTCGACCTGGGTCGCGATGGTCGACTGCCCGCCGAGCTCGGCCTCGCGCTCCCGGATGGTGACGCGATGGCCCAGGTCCGCGGCCGTCACCGCGAAGGAGAGCCCGGCCGGGCCGCCGCCGACGACGAGGACGTCACGCGGCTGTGCGGGCTCGTCGAGCTCGTCCACCCGGGGGATGTGGGTCTCCCGGCCGGACCGCGGCGTCTGGATACAGCCGACGTGGCCGTTGGTGTGAATGCCGCCCAGGCAGTTCTGGTTGCAGGCGATGCAGTGGGTCACCTCGTCGTCCGCGCCGTGGCGGACCTTCCGGACCGTCTCGGCGTCGCAGATGAGCTGTCGGCACATGCCGATGAAGTCGGCCCGGCCCGCCTCGAGGAGTTCCTCGGCGTTGGCGAGGTCGTTGATGCGGCCGGCGGCGATGACCGGCACGTCGAGCTCCTCGCGGGCGCCGGCGTAGTACTCGGCGGTGTAGCCGAGCGGCGCGTGCATCGGCGCGTCGGTGACGTACAGCTTCGAGATGGTGGCGATGTCGGAGTCCAGGAAGTCGAGGCTCGGGTGGAGCCGCCGGATGACCTCGACGGCGTAGTCGTAATCGTACCCGCCGGCCTCCATCTCGTCGAGCGTGAGCCGGATGCCGACCGGGAAGTCGTCGCCGACGCGGGCCCGGATGGCGTCGACCACCTCGTTGACGAGGCGGACCCGGTTGTCGAGCGAGCCGCCGTACTCGTCGTCGCGCCGGTTGTACTTCGGCGAGAGGAACTGCCGGAGGATGCCGTCGTGGCCGGCCTTCAGCTCGATGCCGTCGAGGCCGCCCCGCTTGACGTGCTCCGCGGTCTTCGCGAACCCGAGCTTGACCTCGACGATGTCCTCGCGCTCCATCCGCTTTGGCATCTCGTAGCCGTACCCCGAGGGGACGGCGGAGGGCGCCCAGGTCTCGTGCATGCCGTGCTCGCCGGTGTCCTCCCCGCCGGTGTGCTGCAGCTGGGCGAAGACCTTCGTGCCGTGTTCGTGGCAGGCGTCGGCGATGTCACGCAGCCGGGGGACCACGGCCGGGTCGTAGCCCGACGCGTACATCGGGTTCGAGGCGCTCGGGTGGACCAGCATGCTCGAGGGCCCGATGATGAGGCCCACCCCGCCGCGGGCCCGGGCGGCGTAGTACGCCGTATCGCGCTCGGTCGGCAGCCCGTCCTCGGCGAAGCCCGTCTCGTGGGCGAGGAACACCGTGCGGTTCGGGATCGTGACGGACCCGATGCGGCGCGGCGTGAAGAGCAAGTCCGGCATAGTGAAGCGGCGGGTCGTTTCAGTCCATCTTCCGGGAGTCGCGGTAAAGACCTATCGCCAGCGCGTCGGGGGATCCCGGCCCGGCCGGGTCGCCCCCGATGTCAGCCGGCAGGCAGTACGTTTATCTCCGGGCGTCGACAGGACCGACCGTGAACGGACCGGCCCGGCCGGCCCGGCTCACGGACCACGATGCCAGCATACGACTTCGACGGGCGGGTCGCCTTCGTCACCGGCGCGGCCCGTGGCCAGGGCCGCTCCCACGCGGTCCACTACGCCCGGCACGGGGCGGACGTGGTCGTAACGGACCTCTGTGAGGACCTCGAGTCCAGCCCCTACGACCTCGGCACCGCCGACGACCTCGCGGAGGCCGCCGACCGCGTCCGCGAGGCGGGTGGTGACGCCCTCGCCCTCGAGCTCGACGTCAGGGACGAGCTGGCGGTCGAGGCGGCCGTGGCGGACGCGCTCGAGGCATTCGGCCGCATCGACTTCCTGGCCAACAACGCCGGCATCTGGAACGCCGCCGACCTCGTCGAGATGGAGCAGCGCCGGTGGGACGAGCTCGTCGACACGAACCTCAAAGGCGCCTGGCTCTGTGCGAAGCACGTCGGGGCCCACTTCATCGAGCGCGGCGAGGGCGGTCGCATCGTCTCGACGGCCTCGACCGCCGGCGTCGTGGCCGCGAAGGGGGCGGGCCATTACACGGCCGCGAAGCACGGCCTCGTCGGGCTGACGAAGGCGCTCGCGCTCGAGCTCGCCGAGCACGGCGTGACGGTCAACTGCGTCGCGCCGACCGGCGTCGATACCCCGATGATCGACGGCATCCTGGAGGCGGTCGGCGAGGAGCCGCTGACCAGGGTATCGGACGCGAGCGGCCCGATGAACGTCGTCGACGAGGGGCTCATCGAGCCAGCCGACGTGAGCGAGGCGTTCATGTGGCTGTCGAGCGACGCGGCGCGCTACGTCACCGGCGTGGTGCTGCCCGTCGACGCCGGGATGCTGGCGAAGTAGCGTCGAACCGGTCGGGGAGCGGTCCGGCGTGTCTGATCAAAGCCGGCGGCCGAGGAGTTCGCCGTCGTAATAGGCGCGGTCGAGCTTGCGCGGGGCGACGGCGTCACCGACCCGGTAGACGTCGTCGCGCCGGGCGTCGAGCTCGAGGTAGAGCGACTCGGCCGCCGCCCGCCGGCCCGCCACGACCACGGTGTCGGGGGTCCTGGTCGTCGTGTCGCCGGTGAGGGTGTTCCGGAGCGTGGCCGTGCCGTCGGCGTCGACGGCGTCGAGGGTGTGGTTGCCGGTGAACTCGGCCCCCCGCGCCTGGAGCGCGGCGACGAAGCCGGGGAGGTTCGGTGCCTCGGTACGGAAGCCGGGGTAGTGGTCGTCGGCGACCAGCTCCACCGACTCGGCGCGGTCGATGAGCGCCAGGCCGGTCTGCATGGTGACGACCCAGCGGTTCTCGTCGAACAGGAGCACGTCGTCGCCCACCTCGGTTCCCGCGAGCACGTCGAAGGCACTCACGACGTCGCCGACGTACCCGTACTCCTCGTCCACGTCGGGGAACGTCGCCCCGGTCGCGACGACGACCGCCGCCCAGTCGTCGTCGACGTCGTCGGCCGCCACCCGCCGGTTCAGCTCGATGGCGACCCCGGCCTCCCGGGCGGCCGTCTCGAGGTCCTCGGCGGCTCGCCGGAAGGGTTCGAGCGGACCCGTGGCGGCGAGCTCGAGCTGGCCGCCGAGGCCGTCGCTCGCCTCCCGGAGCGTCACGTCGTGGCCCCGCCGGGCAACCACGGCCGCACACCGGAGGCCGGCCGGCCCGCCGCCGATGACGAGGATTCGACCCGGGTTCGCCGCCGGTTCGATGTCCGCCAGCGCCGGGAGCTCCGCCTCCCGCCCCGTCCGCGGGTTGACCACGCACTCGACGTGGCCGCCGTGGGCGTGGCCGTAGACGCCCTCCAGGCACTTCTGGTTACACTGGATACAGCGGTCGTAGCGCTCGCCGTCGGCCGCCCTGGCCGGCGTGGCCGGTTCGGCCAGGAGCTGCCGCGTGAAACAGACGAAGTCCACGCCGGCGTCGAGCAGGGCCTCGGCGTCGTCGAGGGTCGTGAACGGCTGCCGGCCCATGACCGGGACGTCCACGGCCCCGACGGCCGTTCGGATCGGGTCGAGCAGGTCGGGCGCCTCGACGGCGACGCCGGCGTGGGTCCGGTCGTAGGTGGCGTGGGTGCCGACCGTACACGAGAGGTAGTCGAAGCCGTCGAGCGCCGCGAGGATGGCCGGGACGTCGTCGAACCCGTAGCCGCCGTACTCGAGCTCGGCGAGCGAGAGGTGGAGGCCGACGGGGCCGTCGGTCGCCGCCGCGGCGGCCGCCAACGCCTCGTTGACGAACCGGGCACGAGCGTCCCAGGCACCGCCGTACGCGTCGTCCCGGCCGTTGTAGCGCGGCGAGAGGAACTGCCGGAGCACCGAGAACGGCCCGGCGGCCAGCTCGACGCCGTCGAAGCCGGCCTCGGTGAGGTTCGCCGCCGCCGTGGCGACGCCGTCGACGACGGCCTCGATGTCGTCGACGGTCATGGCCTTCGGCATCTCGAAGGCGGCGTCGGAGGGCGACGCGGATGGCGCGAGCTGGGCCCGCATCTCCCAGTCGCCGGTCGCCTCGGCCCCGGGGTGGGTGAGCTGGCCGACGAGCGTCGCCCCGCCGTCGTGGACGGCCTCGGCGATGCGGGCGAGGGCGGGCGTCGCGTCGGCGTCGTAGGCGTCCACGTACGCCGGGCCGCTCGCCGACGGGTGGACGAGCATCTGGGCGGGGCCGACCACGAGGCCGGCACCGCCAGCCGCCCGGGCCGCCAGGTGGGCGGCCAGTTCGTCGGTGGGCCGCCCCCCGTCGACGAACCGGGTCCGTACCGGCCGGAAGACGGCCCGGTTTGCCACCCGGAGGTCGCGGACGTGGCCGTCCGCGTGCAGCGTCATGGCGACGGGTATCGCCCCGGTGGCCTTGAACCTCGCGCCCCACCCGAATTGGCTCCACGGGGACGGAGCATCCTCGTCACGCCGCCGGCTCCAGCTCCTCGATGAGCTCGACGTGGTAGCCCTCGGGGTCCGTGATGAAGGCCAGCCTGACGTCCTCGAACGTGTCGGGCTCGCGCACGACGTCGCTGTCCCACTCCTCGACGGCCGATTCGACGACGGCGTCGACGTCGTCGGCGGCGACGGCGAGGTGGTCGAACCCCGCCGGCGTTACCGGGTCGTCGACCTCCATGAGCTGGAGCTCGGCCGGGCCCGCTCCACCCAGGAAGACGTGGCGCTGTCCCCCGAGCTCGGCCTCCCGGGTCCGGTAGAGGCCGAGCAGGTCGACGTAGAACGCGACGGTCGTGTCCAGGTCGTGCACCTCGAGGGCCGGGTGGAGGACGTCCATGGGGGCGGGACGGTCCCGGGATTCATATAGCCCGAGGGGACGACGCGGGGGGCTTCCGCGCGGCCGACTCGACCCGTCGGTTCGACGTCCGTCCCGTGGGAAGCACACCCCGGGACGGCCGGCCGCCATCGGCTGCTGACCCCGGGGACGAACGCCAGGTATGGGCCACGGTGCCATCCCACTCTGTCGGAATTTTTATTGTCGGCTCAGGAGACCGACTAGGAGGATGAACGTCAAAACCGCCTTTATCGAGGAGGACGGCGTCGAGGACCGATACGAGTCCCACGGGAACATCACCGTGGACGAGATCGAGCTCGACCCGCCCAAGGACCACGAGATCCTGGTGGACATCAAGGCCAACGGGGTCTGCCACTCCGACTGGCACGTCGCCGCCGGCGACGCCCCCATGGCCCACTACCCGGCCGCGCTCGGCCACGAGGGGGCGGGCGTCGTCGAGGAGGTCGGTCCGGGGGTCAGCGCCGTCGAGGAGGGCGACCACATCGTCACGTCCTACGTGCCCGCCTGCGGCCGGTGTGAGCGATGCGCCCAGGGTCTCCCGAACCTCTGTCTGAACAGCGAGTACCTCCAGAAGGGCCCGCAGATGGACGGCACCTACCGGATGCACTGGAACGGCCAGG
>JBDGPL010000211.1:0-14047 GCA_042219705.1 Halobacteriales archaeon | reverse complement strand
CGCGTTCCTCACGAACCCGGTCCCCGACCCGTCGTTCCCGTGGGCGACGCTCCCGGCGGCCTGGCGGCTGCCGGTCGAGCAACCCCGCATCGAGCACTGGCCGGTGACCTATACGGTCGGGATCTGGCTCTGGGTCCTCTTCGCGCCGTCGCTCGTCCTGGCCGGCTGGCGTCGGTATCGCCGGTTGACGCCGCTTGCGTCGACGGCATGGCTCGTCTGGACGCCGGCCGTCGCGATGCTCGCGCTCACGAGCTACTGTCGGTTCCTCTGGCCCAAGCTCTCCCCGCCGACGTGGAACGCCCCGGCGTACACGTTCGTCTGCTGGGGGTACTGTGCGACGTACGACCCGCTCTGGAGCAGCCTGGCCTACGGAATCGCTCTCGTTGGCGTCCTCGCGGGGGTCTTAGCCCTGCTCGACCGCCCAGGGGCCCGGTACTGGATCGGCGCGTTCGGAATCCTGTCCCTCCCCCTCGGGCTCCCGGCGCTGTACGCCGCCGCCCATTCCTCGGCGACGACGGCACCGGCCGGCCGCGCTTGACCGGCGCTCCACTGGACGGGTGCCGGCACTGGACGACCGGGGGGATGACCGGCATCCCTCGCCGGGGCCGCTCGCGAGGGCGGTCCATACCTCGCCGGGTCAGCCGGTCAACCCCCGGCAATCGGGCATCGAATGGCGCCGGGCGAGGCGGGTTCACCCGGCTCGGTCCCGGCCGTGGCCGCGCCGGTTGTCCGTGGGAAAACGGCGTCGTCGACGGCCCCGGGCGACCGTCAGGCGTCCCGCATCCGCTTTAAGAGCCCGGGCACCGACTCGAGCGCCTCGTCCAGGGCGTCGACGTCCGGGCCGCCGCCCTCGGCGAAGTCCGGCGGGCCGCCGCCCCCGCCGCCGACCTGCTCGGCCAGCTGGGCGACGACGGCGCCCGCGTCGACCCCGACGCCCTCGGGCACGGCGACGACGAACTGGGCGCTGCCGTCGGTGTCGCCCCCGATGACGGCGAGCGTGCCCTCCTCGACCAGCGCGTTGGCGGTCGCCCGCAGCGCGTCGACGTCGGCGTCGAGCCGGCGGACCACCGCGGTCGTGCCGTCGAGGTCGATCTCCTCGCCGCCGTCGTCGCCGGCCGCCCGGGCCGCCGCGAGTTCCTCGGTGAGTTCGTCGATGCGCTTGCCGCGCTCCTTCCAC
The DNA here is from genome assembly GCA_042219705.1 of Halobacteriales archaeon. Classification (GTDB taxonomy): domain Archaea; phylum Halobacteriota; class Halobacteria; order Halobacteriales; family Hikarchaeaceae; genus JBDGPL01. The sequence continues at coordinate 12,870 of JBDGPL010000211.1, read as the reverse complement.
TCCTCGAAGAAGCGCTCGGCGGTCTCGGGGACCTCCCCCGGCGAGACGTCGAGCACGTCGGCCGCGGCGAGCAGGTCGTCCTCCAGGGACTGGACGGCCTCGACCGCGGCCTCGCCGGCCGCGAAGACGAGGCGCTCGACGCCGTCCTGGACCCGCTCGGTCGAGAGCAGCTTGATGGCGCCGATGTCGCCGGTGCGGGAGACGTGGGTGCCCGCGCAGGCCTGGACGTCCTCGGCGACGTGGATGAGCCGGATGTTCGACCCGGCCGGAATCCCGCCCTGGTAGAGGTCGAAGCCGTGCTCGGCCTCTGCCTCGTGGCGGTCGGGCCACTCCTGGCGGACCGGGACGTTCGACCGGACGAGCTCGTTGGCCAGCCGCTCGATGCGCTTGAGCTCCTCCCTGGAGACCCGGCGGTAGTGCTGGAGGTCGATGCGGGAGGACTCGGTGCCCTTCTGGGCGCCGGCCTGTCGGACGTGGTCGCCGAGCACCTCCCGGGCGGCGTGGACGACGATGTGGGTCGCGGTGTGGTGGCGCATCAGCCGCCGCCGGCGCTCGGCGTCGATCGATCCCTTCACGAACTCGCCCTTGCCGGGGTCGCCGTCGGTCCGGTGGAGGATGACGCCGTCCCGGCGCTGGACGTCGGTCACCGCGACCGTGACCTCGTCGGTCGACAGCGTGCCGTGGTCGGGCGGCTGGCCGCCGCCCTCGGGGTAGAACATCGTCTGGTCGAGCACGACGTCGTAGCCCTCCTCGCGCTCGAGGACGTCGAGGACCACCGCCTCGAACTCGGTGGCGTCCTGGTCCTCGTAGTAGAGCCGGTCGGTCGCGGGGAGGTCCTCGAGCTCGTCGCCGGGCCGCGTCGGCTCCTCATCGAACGCCTGGCCGCTCTCGTGGCGGGCCGCCACCAGCGAGTAGAAGTCGTCCGGGACCTCGACCGTCGCGCCGAACTCCTCGGCGATCTCCTCGACCATGTCGGGCTGGAGGCCGTGGGAGTCGTAGAGCTTGATGAGCTCGCGGGTCGGGATGGGTTCGCCGCGCTCGGCGTGCTCGCGGGCGAGCTGGCGGACCTTCCGGCCGCCGCGGTCGAGGGTCTCGCGGTACTTCTCGACCTCGGTCCGGACGATGTCCCGGACGACGTCGCGGTTCTCGTAGCCCAGCCGCTCGGCCTGCATGTCGACGAGCTCGTCGAGCGGCGCGCCGACGCCGACGTCGTCGACCAGCCGCTTCGTCCGGCGCAGCACCATCCGGGCCAGGTAGCCCGTCGAGACGTTCGAGGGAACGATCCCGTCCCCGAGCATGTACGCGAGCGTCCGGCAGTGGTCGGCGATGGCGTAGATCGATTCGAGCGGTTCGACCAGCGCCCGCAGCTCCTCCGTGGGGACCGCCAGCCTGTCGGCGATGTCCGCCCGGGCGGCCTCGACGTCCTCGACCTCGTCGATGTCCATCCGGCCGGCCAGCGTCGCGGCCCGCCGGATCAGGTCGCGCTCCTCGTCGGTGTGCTCGATCCCGGCGTTCTCCTTCAGGAACGCGATCATGTCGGGGTAGACCGCCTCGTAGACCGTCGGCGTCCCCTGGGACATCCACGTCCACCGCTCCAGCCCGTAGCCGGTGTCGACGACGTAGGTGTCCATCTTCGCGTACCGGTTCCCGTCCTTCAGCAGGTAGTCGCCGTCCGGGTCCTGCTCCATCGACATGAAGACGAGCGTGGCGAGCTCCGCGCCCCGGTAGATCACCTCGAACGCCGGGCCGGCGTTGCCACCGCCCACCCAGGGGTCCTCGATGTAGGTGACGTCGTCGAGGTCGGCGCCGACCGACGCGAGGAACTCGTCGCAGTACTCGACGGTCCGGTCCTTCCAGTAGACCTCCCCCGCGTAGGCGTACTCGTCGCCGGCCTCCTCGCGGGCGTTGAACGCGTGGTGGGCCATCATCTCGAAGGCCATCGTGTGCCGGCCGGTCTTGCCGACGTTGTCGATGTCCTGCATCCGGATGCAGGGCTGGCTCACGGCCAGGGGGTTGGCCGGCGGCGGCGACGCCCCCGAGGTGACGTGGGGCTGGAAGTCGTAGATCGACGCCTGCGTGAGGAGGACGTCGTCGCGCCAGCGGTTGGCGGCGACCGGGTAGGGGTCGATGCGCTCGTGGCCCCGCTCCTCGAAGAAGGCGAGGATGGTCTCGCGCATCTCCTCGAGGGTGTAGGTCTCCTCGAAGCCGGGGTTGTCGATGAAGTCGTAGTCCGCACACGGCGGTTCGCCGCAGGTCTCCCGGTCGGGGTCCCGGGTCCAGAAGTGGGCGCCGCAGGAGGGGCACTCCTTGCGGTGAAACCCCTCCTGCTCGAAGTAGTCGAGGCGGTACTCGGCCTCGAGGTCGCTCATGAGTGGGGCCTAGTTGGCGCGGCTTCGGCCAAAAGGATTCCGGGTGGCGATTCGAACGACGGCGTCGGGGTGACCCCCGGTTCCGGGCGGTCCGGGCCGGGCGTCAGCCGCCCGCCGTCAGCCCGGCCGGGTTGAGGTACCCTTACGTCCCGGGCCGCCCGACGGCGGGCCATGGAGTACACCACCCTCGGCGACACCGGCCTCGAGGTCAGCCGCATCTGCCTCGGCTGCATGAGCTTCGGGACCAGCGAGTGGCGCGACTGGGTGCTCGACGAGCCCGAGAGCCGCGAGATCATCGACCGGGCCGTCGATCTCGGGGTGAACTTCTTCGACACGGCGAACATGTACTCCGAAGGGGAGTCGGAGCGGGTCGTCGGGGACGCGCTCGCCGAGTACGACCGCGACGACCTGGTCGTCGCGACGAAGGTCCATCCCTCCATGAGTCCCGAGGGGTACCCGCCGAGCGACGACGGCGGGGGGCTCTCCCGGAAGGGCATCGAGCAGTCGCTCGCGAACAGCCTGGACCGCCTCGGCATGGACGCCATCGACCTCTATCAGATCCACCGGTGGGACGACCGGACGCCCATCGCGGAGACCCTCGGCGCGCTCGACGACGCGGTCCGCCGGGGCCTGGTCCGCTACCTCGGCGCCTCCTCGATGTGGGCCTACCAGCTCGCCGACGCGCTCCACGCGAGCGACCGGCTCGGCCTCGACCGGTTCGTCTCCATGCAGAACCACTACAACCTCGCCTACCGCGAGGAGGAGCGCGAGATGCTCCCGCTCTGCGTCCGCGAGGGCATCGGCGTCATCCCGTGGAGCCCCCTCGCGCGGGGCTACCTCGCCCGGCCCCACGACCGGTTCGAGGCGACCACTCGCGGCGAGACCGACGACTTCGCCGACTATCTCGACTATACCCGGGGCGGCGGGCCCGAGATCAACGAGCGGGTCGCCGAGCTGGCCGCCGAGAGGGGCGTCACCATGGCCCAGGTCGCGCTGGCCTGGCTGCTCCACCAGGACGCCGTAGATGCCCCCATCGTCGGGACGACCAGCGTCGAGCACCTCGAGGAGGCCGTCGAGGCGCTCGACGTCGACCTCTCGTCGAGCGACCAGGAGTATCTCGAGGAACCCTACGAGCCCCGGAACGTCGCCGGCCACGAGTAGCGCCGCCTAGCCCTCGTTCTCGAGCGCAACCGCCGCGAGCAGCGCCTCCAGCTGCAGCCGCTCGTTGGCCCCCTCGGCGATGCGGTAGTCCGCCTCGCCGATGCGGTCGAGCAGCCGCACGGCCGCGTCGTCCTCGAGATCGAAGTCCCAGACCGAGCGGTGGAGCTGGTCGATGACGTCGCCGCCGGCGAGCCCCTGCTGGGTCAGCAGGTCGTCGAGCACCGACCGCGCCCCGGTGAAGTCGCCGTCGAGCGCCGCCTCGACCATCTCGCGGATGTCCTCCGGCCGGGCGGTGCTCGTGATGGAGAAGACGGCCGCCTCGTCGACGGTGTCGCCGAGCACGGCGGCGGCCTGCAGCGCGTTGATGGCCTTGCGCATGTCGCCGTCGGCGGCGTAGACCAGCGCCTCGACGCCGTCGTCCGCTAGGTCGATGCCCTCGGCGTCGGCGATCTCCCGGATGCGCTCGGCGATCGCCTCGTCGGGGATGGGCGAGAACCGAAAGACCGCACACCGCGACTGGATGGGGTCGATGATCTGGCTGGAGTAGTTACACGAGAGGATGAACCGGGTGTTGGCGGAGAACTGCTCCATCGTCCGGCGGAGCGCGGCCTGCGCGTCGCTCGTGAGCGAGTCGGCCTCGTCGAGGAAGATGATGCGGTAGTCGAAGCCGCCGAACGACGAGCGGGCGAAGTTCTTGATGCGCTCGCGGACCACGTCGATGCCGCGCTCGTCGGAGGCGTTGAGCTCGAGGAAGTTCGCCTCCCAGTCGTCGCCGTAGAGCTCACGCGCGATGGCCGTGGCTGCTGTAGTTTTCCCGACTCCGGCCGGACCGCTGAACAGCAAGTGCGGCAGGTCGTCCCGCTCGACGTAGCCGGCCAACCGCTCGGTGATGGCCTCCTGGCCGACCACCTCGTCCAGGGAGGCGGGCCGGTACTTCTCGATCCACACCTCGTCCCGCCCCACGGCGGCCGTCGCCTCGCTCATACGTGGCGCTGGCGCTACCCGCCCATAAAGCCCGCGAGCCGGCCACGCGGCTGGGTCCCACGCCACACACTTCTCCGAAATCTAATACGTTTATCAGGTCGGGGGCCGTACTTCCGCCCATGACCCGTTCCACGACGCCGTCGCGGGCTCGACGCCTGGCCATCCCGGTCCTGGTCGTCCTACTCCTCCTGGCATCCATCCCCGGGACCGCCCTCGCCGCTCCCCGGCAGGGGGCGGCCGGCACCATCGTCGTCGAGTCGGGCGAGACCGTCGATTCGGTGCAGGCGGTCGCCGGAACGGTCGTCATCCGGGGGACCGTCACCGGCGACGTCCAGGTCGCCGCCGGCTCGCTGGTCATCACGGGCACCGTCGACGGCGACGTCAGCGGGGCCGCCGGCAGCGTCGACATCCGGGGCCGCGTGGCCGGCGACGTGAAGGTCGGCACCGGCTCGCTCACACTGGCCGAGGGGGCCGTCATCGGCGGCCAGCTCGACGCCGGCGTCGGTAGCGCCCTGCTCGCCGGCACGGTCCGGGGCGACGCCACCGTGGCCGGCGGCGACATCGTCCTCGCGAACACGGCCAGGTTCGGCGGCGACCTCCGGTACGACGGCGACCTGACCGACCGGGGGGCGACCGTCGAGGGCCGGCTCGCCCGGGACCGGTCGCTCTCGGGCGTCAGCTTCGCGCCCGGCCGGGCCGTCGGCGAGACCCTGCTCGACGTCTACGGCTTCCTGGTGACGCTCGTGGTCGGCGCGGTCCTGCTGCTCGTCTTTCCGGACGGCTCGCGCCGGCTCGCCGACGGGATCCGGGCGGAGCCGCTGCGACACGGGCTCTACGGCCTCGCCGCGCTCGTCGGCGTGCCGATCCTCCTGGTCCTCGTCGCCATCACCATCATCGGCATCCCCATCGCCGTCATGGGGGCGCTCCTGTTCGCCCTGACGGCCTGGATCGGTTCGGTCTACGGCCGGTACGCCGTCGGCGAGTGGCTGGTCGGCTACGCCGCCGTGGACAACCGGTGGGCCGCGCTGCTCGTCGGCGTCCTCGCGGTGGCGCTCGTCGGCCTCGTGCCGGTCCTCGGCGCCCTCGTCAAGTTCCTGGTCCTCCTGGTGGGCCTCGGGGGCCTGGCCGTGCTCGCCCATCGGTACTACCGCGGCCGCCGCGGGGTCGAGGCCGCCGACGCGGCCGCCTGACGGCCCCGGACGACAACGCTGAAAGCCGTCGATACCGTGGGCCGGGCCGTGCGGGTCGTCCTCGATGTCGTCGGCGGGGAGGAGCACGCCTTCGAGGTCGAGGAGGCGACCTACGCGGACCTCCTCGCCGAGGTCGGCCTCTCGACACACGAGGTCGCGGTCCTGCTGGACGGCCAGCCCGTCCCCGAGGACCGGCCCGTCGAGGCCGGCCGCGTGCAGGTGCTCCGGGTGGTCTCGGGCGGTTGAATCGCCGCCGCCCGCGGGCCCCCACCAGGCTCAGTCTTCCGGCCGTCGTCGATGGAGGAGCGCCACCCCCAGGGCCGCCACGGCCCCGACCAGGAGGTAGGTCGCGAGCTCGCCGAGGAGGGTCACCTCCGGGTCGCCGTAGGGCGGCAGCCACTCGACCTCCGCCTGGCTCCGCGTCGGCCGGACCAGCGGCCGGAGCCCGACCCGGCGCAGAGCCCCGGACGGGGAGGGACGCATCGTCGGGCGGACGTGGCTGCCCGGCCGTATTAAACGTGCGTGCCGCCGGTCGGGGGCACTTAACCGTCCCGACGCCCTCGGCGACGGCGATGGAGGTCCGACGGGCCCGCGAGGCGGAACTACCGGCCGTCATGACGATTCTTGACGCGGCGCTCCTCCAGACGGCCGCCGCGGACGTCCGTGACGCCGTCGCGGCCGGGGCCGTCCTGGTCGCCGCGAGCGAGGGGCGGGTGCTCGGGGTGCTGGTACTCGACCCGGCGGGGGCGGCCGACGGCGCCCGCGTCGACGCCGTGGCGGTCCGGCCCGGGCGGCGCGGCCGCGGCCTCGGGAGCGCCCTGGTTCGCGCGGCGGCCGAGCGTCACGGCCGCCTCGTCGCCGACTTCGACGCGGCCGTGCGGCCGTTCTGGGCCTCGCTCGGCTTCGCGGTCGAACCCGCCGATGAACCGGGTCGGTTCCGGGGCGTCCTCGACGAGCCGCTCCCCCGCGGGTGAGCGGCTCCAGTCTCCGGCGCCGCGCCGGCGGACCGGTGGCGTCCCCAGGCCCGCTCGACCGCGTCGGACCAGGCGGCTCCGGCGTTAGACCAGCGGCTCGACCAGCTCCCGGCCGGCGGCCAGCAGCTCGTCGACCCGCCCCTCGTCCGCCGCTTCGGCGTACACCCGCAGCACCGGCTCGGTGCCGCTGGGCCGGACGAGCACCCACGAGCCGTCGGCCAGGAGGGCCTTGACGCCGTCGGCGTCGTTGACCGACTCGACGGCCTGGCCGGCGACGGCATCCGGCAGCGAGTCGGCCAGCTCGGCCACGACTCCGGCCTTCCGGTCGTCGGGGCAGTTGACGCCAGTCTTGCCCTGGTGGACCTCGCCGTGCGCAGCCAGCAGCGCGTCGACCCGGTCGTCGATCGGGCGCTCGGCGGCCAACGCGGCGGCCAACAGCCCCACGAGCACGCCGTCCTTCTCGCGAACGTGGCCCCGAACGGTGAACCCGCCGGACTCCTCGCCGCCGACCAGGGCGTCGTGCTCGGCCATGGCCCGCGCGACCCACTTGAAGCCGACGGGCACTTCGACGACGGCTTCGCCGTGGGCCTCGGCGACCCGGTCGACCAGGAACGTCGTCGAGACGGTCCGGACGGCCGGGCCGTGGTCGTCGTCGAGGAGGTGGTCGTAGAGCGCGGCGAAGAACAGGTTCTCGTCGAGGACGCCGCGGCCGGGCGTGACGACGGCGATCCGGTCGGCGTCGCCGTCGTTGGCCACGCCGAGGTCGGCTCCGGTGCGCTCGACGGCGTCGACGAGCGGATCGAGGTGCTCGGGGCTGGGTTCCGGCGGCGTGCCGCCGAACTCGGGGTCCCGCTCACACCGGACCCGCTCGACGGTCGCGCCGGCGCGCTCGAGCAGGGTGTCGGTGATGCCCCGGCCGCTGCCGTGCATCGCGTCGTAGGCGACCGTGAGTCCCGAGAGATCAGCGCCGACCAGATCGAGGGCGTGGGCCGCGTGGGGGCCGACGAAGTCGACCTCCCTCACCCGGCCCCACTCGGATTCGGGCCGGGGCTCGGGCGTCGCCAGGTTGGCCTCGATGGCCTCGGTCACCGTCGGCAGCGCCGGCGCGCCGTCCTCCGGGATGAACTTCACGCCCTGGTACTCGGGCGGGTTGTGGCTCGCCGTGACCATGCAGGCCCCGGCGAGGTCCCGCTCGACGATCGCCCAGGCAACGAGTGGCGTGGGACAGTCCCGGTCGGGCAGGAGCACGTCGTGGCCGTTGGCGGCCAGCACGCGGGCGAGCTCCTCGGCGAACCCCCGGGCGGTCTCCCGGGCGTCGTAGCCGACGGCGACCGGCTCGCCCCCGAGCCCCTCGTCCGCCAGCACGGTCGCGACGGCCTGGCCGACCCGACGGACGCGGGAGGCGGTGAACTCCTCGAGGGGCGCCCGCCAGCCGTCGGTCCCGAAAGCGATGGCGTCCATGCGGCTACTGTCACCCATCGAGGCAAAAACGGTCCGGTCGGCACGGCGCCGGGCAGGCCGAGTCGCTCGTCACCGGGGGCCGGGGCCGGCCAACGTCGGCCTGGGCGAGGACGGGGTTGCCACCGGTTCCCGGCCGGTGAGAACGGTCGGCGGGTTCTATCGCTCTTGGCCCGTCGTCCGACCATGGCCCGGGCCCGATATCGAGTTCCGCTCACCGAATGGGCCGCGGACGAGGCCCTCGGCTTCGCCGTCCGAGTTGTCGTCCTGACACTGCTCGTGTACGCCCTCGTGCGGCTCCCCGAGGCCGGCGCCGAGGCCCTTACCGGCGAGGCGGCGCCGTACTGGCTCGCGAAGCTCTTCCTCGACGTACTGGTGCTGAGCTACGTCGCCGTCAGGTCGCGGTGGACGGGCGCCAGGCTCTGGGCGACGCTCTGGGCGGTGTATGTCGGGATTCAGGCCGTTTCCCAGGTCGAAATCGCGCTCTACGGGATGGCCGACTGGACGGCAGCCACGACCGGCATCGGCCGGATGGCGCTGGTCGGCGCGGCCATCGTTCTGACCGTCACGGTGGGTTTCGGCCGGTTCCGTGGGTCGGCCACGCCCGCCCGGGACGGCCGGCTACGGCTTCCGACCATCGAGTGGGCCTGGAAGCTCGCCTTGCTCGCCGTGACCTTCCTCGTCCTCATGATCATCGCCGGCCTCGTCGTCTTCGAGGGGTTGGCGTCCGTCGTCGACCCCGCGGCCCGGGCCGGCTACGAAATCGTCGACCCGCCGGCGTGGGTCCTGCCGTTCCAGCTCGTCCGCGGGCTCGCCTTCACGGCGCTGCTGGTTCCCGTCATCGCGGCGTTCCGGGGCGGCTATCGGGAGACCCAGCTTTCCGTGGCCCTGCTCTTCGCCGTTCTCCTGAGCTCGAACATGCTCGCCGGTTACGCCGCGGTCCCCGGCCTGCTCTGGGTCGCCCACTTCTTCGAGCTCTTCGCCCAAGCCCTCGTCTACGGGCTGCTCGCGGTCGCGCTGCTCTTCCGGCATCACCACCCGCTCCGGCGGTTCCGGACGCGCCGCGGGTCGGCGTCCGGCGGCTGATCCGGCCACTGCCGACCCGTTCTCAGCCCCCGTCCTCGGTCACGAGTTGCTCCTTCTCGGGCCGGCGGAGCGCCTTGACCGCCGCCTCGCGGGACATCGCCGCCGCCCGCGAGTCGAACCCCTCCCGGTGCACCAGCTCGACGGGCGTGCGCCCCCGGGTGTACCGCGCGCCGTCGCCGGCGTTGTGTTCAGCCACCCGGCGCTCGATGTCGGTGGTGTAGCCGGTGTAGTACGTGTCGTCCGCACACCGCACGACGTAGACCCAGTGGGTCGACACGGCCGAAGCAGGGGGGCGGGGACCGTCGGCGTTTCGGTGGCCCTACGCGTCCTGGGTGCGCTGGCGGGCCGCCTCGGCGATGCCGGCGTTGGCCGAGCAGGACGGGCACGCGTGGAGCTGCCCGCGCTCGTCGGCGAAGACGCGCGCGAAGCGCTCGGAGACGTGCGCGCCGCAGTGGTCACAGGTTGGCATGGTTCGCGGTGACAGTGACCTGTCGCCGGGGACAGATTGGCGCCGAGCGCTCAAATAGTATTTCCAAACTCTCACCCAATTTGGCGGCCCGCATCCGATCCCCGCCGGCGGGCGGGTCGGACTCGGCCGTCATTCGTCGGTCCCGGCCGCCGACCGGGCCTCGCTGACGGTCCGGGCGACGAGGCCCGCCTGGGCGCCGGCGACGAACCCGGCGTCGACGTTCACGACCGAGAGCACCGTACACGACTGGAGCATGCCGAGCAGGGCGGCCTCGCCGGCCCCGCCGTGGCCGTAGCCGGTACCGACCGGCAGCCCGATGACGGGCGTGTCCACCAGCCCGGCGACGACCGTCGGGAGCGCCCCCTCCCGCCCCGCGGCGACGACCACGACGTCGGCCGCCCTGACCGGTTCGACGACGTCGAGCAGCCGGTGGACGCCCGCCACGCCCACGTCGTCGTATCGCTCGACGCGGGCGCCCATCTCGGCGGCGACGGCGGCGGCCTCCTCGGCGACGGCCGCGTCGCTCGTCCCGGCCGCGACGACCGCCACGTCGGCGTCGAGGGCCGGCGGCTCGTACTCGCCCGCGTGGACGGTGATGAGGCCGGCCCGCTCGCGTTCCTCGACCGCAGCTGACGGGGGCACCGTCTCGCGGACGGCGGTTCGCGCCTCGGGCGTGGCCCGGGTGACCAAGGCCCGGCCGGTCGATTCGAGCGCCGCGCGGGCGAGGTCGGCCACCTCGTCCGGGGTCTTGCCCTCGCCCAGGACGGCCTCGGGGACGCCGCGGCGCCCCTCCCGGGCGGCGTCGAAGCGCCCGGCCTCGGTCGTCGCGTAGCCGGCCAGCCGGGCCTCGGCCTCGGCGACGCTGAGCTCGCCCGCCGCCAGCGCTTCGAGGACGTCGCGCATGTGGCCCGCCTGGACCCCGTAGGCCCTGAAGCTGCCGCTCCGGGCCGAACGCGTTTGAGTAAGTTTATTATCCCTGATGGGCGAATCCAGCCGCGTATGGCAGACCTGATTGTCAAATCCGCCGTGAAGGAAGCGCTCTCCGACCACAACGTCTCGGCCGATTTCTACGATGCGCTCGACGACTCCGTCGCCGAGCTCCTTGATGATGCGGCCCGTCGGGCCGACGCCAACGACCGCAAGACGGTCCAGCCCCGCGACCTGTAGGGGCTACCGCTCGCGGACCTCGACGCCGTCCGCCGACCCGACGTAGACGGCGTCGGCCATCTCCACGAACAGCCCGTGCTCGACCACGCCGGGGACGGCGGCGAGCTCCGCCGCCAGCTCTCCCGGCGCCGCGACCGCCCCGAAGTCGGCGTCCAGGACGAGGTTGCCGTTGTCGGTGACCACGGGGCCGTCCTTCCCGGCGGCGCCCCGGAGGACTGGCTCGCCCCCGAGGCGCTCGATGCCCGCCGCGACCGCCGACCGGGCGTCGGGCAGGACCTCGACGGGGACTGGGTGGTCGAGCCGGTCGGCCAGCTTGGTACCGTCGACGACGGCGATGAACCGGTCGGCGGCCGCCGCGACGACCTTCTCCCGGGCGTGGGCCGCGCCGCCGCCCTTCACGAGGTCGAGGCCAGCCACCTGGTCGGCGCCGTCGATGGCCACGTCCACCCGGTCGACGTCCTCGAGGGCGATGAGGGGCACGCCGACCTCTCGGGCGAGCTGCCGGGACTGGAACGATGTCGGGACGCCTTCGATGTCGACGCCATCGTCGACCATCCGGCCGAGGGCCCGGATGGCATAGGCGGCCGTGCTGCCGGTCCCGAGTCCGACGACGTCGCCCCGGGTGACCGTCTCCGCGGCAGCCTCGCCGGCGGCGCGTTTTTCGGCGTCGGTCCCGCCGGTCGACTTCATGTGGTGCTCCTCCGGTCCCCGCGGCAAAAGCGTTCGTCGTTGAGGGTGTTCACGGGACGTTTGGTTCGATCGTTGAGTCGTCGCGAGTGGGTAACGGATGGCCCGCCTTAGACGATAGGCTCGATGACGATGTGTTCCTGCGTCAGCCGGGGGGCCTTCGATCGGCCATCGGTTTCGTAGTGGATCACCGCGTGCTCCGCGAGAATCTGGAGGTCCCGGCTCACCTGGCCCTTGTCTCGGCCGAGGCGACGGGCGAGCTCGCGAACCGAGGCGACCTCCGCCTCGCGCAGGGTTCGAATGATTTCCTTCCGCTTTGGCGTGAGGACCTTCTCGGCCGATTCGAGGCTGATGATCTGGACATTCTCCATCCCGCCTCGGGCCAGTGCTCGAGCCATCTCGGCGCGGCGATCAGCCCCATCAGCGTCGTGGGTCGTTTCGGCAACGGTCATCTTTCCTCTAATTGCTTATTGTTGAGTTATAACCACAACATAATAAATCTCACCGACTCCCAGTTGTCCGCCTCTGAGATATAAAATACGTATAACAATAATAAGAATAAAAATATTTAAAGCATCGAGAAACCCCGTACGAGGTACCGGCTCATCTCCCACGACTGGGTTCGTCACTGAGCGATTCTTCATGCGGTATCCAGGCTTCACATACCACTACGAACACGGACGCCTACAGAGCATAGTCTACCATATCGGCGCCCGGCTTGATCCGAGCATCAACGACGTTGATGACGTCGCCATCGTCCTCTTCTTCGAACTGCCGTCTGGCGAGGTCGTTCGGGTGGCGAAGGTGGACAACACCGAACACGGCGAGGGCAGGGTCCACGTCCATCGGAATTACCGCGAGAAGGGGAGACGCCCGCGACTTCGACGTCGACATTTCGGACTGGATTGAGGCGGAGGATTACCTACGGGAACACGCCGAGCCTATGGTGCGAACATACATCGAGAATCACGGGAGATCGCCACGGGAGGATCGGTAGCGCGAAACGTCGGAGACGGTGCCTACCCGTCCGACCAGTCGAGCCGGTCGCGGACCGCCTCGGGGTCCCAGGCGAGGTTGAGCTCCCGGGACCGGCCGCGGCCCTCGACGGTGGTGTAGGTGGCCTCGATGACGTCGAGCTGGTCGAGCTTGTTGACGATCTCCGAGTAGCGCGTATAGCCGAGGTCCGTGCGCTCGTTGAAGGCCTCGTAGACGTCGCCGGCGCGCTCGCCGGAGTGCTCGACGAGGACCTCGACCAGCGCCTGTTCGGACTCCGACAGCGTCCGCAGGCTGCGGGAGAGGTGGACGTACTTCGCGGCCTCGTAGGC
>JBDGPL010000210.1:0-12241 GCA_042219705.1 Halobacteriales archaeon | reverse complement strand
GATGGGCCCGTCGCGCTCGCGGAGGTGGGGGATGGCGTGCTTCGACGCCAGGAACATCGTCTTGAGGTTGACGTCGAACAGCAGGTCGAACTCCTCGACGCCGGTCTCCTCGATGGGCTGGCCGCCGCGCCACGTCCCGGCGATGTTACAGAGCGCGTCGACGCCGCCGTAATCGTCGACGACGGCCGCGACGGTCTCCTCGACGTCGGCCTCGTCGGTCAGGTCAGCCTCGTAGAACGCGGCCGGCGTCCCCGGGTCGAGCAGCGCGTCGTCCGCCGACGGCTCGACGACGTCCACGGCGGCGACCGTCGCCCCCGCGTCGTCGAACGCCCGGGCGACCGCCGAGCCGAGCGCCCCGGACGCGCCGGTCACCACCGCGACCCGGCCGCTGAAGTCGAAGTCCACCGCCATGGGCCGCCGTTGGGTCCTGGCGCCGATATAGCTGTGGTCGGCGGCAGGTCAGTCGGCGGCCGCCGGCGGCCCGTCGTTCCATGAAGGTTTATTTACGCCACCTGGAGACTACCCGCCATGGCCCGCGTGAAGTACACGCTCGAGGAGTCCGAGCTGCCGACGCAGTGGTACAACGTCCTGGCGGACCTGCCGGGCGAGCCGGCGCCGCCGCTGGACCCCGAGACCCACGAGCCGATGGCCCCCGAGGACCTGGCCGCCCTCTTCCCGCGGGCCTGCATCGAGCAGGAGGTGAGCACCGAGCGCTGGATCGACATCCCCGACCCGGTCCGGGACGTCTACCGGCAGTGGCGGCCGACGCCGCTCTACCGGGCCCGGAGCCTCGAGGCGGCGCTCGACACGCCCGCGAAGATCTTCTTCAAGTACGAGGGCGTGAGCCCGGCGGGCAGCCACAAGCCGAACACGGCGGTGGCCCAGGCCTACTACAACCAGCAGGAGGGCACCGAGCGCATCGCGACCGAGACCGGCGCCGGCCAGTGGGGCAGCGCGCTGGCCTACGGGGCGAACACGTTCGACCTCGACTCGCTGGTCTACATGGTCAAGGTCAGCTACGAGCAGAAGGCCGACCGGGTGCCGATGATGCAGATGTGGAACGCCGACGTGCGGCCCAGCCCGACCGAGGCGACCGCGGCCGGCCGGGAGGCGCTCGCGGCCGACCCGGACTCGCCGGGCAGCCTCGGCATCGCCATCGCCGAGGCCGTCGAGGAGGCCGCGAAGGACCCCGACACCAAGTACGCCCTCGGGAGCGTCCTCAACCACGTGCTGCTCCACCAGACGGTCATCGGCCAGGAGGCCAAACAGCAGTTCGAGCAGGCCGGCGTCGAGCCCGACGTGCTCGTCGGCGTCACCGGCGGCGGGTCGAGCTTCGGCGGGTTCTCGCTGCCCTTCGTCAAGGACGTCTTAGCGGGCGAGCGCGAGCTCGAGCTGCGCGCCGTCGAGCCGACGGCCTGCCCGACGCTCACGAAGGGCGAGTACCGCTACGACTTCGGCGACTCGGCGAAGCAGACCCCGCTCATGAAGATGTACACGCTGGGGCACACCTTCGTCCCGCCGCCGGTCCACGCCGGGGGGCTGCGGTACCACGGCATGGCGCCCATCATCTCCGCGCTCGTCGACGAGGGCGTCATCGACCCCGTCGCCGTCTCCCAGCTCGACATGTTCGAGGCGGCCGTCGAGTTCTCCGCCCACGAGGGGTTCATCCCGGGGCCCGAGCCGGGCCACGCCATCTACGAGGCCATCGAGGAGGCCAAGCGGTGCCGCGAGACCGGCGAGGAGAAGGTCATCGCCTTCCTGCACTGCGGCCACGGCTACTTCGACATGGGCGCCTACCGGGAGTACTTCGCCGGCGAGCTCGAGCACGTCGAGTACAGCCAGGACCAGGTGGACGCGGCGATGGCGGAGCTCCCCGACATCGACTAACCCCCCACCGTCGCCACGTCCGGGACCGGCCCGCTACGGCGTGACGACCAGCTTGCCGAGGTAGCTGTCCGCCATGACGGCCCGCTGGGCCTCGGCGGCCGCGTCGAGGTCGTAGGTCCGGGCCACCTCGATGGTCAGGTCGCCGTCGGCCAGGAGGCCGGCGACGCCCCGGAGGACCGCCTGGAGGTCCGGCGCGTTGAACAGCGACATGAGCTGGTAGCGTACGTCCTTGCCGCGGGCCGCGCCGGCGTCGTCGAAAGCGACCGTCGGGTCGTTCTCGCCGATGCCGACGACGCGGGCGCCCGTCGCCGCGACCTCGGCGTCGAACTGGAGGTAGTCGTCGAGCCGGTGGTCGAGGACCACGTCGACGCCGCCGTCCGCCGCGTCGCGGACCGCGTCGGCCAGGTCGTCCCGGCCGTAGTCAAGGACGGCGTCGGCCCCGAGGGCGGCCACCCGGTCGTGGTAGGCCGGGGCCGCCGTGGCGACGACGCGGGCGCCGGCGGCGGCCGCGACCTGGACCGCCGCGTGGCCGACCCCGCCGCTGCCGCCGTGGACCAGACACGTCTCGCCGAGGCCGACGTTGGCGTGCTCGACCAGGGCGCGCCAGGCCGTCCCTGCGACGACGCCGGCCGCGCCGGCCTCGACGAGGTCCACACCGTCGGGCACCGGCACGAGCAGCCGGGAGGGGACCGAGGCGTACTCGGCGTAGGCGCCGTCGTACCCGCCGCCGAGGCCGGTCCCGAACACCCGGTCGCCCGCCTCGAAGCCCGAGACGTGGCCGCCCGACTCGACGACGGTGCCGGCGACGTCGACGCCGGGGACGTGGGGGAGCTCCTCAACGGGATAGTCGCCCTCCCGGAAGTAGGCGTCCACCGGGTTGACCCCGGCGGCCTCGACCTCGACGAGGACGCGGTGGGAGCGGACGTCGGGCCGCTCGACCTCGTCGACCTGCAGCACCTCGGGACCGCCGTGTTCGTGGAAGCGGACGGCGCGCATGGCTGTGGGTTACCCGCGATGCCCCATAGAGGCGTCGTCGGGTCGGGTCCCACCGCCGGGCTGTGCTCACTCCCCGCCGAGCTTCGTGCGGCGCTCCTCGAACTCCTCCTCGGTGAGGTCGCCGCGGGCGTAGGCCAGCCGGAGTTCCTCCTCGGCGACCGTGCGACTCGTGCCGGTCCCGGTCGCCTGCCGGACGAGGAAGTAGCCCCCGCCGAGGAGGACGAGCAGGAGGCCGATCTGGAGCGGGCCGCCGAGCCAGCCCCAGCCGCCGACTCCGGAGCCGCCCATCATGCCGCCGGCGCCCCCCATCATCCCGGCACCCATGGTCAGCAAGGGCAGGACGATGAGGGCGCCGAGTACCAGGAGTACGGCGGTGGCGGCGTCGGTCGTGGTGTAGGTGGACATCGTGTGGGTTGGGTTGGTTGGAGCCGTGGTGGCGTGTCGTTCGCGTGTCGGTGCGTACCTCAGATTCGTGGCTCCCGGCCGATGGCTCAGCAGCGCCCGTCGCCCGCGGGACCGCTGTACCGGCCGTCACCGCCGTACCCGTGGTGGCCGGACGAGCCGTCACCGGACAAGTGGCCGGGGCCGTGGTGATAGCCGTCCCCGACCCAGTGGTCACCGTCCCAGTGGCCGTCCTCGGCCATGTGCTCGGCCATCGCCTCGAGGGTGAGCCCCGAGTGCTGCTCCATCCAGGCGATCTCCTCGGCGGTCAGGTGCTCGTGCATCCAGGCGGCCCACTCCGCCGCCGTGGCGTTGGCGGGCGGGGCCTCGTCGGTACCGGTGTCGGCCCCGTGGGCGCTGACGGACGTGGCGACGAGCGCGAGCCCGAGGATCGCGAGCGCGACGAGCAGCCAGCGGCCGACGGTTGGGTTGGACATGGTGGTCGTGCCTCGACCGGCGGTACGCGGGGTCCACGGTTAGCTACGAGGGCCTGAACCCGCGGAGGAGACCGTTCGAGAACGTGTATCGGCGACGCTGAGCGTTTTCCGCGTCCACGACCGTTCGTCGCGGCCGTTCGCGCCCCGGAGAAAGACAGCTCGGCCACGGTGGCACGCCGGGGACGCGGCGTTCCCGGTCGTCCGGACGCCCCGATTCCCGGAGCCGGCCCGATGTCGAGTCAGACCCGCGCGTAGACGGCTCCGGTCCGGCCGCCGCCGAGGACGTAGAAGGTGAACGGTTCCGCCTTCGCGCCGCCCATCCCGGGCGAACCCGCCGGCATCCCCGGCAGGGCGACGCCGTCGATTCCGGCGTCGTCGTCGAGCAGCCGCGCGATGACCGTGACGGGAACGTGGCCTTCGACGACGTGGTCGTCGAGGACGACGGTGTGGCAGCTCCGCAGCCCCTCGGGAATGCCGTACCGCTGCTTCACCGAGGCGATGTCGTCCGGGACCGACACGGCGAGGGGCGTCTCGAGGTGCGCCCGGAGGTAGGGCGCGTACCGTTCGCAACACGAACAGCCCGGGGCGCTGAACTGGTGGGCATCGGCGACCGCGAGCATCACGTCGCTGTCCCACCGTTCGGCCGTGTCCGTGCCCAGGCAGCCAGCCAATCCGACCGTCAGTACGGAGCCGCCGACGCGGAGAACGGCCCGTCGGGACTGCTCGGGAGTCATTCGGCGCCGGTAGTCGGGACGCAGCCATAAAGCGGTGAGACGGTTCTCAGCGGGTAGGAAGCGCGAAGCGGCGGTCGAGCGCGTCCCGGGCCTCGAACCCCAGCGGGACCTCGGCCCGTCGGCCAGGGGCCACAAAGGCCGCCCCGCCGACCCCGGGAGCATGGACCCGGGCTCGGGAAGTCCCCGGCTACTCGGTCAGCCCGTATCCGCGCTTGAACAGCACCACGTCCACGGCGAGGACCACGACGGCGGCGCCCCAGAGCACCGCCAGCGAGAGGTTCGGGTCGACCTCCGCGTAACCAAGAAAGCCGTACCGGACGCCGTTGACCATGTAGACCATCGGGTTGGCGAGCGAGGCCGTCCGCCAGAGCGGCGGGAGGATGTCGAGCGAGTAGAACACGCCGCCGAAGAACGTCAACGGCCGGATGATGAACTGGTTCATGACCGTCAGGTAGTCGAAGTCACGGGCCCAGAGCCCGCCGATGACGCCGAACCCGGCGAACAGCGTCGTGATGGCCAGCAGGAACGCGACGAGATAGAACGGGTGGGTCACCGAGACGGCGGTGAAGACCGCGCCGATGGCCGCGATGAGCACGGCGAGGCGTTCTCGAAAGCGTTGGAGATGGCGCCCAGCACGACGAGGCCGGGCAGGACGAACAGGAGGTACGACACCCCGGCCACCTCGCCGATGCGGCTCCCGAGGATGATGCCGAAGACGGCGAAGTAGAGGACGTTCGTGATGAACGGCGGGACGAAGGTGTTGCTCGGCCGGCGGACGTAGCGCTTGATCTCCCGCTCGATCAGCGTGGCCAGGCCGGTGTGGGCCATCAGGCGGCCACCCCCGCGTCGTCGCGCTCGCCCCGGCGCTCGGTGAGTTCGACGAAGACGTCCTCCAGGGAGGTCCGGACGATGTCGAGGTCGACGACCTCGTGGCCGGCGGCGTCGAGCGCCCGGATGACCTGCGGCGCCGTCCGGCCGCCCTCCCTGGCGCGGACGACGAGCCGGCCGTCCGACAGCGTCACCTCCTCGACGGTCTCGATGTCGAGGCCGGGGGGCGTCGCCGGCGGGTCGCGCAGCCGCAGATAGAGCGTGTCCGTGCCCCGGCCCCGGAGCTCGTCCGGGCTGGCCTCCTCGACCTTCCGGCCGCGGTCGAGGATGCACACCTCGTCGCAGAGCCGCTCGGCCTCCTCGATGTAGTGGGTCGTGAGCAGGATGGTCGTGCCCGCGTCGTTCATCCGGGTGATGATGTCCCAGAGCTCCCGGCGGAGCTGGACGTCGACGCCCGCCGTCGGTTCATCGAGGATGAGCAGGTCGGGGTCGGTCACGATCGCGCGGGCGAGCAGCAGCCGGCGCTTCATGCCGCCCGACAGCCAGTCGAACCGGACGTCGCGCTTGTCGTAGATGCCGACGGTGCGCAGCGCCTCGTCGGCGCGCTCGAGCGCCTCGTCCTCGGCGACACCGTGGTAGCCGGCCTTGTGGGCGAGCACCTCCCGGATGGGGAAGAACCGGTCGACGTTGAACTCCTGGGGCGCCAGGCCGACGGCGTCGCGGACCTGCCGGTAGTCGGCCTCGACGTCGTGGCCGAACACCCGGGCCTCGCCGGCGGTCTTCGTCGCGAGCCCGACCAGGATGTTGATGAACGTCGTCTTGCCGGCGCCGTTGGGCCCGAGCAGGCCGTAGAAGTCGCCGGCCTCGACGGTCAGGTCGAGCCCGCGGAGCGCCCGCACGTCGCCGTACCGCTTGCGGAGGTCGCGGGTCTCGATGGCGGGGGCGGCGGTCATGCCGGAAGGGCGCCGCGACGGCGGATTAAGGGGTTCGATACGGGACCGGCCGCGGGTGGCGGTCGACCCGGCGCCGTTTCGGAAACACTAACCCCCAGTCGGCGGTACCCGCCGGCTAGCACATGCGACTCCACGAGTACCAGGCCAAACGGGTCTTCGACGAGGCCGGGGTGCCCACGCCGGCGTCGGAGCTCGCCGAGTCGGCCGAGGCGGCCGTCGAGGCGGCCGAGGCCATCGGCTACCCGGTGGCCGTCAAGGCCCAGGTCCACGTGGGCGGCCGGGGCAAGGCCGGGGGCATCGAGCTCGCCGAGGACGCGGCCACGTGCCGCGAGGTCGCCGACCGCATCCTCGGGATGGACCTCAAGGGCTACACCGTCGACCGGGTGCTCGTCGAGGCGGCCGTCGACTTCGTCGACGAGCTCTACGTGGGCGTGACCATGGACCGCGGCGCCGGCCGGCCGGTCGCGATGGTCTCGACCGAGGGCGGCGTGAACATCGAGGAGGTCGCCGCCGAGACCCCCGATGCCATCGCCCGCGAGCACGTGGACCCGGCCTTCGGGCTGCACCCCTACCAGGCCCGAAAGGCGGTCTACGAGGCCGGGGTCGGCCGCGAGGTGGCCGGCGACGTCTCGTCGGTGCTCGCCACCCTGTTTCGCCTCTGGGACGACAACGACGCGAGCGAGGCCGAGATCAACCCGCTGATGGTGACGGCCGACGGCGACGTGGTCGCCGCCGACGCCGTCCTCAACATCGACGACGACGCGCTGTTCCGCCACCCGGACCTGGCGGAGCTCGAGGAGGCGGCCGCCGAGGACGAGCTCGAGGCGAAGGCCAACGCGTACGGCTTCGACTACGTCCGGCTCGACGGGAACGTCGGCATCATCGGGAACGGCGCCGGGCTGGTCATGACCACCCTCGACCTCGTCGACCACTACGGCGGCGCCCCGGCGAACTTCCTCGACGTCGGCGGCGGCGCGAAGGCCGAGCGCATCGCGAACGCCCTCGACATGGTGTTCTCCGACCCGAACGTCGACGCCGTCGTCTTCAACATCTTCGGGGGCATCACCCGCGGCGACGAGGTAGCCCGGGGCATCAACGACGCCCTGGCCGGCTTCGAGGCGGTGCCGAACCCGGTCGTCGTTCGCCTGGCGGGGACCAACGCCGAGGCGGGGATGGACATCCTGAACACCGACCTCGTGGTGGTCGAGGCGACGCTCGAGGCGGCCGTCCAACGCGCCGTCGACCTCGCCGACCGGGAGGGGTCCCGATGAGCATCCTCGTCGACGCCGACACTCGGGTCGTCGTCCAGAACATCACCGGCGACGAGGGGTCGTTCCACACGCCCCACATGGTCGAGTACGGCACGAACGTCGTGGCCGGGGTCGTCCCGGGCAGGGGCGGGCAGTCGGCCGACGGCATCCCCGTCTACGACACCGTCGCCGGGGCCGCGGCGGCCGAGGACGCCGACGCCGCCGTCGGCTTCGTCCCGCCGGCGTTCGCCGCGGACGGCATCTTCGAGGCGCTCGACGCCGACCTGGACCTCGTGGTGGCCATCACCGAGGGCATCCCGACCCAGGACATGGCCCGGGTGAACAAGCGCCTCGAGGAGGTCGACACCCGGCTGGTCGGCCCGAACTGTCCGGGCGTCATCACCCCCGGCGAGGCCAAACTCGGCATCCTGCCCGGCGAGGTGTTCGAGCCGGGGCCGGTCGGCGTCGTCTCCCGGTCGGGGACGCTGACCTACCAGATCGTCTCGAACCTCACCGACCGCGACCTCGGCCAGACCACCGCCGTCGGCATCGGCGGCGACCCCATCATCGGCACCGACTTCGTCGACGCCCTCGCGCTGTTCGAGGCCGACCCCGACACGGAGGTCGTCGTCATGTGCGGCGAGATCGGCGGCGAGGACGAGGAGGAGGCCGCCGCCTACATCGACGCGGAGATGGACACGCCCGTCGTCGGCTTCATCGCCGGCCGGACGGCGCCGCCGGGCAAGCGGATGGGCCACGCCGGCGCCATCGTCTCGGGCTCCGGGACGGGCACGGCCCAGTCGAAGATCGAGGCCCTCGAGGCCGCCGGCGTGCCCGTGGGAGACACGCCCGACGAGGTCGCCGAGTACGCCGCGGACCTGGTGTAGGCCCCCTGGTCGGTTGCCGACACCGGGGACGAGGCCGTCCCCGACGCTTCCGGGCCGAATTCTAGAGAGACTTCCGTCGGACCTGCGAGAGATGTTGGAAAATTGCTATGAGACGGCTCGGCCACGCTCGGGGCGAGATGGCATCCGATCCAACTCGACGACGGTTCCTGGTCGCCTCGGGCGCGCTGGGCGCGGCGGCTCTCGCGGGCTGTACGGGGACCGACAGCGATGGCGACGACGCGACGACCGGCATGCACGACTCGATGACCGAAACGGCGATGGACGACTCCATGACCGAGACGGCGATGGACGATGCGATGACCGGGTCCGAGATGGACGACGGCATGACCGAGACTGGCATGGACGGCGGGATGGGCGCCATGGACCCGGCCGACGCCCCGCGGGCGTCCATCGACCGGTTCAGCGAGGCGGCGGGCACGCTCATGGTGCGGTCCGCGGAGAACGGCCTCCCGGGCCCCGACGAGCCCATCGACTTCGACCGCGCGCCGTTCCTGACCCGCGGGCTCGGCCCCGACGGCGGCCACGTCAGCTACTACAACTTCGACGTCCGGCCGACCGCGCCGGCCCCCATCTACGCCTTCTTCCGGGAAGGCGAGGACACGCCGGTCGAGGGGCAGCTCAACGTCATCGACGTGGTCCCCGGCGACGAGGGCTACAACGACTTCTGGCAGGTCCACAAGGTGACCGTGCCGGCCGACTACGAGGCCAACACCGTGACCAGCGCGTCCCAGCTGATGGCGGGCGACTACGCCGTCACGGCGACGAACGTCCTCAAGAACTGCCCGGTCGTGCCCGCGGGGTCGACCGCCTCGATGCGGTACGGCGACGGCGAGGCCGGACTCGTGAACGGTTGGTACGACGGCCAGGTCGTCAGCTACTTCCTGTTCGAGGAGGCGCCCTTGACGGTGACGGACGGCCGCGTCCCGGTCTCGCCCATCTACGTCACGTTCAACACGAACCCCGGCGAGGCGGGCGGCGGCCCGGCCTCGGGCTTCGCCGCCGAGGCGATGGGCGGCCGGACCCACAACGTGGTCGCGACGCTCCCGGGCGACGACGGCTACTCCCCGCTGTGGCTGGTCAACGTCTACGACAACGCCGACTTCGAGGCCGTCTCGGACCTCGAGTCCGCACGGGCCGCCGGGCGGCTCGCCTCGGGCACCGCGACCGTGAACTGCCCCGTCGTCGCCGGCGGGATGGCCGGGTAACACGGGCGGAAGCCTCATCCCGTCCCACCCGTGACCCCCGCCATGCGCGAGCGCGCCTCGCCCCGCCGCCCGGCCGCCGAGCCGCTGCTCGTGGCCCTGCTGGCCGGCGCCGCCGGCGTCGCCGGCTCGTTCGCCGTCGCCGGCTTCACCCCCGCCTTCGTGGCCGGGCCCATCGCCGGCGCCCTCGCCCGCCGGCTCCCCGCCGCCATCGTCACCTTCTCCATTCTGGTGTTGGGCGACCTCGGCGAGCAGCTGAACGTGCTCCTGTCCCTCGGCCTGGCGACCGGCCTGCTCGGCCTCCCGTCCTTCGTCGGCCGAGCCATCGGCGAGCGCGTCGGCCGGGCGTCGGCCGGCAGCGCCGTCGCGGCGGTCGGGGGGACCGCCGTCGCGTTTTTCGTCACGGCCGCCCCGCTCCCGTCGCTGGTCGCCGGCCTCGCCGTCGGCGCCGTCCACGTCCTCGCCTCGCTGGGGGCCGCCACGGTCCCGGCCGGGGGTGTTTCGTCGGTCCGACGTGGCGTCATCGCCGGCGCCGTCGGGACCCTGGCGTTCACGCTGGGCGGGTACGCCCTCGGCTCGCGGGCCGGCCCGCGGCCGGCCGCCGACGCCGGCGGCGGTGACGAGGACCCGCCCACGGTCCAGGCCGACATCGAGGCCAAGCTCGAGCTGGCGGCCGAGCGCTCCCTCGACGTCGCGGGGCTCGAGCCGCTCGTCAGCGACGAGTTCTACACCGTCGACATCAACGCGACCGACCCGGCGCTGGCCGCCGACGACTGGACGCTCAGCGTGACCGGCGCCGTCGACGAGCCGCTGTCCTACTCCTACGACGACGTCCGGGCGCGCGACGCCGAGCACCGCTTTGTCAGCCTGCGCTGCGTGGGCGAGGCCCTCAACGGCCGGAAGATGGACAACGCGCTCTGGACCGGCATCCCCCTCATGGACCTCGTCGAGCCGGCCGGCGTCAGCGAAGGCTGCTGCGTGATGCTCCGGGCCGCCGACGGCTTCTACGAGGAGTTCCCGCTCGCCGCCCTGCGGGACGGCTTCCTCGCCTACGGGATGAACGGCGGCGTCCTCCCCCGGGCCCACGGCCACCCGGCCCGGGCGCTCATCCCCGGCCACTGGGGCGAGATCAACGTCAAGTGGCTGACCGAGGTCGAGGTCCTCGAGCGCGAGGCCGAGGGCTACTGGGAGAAGCGCGGCTGGCACGGCACGGGGCCGGTCAACACCGTCGCGAAGCTCCACGCCCAGAACCGCCTCGACGACGGCCGCCTCGAGGTGGGCGGCCACGCCTACGCCGGCACGCGGGGCATCGAGTCGGTCGAGGTGTCGACCGACGGCGGCGGCACCTGGGCCGAGGCCGTCCTCTCGGCGCCGCTGCCCGGCGACGACGTCTGGCGCCAGTGGGTCTACCGCTACGACCCGCCGGCTGGCGCCCACGAGGTCGTGGTCCGGGCGACCGACGGCACGGGGGCCCTGCAGCCCCGCGAGCGGGCCTCGGCGTTCCCCAGCGGCCCCACGGGGTGGGTCTCCCGGACGGTCCGGTCGTGACGGCCGCCCCGCCGAAGGATGATACGAACCCGCCGCGGGCCACCCAAGGAGCTATACGGCCGCCTGTCGACGTGCCGGTCGACCCGGACCCGGTGAGGGGTCGCCGCCATGGAGAAGGTGCTGTGGTACCTGCTGGCCGGAACCCGCGGCGGCGAGAACCGCGCGCGCATCATCCGCGCGCTCCGGGACCGGCCGCGCAACGCCAACCAGCTGGCGGAGCACCTCGACCTCGACTACAACACCGTCCGGTACCACCTCGACATGCTCACTGACCACGACGTGCTGGAATCGAGCGGCGACGCCTACGGCCAGGTCTACCTGCCGACCGACCGCTTCGAACACCACGCGGCGGCCTTCGAGCGCATCACCGACCGGCTGGAGTGACCACGCATGGCCATCATGTCATCGAACCTGCTCGTCGCCAGCGCCCTCTCGGCGGTGAACGTCGTCCTGCTGGCGGCCCTCGCCGTCGTCTGGCTCCGGAACTACCGGACGTTCCGCACCCCGATGGTGCTGGGCCTGCTGGCGTTCGCCCTCGTGCTCCTGGTCGAGAACCTCACCGCGCTCTACTTCTTCTTCGACATGCGGATGCTGTTCGCCGCCGAGCCGCGGGTCCACCTCGCCGTCGCGGTGCTCCGGGGCCTCGAGTTCCTCGCCCTCGCGTTCCTGACCTACGTGACGATGCGGTAGCCGACGCCGGCGAACGCCGGCGAGGGCGGCTGACGCCCGTCAGACGACGGGCCGTACGTTTTTGTACCGGCGCGGGCACGGGACGGGTATGCCGAGCCTCGGGGACGCCTACGACGAAGCGGCCGACGCCTGGGAGCGCCGGCACCTCTACCTCGGGGCGGCCCTGCTGTTCGTGGGCGTGGCCATCGCGGCGCCGGGGCTGGCCCGGGCGGCGACCCGCGTGCTCCGGGCGGCCGGGTTCGCCCCGGGGACGGCCCTGACCCTCGGCGTGGCGGTCGCCGCCATCGCGGTGCCGCTCGTCGGCGCCGCGCTGCTGGGCTGGCTCCCGACAACCCCCCGGCTGCGGACCGCGGCCGCGGCCGGCGTG
>JBDGPL010000021.1:0-10803 GCA_042219705.1 Halobacteriales archaeon | reverse complement strand
ACCGCGACCGGTTCGACCAGTCGCTCGACCTCTCGCCGCTGCAGATCGCCTCGCTCTCGTCCATCGTTGGCGTGGTGGCCTACGGCACCGTCGGCTCGTACGCGCTCCAGGACCAGTTCGGCCACCTCGATAGCCTGAGCGACTCGTTCTACTACGTCATCGTCACCATCGCGACGGTTGGATACGGCGACATCACTCCCCTTACTCGAGAGGCGAAGTGGTTCTCGCTCACGGTCATCCTGCTCGGGACGGGCGCCTTCACGGCCGCCATCGGCGCGATCGTCGTCCCGGCCATCGAATCCCGCATGGCGGCCGCCTTCGGCAACATGACGGCCTCAGAACTCAAGCTGCTCGAGGACCACGTGCTCGTCCTCGGCTACGGCGACGTTACCGAATCGCTGCTGGCGGAACTCGTCGACGAAACCGACCTCGTCGTGGTGACGCCGGACGCCGACGTCGCGGCGGACCTCAAGGACGACGGCATCAACGTCCTGACCGACGACCCGACCGACGAGGACGTCCTGCTCGACGCCCGAATCGACGAGGCCCGCGGCGTGGTCGTGGCGACGCGGGACGACGCCCGTGACGTGTTGGCCGTGCTCGCGGCCCGCGAGGCGAACCCTGGCGTACGCATCGTCGCCGCCGCGAACCGGGCGAAGCACGCGGACAAGCTCGAGCGGGTCGGCGCCGACGAGGTCATCAGCCCCATGAGCATCGCCGGCCGGCTGCTCGGCCGGTCGGTCCTGGGGGCGTCGACGGCCGAGTCCCTGTTCGAAGGCGACTCCGCGGAACCCGACGAAGCCGCCAACAGGTGACGGCTCCCGACGGGATGGGATAACACCGGCGTACGACTGGCTCGGCGGTAGTAATATGGTTTCAGCGGCACACGAACGGGCCATGGGTGCCGAGGGGGCCAGCGCCGTCGAACGGTTCCTCCAGCGGGTGCTGGTCCCGCTCGCGGTCCTGTCCGGGGCGGCGGTGCTGGCAGGATTCTTCTTCCCGAACGCCGTGGGCGCGGTGGGCAGCGGCGAGGCCTGGCTCGCCGTGGCCCTCCTCTTCTTCGGCTCGGTGCTGGGTTACCTCGCCGTCCTCCCGGCCGCGGACGATGACGGCGATTCCGCCACCGGGGCCGAGTACCTCCTTCGGATCCGGCGACTGAGCTGGCGGGACACGCTCGCCGAGTTCGTCGCCCGGCAGGACGCGGTCATCTTCGGCGTCCCCGTCGCCGTGTTCGCGCTCTACTTCGGGCTTCAGGTGGCGGCCCCCGAGGCGACGGTGGGGGCCGTCAACGCCATCAGCGAGGTCCTGCTACGGGACGTCGGCGTCGTCTTCCTCGGCGCGATGTTCCTGGCCGTGATGTATTGCCTGTTCCTGCTCCTCGGCCCGTGGGGGGCGATCAGGCTCGGCGGCCCCGACGCCGAACCGGGCTACACCTATCCGACGTACTTCTCGCTCGTGTTCACCGCGGGGATCGCGGCTGGCATCGTCTTCTGGGGCCCGGCCGAGGCGCTGTACCACTTCGCGACCCCGCCGCCATACTTCGGGGCCGAGGCGCAATCGGCTGGCGCCGTCCGTCCCGCGTTGACCTACACCCTGTTCCACTGGGGCATCTCGGCGTGGAGCGCCTACACCGTCATCGCGGTCCCGATCGCGTACTTCGTCTATCAGCGCGGGGCGCCGCTCCGGGTGTCGACCATCCTGACGCCGTTTCTCGGCGTCGACGCGCTCGACTCCGGCTGGGGCAAGCTCGTCGATACGCTCGCCGTCTTCGCGACCATCGGCGGCATCGCCACGTCCGTCGCCCTGGTGGGCCAGCAGTTCCTCACCGGCATCAACTTCCAGTGGGGCGTGACGACTACCGAACTCGGCCCCGTGGTGTTCGTCGGCGGACTCACGCTCATCTACATCCTCTCGGCAACGACGGGGATCCACCGGGGCATCCGGCGGATCGCCGGGCTCAACGTGGTGCTCTTCGGGCTGTTCGCGATCATTCTCGTCGCCATCGGCCCGCTCTCGTTCGTCCTCGACCGCGGGACGGCGGCGCTGGGGAGCTACGCCGTCCACTTCGTCCCGATGAGCTTCTTCGTCGGGCCCGACTGGGTGGGGGACTGGACCGTCTACTACTGGTCGTGGTGGTTCTCCTGGGCGCCGTTCGCCGGCCTGTTCCTCGCCGCCCTCTCCCGCGGCCGGACCGTCCGCACGGTGGTGTTCACGGGCGTCTTCGCGACGTCGGCGGCGACGCTCGTCTGGTTTCTGCTCCTCGGCGGGACCTCGCTCCAGCTCCAGTTGACGGGCGCCGCTAACATCTTGGCCGCCATCGGCCAGCACGGGGTGGCCGTCTCCGGCTTCCCCATCTTCGCGGCCCTGCCGCTTTCGGACCTGCTCGTCTTCCTGTTCCTCGGTCTCATCGTCGTGTTCATCGCCTCCTCGGCGGACACGTCGACGCTGGTCGTCGCTATCCTCGCCTCCGAGCGTGGGCTCGCCCCGTCTTCGGCGAGCATCGCGTTCTGGGGCGTGTTCCAGGGGGCCGTGGCCGTCGCGGTGTTGCTGCTCGGCGGCGGCGCGACGCTCCAGGCGCTCGCCGTGCTCACTGGCGGCCCGTTCGCCGTCCTCTCGCTGGTGGCCCTCGCCGGGCTCACGCTCACCTTTCGCCGTCACGAGGGCGGCCACACCTCGCTGATTCGGGCCGGTCTGGACCGGCTGCCGGCCGTCGGCACGCATGTCGATGTCGGCCCTCGTCGTGAGGATTGACGGCGCGGCCCGCGGGTCTTCGCTGCCCGGCCGGACCCGGCTGGTCCTGTCCGGCAAGCCGGCGTCCGGCGCGACTTCCTTTGAGCTGGCAATCATGTCATATATTTATGAGTGCTGGGGACGAAGGTCGATCTGTCATGTACGACACGATTCTCGTGCCGACGGACGGGAGCTCCGACGCTCGACAGGGCGCCGAACACGCCGTCGGCCTGGCCAGCGCGCTCGGCGCGACGGTGCACGCCCTTTACGTCATCGAGGAGGGGACGAACCCGTGGTCGTCCGCCTCCCTCGACGACCAGCTCGACGAGGCCCGGGCCTACGGCGAGGAGCTCACCGGCGAGGTCGCCGACATGGCCGCCGACGCGGGCGTCGACTGCGTGACCGCGACCAAGGTCGGTCCTCACGTGCACGACGAGATCAACAAGTACGTCGAGGAGGAGGACATCGACGCCATCGTGATGGGTTCCGGGTTCCGGGGCAGCATGGGCGACGTGCTCGGGAGCACGGCCGACAAGGTCCTGCGGACGGCGATGGTGCCCGTCACGGTGCTCCGTCGGGGCGAGACCAACTAATCGGCCAAGCCGGGATAGCGCGGGACGGGGGGCTGATAAGCGTCTACCAGGTCTCCCGAGGTAGATGACGAACGTGAGGCCCAGAAATGTGACCCCGGCGAGGAGGTACTCCTGCAGGAGGAACATCCCGAGACCGAACGCCGCGAGGATGACCATGAACCCCGTGAGTACCCGCTTCTGGTCGGCTCCGTCGTCAGCGTCGCTCATCATGCCACTTGTGGAAACGCCGGGGTAAAGCCGTTCCCGTCACGTCACCGGCGGTCGCCCGGTGGTCGCCGTTACCGTCAGAACCAGTGGCTGAGGTCCCAGTGGTACCGACAGTCCGGGCAGGTTGCCCATTCCGGAACGTCGAAGGTCTGGGGGTGGCGGGTGCCGTGGTCCATCTCGCCCCCACACCGGGGGCAGGTCATGCCCAGGAGTTCGAGCTCGCCCATGGCGTCGGGCTTGAACGACCGGTAGCAGTTGGGACAGTCGATGTCGTGACTCGACTGCCGCTGGGGAATCACGGCCGAACAGCCGGGGCACCGGAGCCGGGCCGCCGGCCGGTTCGCCCAGCCCTGGACGCTGTCGACGGTCGTGGTCTGGGCATCCGGGATGGCCAGCGTGAAGTGTTCGATGTCGTCGTCGGCCCGGAGCGGCTCGACGAGGGTCTCGATGACCCGCTTGAGGAGCCGGTACGTCGCTGGCCCGACGGACATCGGGGTCAGCTAGGGAAACGGCCGTTATAAGCGGTCGGGCCGCCGACGGCCTCGCCGGCCCGGCGACAGCTATTCGGTGGTCCGCAGACTACCTGGCGACAATGGTATTGCTCGCGGGGCTCGCATCGCTTCCGGTCGTCGGCCCGTCGGCGGTGCTGGCGCTGCCCGGCGTGGCCCGGGCGACCCTCGCGTTCGCCCTCGTACTGGCGCTCGGCGGCGGGATCCTCTGGCGATTCGACGGGCTGGTCGACCGGACGATCGAGGCCTCCGCCGAACGGCCCCTCGCCGCCCTCGGATACGGCGTCGCGGCCCATGCAACCATGGTTTTCGCGGGTCTCTACGTCGCGAGCCAGCTCGGCCAGTTCTCCGTCGCCGGCCGCTCGCTGGGGGTGGTCGGCCTCTGGGTCGGCTTCGGCCTGCTCGCGGTCGCCGCCGGGCTCGGGTTCACCGCCGTCGGGTCGGCGGTGGTCGAGGCCGGCTGGAACCGGGGGCGGTGGCACGGGCTCCTGCTCGGGGCGGTCCTCGCCGGCCTGATCGTCCTGCCGGACCCGCTGGTCGCCGGCGTCGTCTGGGTGGTCGCTGTCTCGGCCGGCATCGGCGGGCCAGTCAGGCGGTGGCTCCACGCCTCGGCTGGCCCGGGGCGCTGAGGGCGCCAGCCGCCGCCCGAGGGCAAAGCTTCAATCGCGTGGAGCCCGAAGCCACCTTGATGGCCGCCTCGTCCGTCCTCCAGCTCGGCCTCCCGGAGTTCCTCCCGGACCTGCTCGGGATCGCCGCGACGGTCGTTCTCCTGCTTATCGTCGTCGCATTTGGCGGCTTCGTCTACAAGAGCCTGACCGGCGGCATCGAGTGGCCCGACGACCGGGAAGAGGACGACGCGCTTCGCCGCGGTGGTCAGGACGACGAGTGGGACTACTACTGACGGGGCCGCCGGGGGAGCCGGCGGCGGTCGCCGGTTTTCGAGCCCGGATGGGCACCCCTAGTCGGTTGGAGCGAAGAGAAAGCGCCGCTCGCGTCAGTCGCTCGACTCGGCGTCGCTGACGCCGGTGACGATGTCACCGCCGGAGACGTCGACTTCCACGTCGCCGGACTCGGCGATCTCGCTGACGCGATCGCGGAACTCCTCTGACTGCAGGATGGTGTACTCCGTGTTCAAGCCGACGTACACGGAGTACACCATGATGGTCAGGATGACGCCGAAGAAGATGCCGGTGGAAATGGACGCGGTCTGCAGGGCGTTCAGCCCGCCACCGATGAGCAGCACGGCGGCGACGGCCCCCTCGGTGATGGCCCAGAAGATCCGCTGGGTCCGGGGAACGTCGTGCTTGCCGCCCGACGTGAGGTGGTCGACGACCAGCGACCCCGAGTCCGACGACGTCACGAAGAAGGTCGTGACGAGCAGCATCGCGACGAGCGACGTGAGGGTGGTGAGCGGATAGGCCTCCAACATGGCGAACATGGCTTTTTCGGGCACGTACGGGTCGTAGAACGCCGCTAAGATGCCGGCGCCCATCTGGGTTTGGGCGTAGAGGGCGGAGACGCCGAAGGTGCCCAGCCAGAGGAACGAGAACGCGGTCGGGACGAGGAGCACGCCGACGATCATCTCGCGGACGGTCTTCCCCCGGGAGATACGGGCGATGAAGAGCCCGACGAACGGGGACCACGCCAGCCACCAGCTCCAGTAGAACACCGTCCAGGCGCCGAGCCAGCCCTCGTAGCCACCCTGTCTGAGGCCGGCGAAGTCGCCCATGAGGGTCTCGGTGTAGAACGACATCTCGAAGAAGTTCTGCAGGTAGAACCCAACGGTTTGGACGACCCCGCCCAGGATGGTGAGCGTCGGGCCGACGATGAACATGAACGCGAGGAAGAGGACCATAATGTAGACGTTGATGTGGCTCAGCCGCTTGACGCCGCGGTCCAGGCCGGCGGCGACCGAGAGGGTCGCGATGCCGGTGATGACCGCGATGATCGCGACCTGGGCGGCCGTCCCCTGGGCCAAGCCGAACACGGCGTTCAGTCCGGCGTTGATCTGCTGGGCGCCAAGTCCCAGCGAGGTCCCGAGGCCGAACAGGGTGGCGAAGACCGTGATGAGGTCGATGATGTGGCCCCACCAACCGTAGATGCGGTCGCCGAGGAGCG
This sequence comes from Halobacteriales archaeon, assembly GCA_042219705.1. Classification (GTDB taxonomy): domain Archaea; phylum Halobacteriota; class Halobacteria; order Halobacteriales; family Hikarchaeaceae; genus JBDGPL01. The sequence goes on along the minus strand of JBDGPL010000021.1, from coordinate 4,646 downwards.
GGTAGAACACCGACCGGAACGTCAGCGGCAGCCCGCGGTTGAAGGAGAAGAACCCGAGGCCGAGCGCGACGATGCCGTAGATCGCCCACGGGTGAAAGCCCCAGTGGAAGAACGTCACGGTCAAGGCCGCTTGGGCCGCCTCACCAGTTTGTGGTTTGGCCGCGAAGAAGTTGCCGCCGCCGGTCATGAAGTGCGTCATCGGCTCGGCGACACTCCAGAACATGAGTCCGATCCCCATTCCGGCGCTGAACAGCATCGCGCCCCACGAGAAGTAGCTGAACTCGTGGTCGGCCTCGACGCCGCCGAGACGGATCTTGCCGTACTTGCTGATGGCGAAGTACACCATCGCGGCGATGAAGACGTTCACCGACAGGATGTAGTACCAACCGAAGTTGGTGATGAAGAAGTTCTGTACGTCCAAGAAGATTTTGCCCGCCGTTTCGGGACCGACGCCCAGCGTCGCCACGATGAAGGCGATGATGACCACGGCGGCGACCGGGAACACCACCGGGTGGATGTCGAACCCGAACCGCTGGATGTTCGTGTCCCCTGGCTTCCGGTCCGTCTCCGGATGGAACAGTTCGACCTGCAGTCCTTCGGTCGTTTCGCCGACGACCTCCTCCTCTCCGTCAGGCATGGGTTACCCCCTGGTTTACGTGTAGCATGGATTTTCGTTGGTTTTCTGATTGGTTCGCAGGCCCCGTTCCGGGGTCGGCCTGGGACGGTTCTCCGCCATCGCCGGGAGCGACCGGGCGAGCGGTTGACTCCGGCCCGATTCCGTCATCATCGAATGATGAGCCCGCCGGTAGCCGGGCGATACTCCCGACGAAATCCGTCGCGTGGGCTCCCCGTCACCGGCCACGACGGGGAGGTCGGCCATGTCATCGCCTCTCATCCAACTCAACCATCTGGTTTTTTATGAAAGGTGTAGCATAAAGGTTTGTGTGATATTATCCATTTACCAACACGTTAGCGGCCGGAGCTGGCCGGTAACCGGTGGTTTAAGGAGTGTCAATCAGCCGTATACCGTCGACGGCCATCGCCGCGACCGGTCGAGTTGCGCTTCCCGGCCGTCAGGGGAGCTTGACTGGGACGCTCTCCTGCTGGCTCGCCGCCTTCACCGTGTTGAAAAGCAGCATCGTGATGGTCATCGGTCCCACCCCGCCCGGAACCGGGGTGATGACCGATGCCTTCTCCCTGGCGCTCTCGAACTCGACGTCGCCGACGAGCTCATAGCCCTTCTCGTTGTCCGCCTCGACCCGGTTGACGCCCACGTCGATGACCGCGACGCCCTCGGACAGCATCGAGCCGTCGATCATTTCCGGGACGCCGACCGCCGCGATGACGATGTCGGCCTGCCGGGTCTTCGCTTCGAGGTCCGTCGTCCGGGAGTGACAGACTGTCGTGGTCGCGTTTCCGCCCTCGTCCTTCTGGATGAGGAGGTTGGCCATCGGCTTGCCGACGATGTCCGACCGGCCGACGACGACGGCGTCGGCGCCCTCGGTCTCGACGTCGGCGGCGGCGAGCAGCCGCTGGATGCCGTGGGGGGTGGCCGGCTTGAACCGGGCGTTGCCGGCGACGAGCCGACCGACGTTCTCCGGGTGGAAGCCGTCGACGTCCTTCTCGGGGGCCACCGACCGGAGGACCCGGCGCGTATCGACGTGGTCGGGGACCGGCATCTGGACGAGGATGCCGTGAACGTCGTCGTCGGCGTTCAGGTCGTCGAGGAGGCCGAACAGCTCCGCCTCGGGCGTGCTCGGGTCGAGCTCGTGGTCGAAGCTCCGGACCCCGATGTCCTCACACGCCTGCTGCTTCATCGAGACGTAGGTCTCGCTGGCCGGGTCCTCGCTCATGAGCACCGTCGCGAGCCCCGGCGTCACGCCGGCGTCGTCGAGCGCGTCGACGCACGCCTCGAGCCCGTCGCGGATCTCGTCGCCGATGGCGTTGCCGTCGAGGACCTCGGTCACGCGTCGTCACCTGCCTGCCGGCCGGAACGGTGGGGACAGTGGGGTTCCATGGTGGGTTTCGGGGTTCGGCGCCGCCCGTCGGGCCCGCGGACCAGCCCGCCGGGACATACTGGCTCCCTCCCGGCGTGCCGTAATGAATTCACTGGATTGGTCCCCGCCGGTCCCCGGACCCCCGGGCCGGTTTGGCAACACCTAACTGCCCGCTCCCGGTGGCGTCGCCCATGGGAACCGACGGGACCCGTCACGCGACCGCGACATCGAACCGTCGCCCGGCCGGACCGAGCCAGTCAACGCGCCCGGTGGTGAGCGATGGCCACTGAGGCCCGCGGGAGCGACGCCGGCGTGACGGCGCTGCTCTCGGCGCCTCGCTTCGAGCTCATGCCGTTCAGCAGCTTCGACGAGCAGATGGCCCACCTGCCGGACGGCGCGGCCATCGCCATCACGATGTCGCCCCAGCAGGGCCTGGAGGCGACCCTCCAGAAGACCGAGGTGGCGATGGAGGCCGGCTACGAGGCCATCCCCCACATCGCCGCCCGGTACGTCGAGGGCCCCGACCAGCTCGAGGAGATCGCGGCCCGGCTCGAGGCGGCCGGCGTCACGGACGTCTTCATCCCCGGCGGCGACCCCGAGGAGCCCGTCGGCGAGTACGAGTCGGCGTACGACCTCCTCGTGGACCTGGAGGAGCTCGACTACGCGTTCGACGAGGTCGGCATCACCGGCTACCCGGAGGGCCACGCGTTCATCTCCGAGGCGGAGCTCGAATCGGCGATGGCGAAGAAAGCTCCCCACGCGACCTACATCGTCACCCAGCTCTGCTACGACCCCGACGCCGTCATCGACTGGCTCGAGATGGTCCGCCGCGACCGGGAGATCGACCTCCCGGTCGAGGTCGGCATCCCGGGCGTCCTGAAGTACCAGCGGCTGCTCTCCATCTCCCAGAAGGTCGGCGTCGGCGACTCGGTGCGCTTCCTCCAGAAGACGTCGGGCATCCTCGGCTTCGTCCGCCAGCTCATCGGCTCCCGCGGGAAGTACACGCCCTACTCCCTCGTCGACGGCCTCGCCCCCTACGTCGACGACCCCGAGTCCGGCATCGACGGCGTGCACATCTACACCTTCAACCAGGTCCCCGACACCGAGGAGTGGCGGCAGGGGCGGCTCTCGGCGTAACGTCGGTCGATCCCGTCCCGTTTCGGTCACTCGTCCCTCAGGCTCTCGGCGGTCCAACGACCCCATCTGTCCGTCGCCGCTGGACCAGCAGGACGCCGCCGACTACCAGGAGGCCACCGGCGACGACGGTCGGCGTGATCGGTTCGCCCAGGAGGGTCGCCCCGAGCGTCACCGTGACCAGCGGTTCCGCCGTGCTGACGACGCCGACGCGGCTCGCCTCGAGCCGGGCGACGCCCTCGTAGAACAGGAGCAGCGGGACGACGGTTCCAACGAGCGTGAGTCCGAGCACGACGCCCCACTCGTCGACCCCGCGAGGTAGTGCGAGCTGGCCGGTGCCGAGGCCGTAACCGGCCATGCTGACGGTCGTCCCGTACAGGACGCCGAGCATGAGGGCGCGGGGTGGGAGCGAGGCGACGAGGGTCCGGCTCGCCGCGGTATACAGCGCGTAGCAGACCGCCGCCGCGAGCGCCAGGACGACGCCGACCGGCTCCGCCCCGGCGGGGTCCGCGTCGACGATGAGCCCGACGCCGGCCAGCACCAGCCCGAGCGCCACCAGCTTGCCGCCGGTGGCGGATTCCCGGAGGAACGCCGCCCCAAGGACGAACACGAAGGCGGGATAGGTGTAGAGGATGATGGTCGCGAGGCCCGCGGTCAGGGACCGCAGCGAGACGAAGAAGAGCAGCGTCATGGCGGCGTAGACCACGCCGAGGGCGAACGTCACCCCGAGGTCGCGCCGGGTTCGTGGGCGCGGCCATCCACGGACGCGGGCGAGCCCGACCGTGACGAGCGTGGCCAGGGCGAACCGCGTGGGGAGCAGGGTCGGGAGGCCGAGGCCGATCCCAACCGCGAGCTCGCCGAAGATGCCGATGGTGCCGAAACCCGCGGCCGCCCCGAGCACCAGCAGCGTCCCGGCGGTCGTCTCGTTCACGGCCGGACGGTCACGAAGGTCGACACCGGGTTCGGTCGGCATCAGTACTGGCTCCGCAGCGGACGAACTGGCGACGATTCGCCGGCCGGCCGGTTACTCGTCGGCTTCGCGCGCGTCGAGCTTGGCCTGCTCGCGGGCGCTCGGGTTGACCGAGGGCTTGAAGGGTACCTTCCCGACGGTGGCGTAGACCGGCTCGCCGGGCGTCTCGGCGTACTCGTCGGGGAGGTGGACGGCGAACTCCAGGTCGAGCTCCTCGTCGTAGATGTCGTCGTTGAGCGGGGTGTCGGTCGCCGCCTGGAGCGTCTCGGCGGGCACGAACCCGAGCCCGATGTTGGTCTCGAGGTCGGGATTGTACCACGGCGAGGTCATGTAGCCGACCTCCTCGCCGGTCTCGGGGTCGGAGATGAGCCAGAAGTCCGGGGCATAGTCGGTCACGGGCTCGCCGGCGAACTTCAGCCCGATGAGCTTGTGGGTAAAGGGATACTCGCCGTCCTCGATCTGCTCCTTCTGGGCCTCGAGGGCCTCCTTGCCGATGTAGTCGGCGTCCTTGTCGTCGGGGACGTGGTAGCCGAGGTTGACCTGGA
>JBDGPL010000209.1:0-9465 GCA_042219705.1 Halobacteriales archaeon | reverse complement strand
CGGTGAAGGCGGGCGGCGTCGACGACATCAAGAGTGCCGACGAGGTGCTCGAGGCGGTCGACCGGGACGAGATCGACGTCGAGACCGAGGAGGAGTCGGGCTGACCCGAACGGCCCGCCGACGTAGGTGACTCGCCGGGCACGGGCGGGCGAGCGAAGGGGTTTAACCCGGCCCGGACCCAAGGAGTGATCGATGCCCGAGGGCGTCGACGAGGACAAGCGGGCCACCCTCCGGCGGTTCGCCGCCCTAGGCGCGGCCACGCCGCTGGCCCACCTCGTCGACCGGTCGGCGGGGGCCGAGGTCGGCGTCCGCGAGGCCATCCTCGGCTACGTCGGGGCCGTCCCCGGCGCCCACTTCTCGAAGCTGCGGGACGACCTGCAGCTCGGCACCGGCGAGACCCAGCACCACGTCGGGCGCCTGCTCGACGCGGGCGCCATCGAGTCACGCCGGGACGGCGACTACCGCCGGTTCTTCCCCGCCGGCCGGTTCGCCCCGGCCGAGCAGGTGGCGCTCGGCTACCTCCGCCGGGACACCCCCCGCGGGATCGTCATCGAGCTGCTTCGCACCCCGACCGCGACGGGCCGCGAGCTCGCCGACGCGATGGGCGTCTCCCAGTCGACCGTCAGCAAGTACGCGGCCGAGCTCGCGGAGGCCGGCCTGCTCGAGCGCGACGACGGGTATACCCTGACCCGGCCCGCGATGCTCCTGGTGCTGCTGCTTCGCTACGCCGATTCCTTCGGCGAGACGGCGGCGGAACTCGCCGACGAGGCTCCCGACCTCATCGCGGTCAGGTAGCCGCCAGTCCGGCGGCTCAGACCGTGACCTTCCAGGTCGTGCCCGAGGAGTAGCCCCACTTCTCGACCTCGATGCCCGTGTCGCTGTCGGCGATGGCCCGCATGTTGGTCCCGACCTCCTTCGCCGAGAGGCCCAGCTCCCGGCCGATGAGCCGGCTCTTGAAGTAGGTCTGGGCCGGGGCCTCCTCGCGCAGGTGGGCCAGGATGCGCCGCTGTTTCTCGGTGAGGTCTCCCGGGGTCGCGGCCGTCGCGCTCATACCCGACGATTGGCCGTCGCGCCCATAGGCCGTTTGGTAGGAAGGGTGAAGTCGGTGCCGTCTGCCAGTTTTTCCGCGACGGACGCCGCCGGAGGGCCCGCTCGGGCCCCGGGTTGGTACGGCCGGTCAAGGCGCCGGCGCCCCGTCGCCACCCGCCCCGGCGGCGCCGGCGTCCCGGCGCGCGCCGACAGAAGGTTCTTACCCCGAAGGGGCCGAAGGTGGCTCGATGAGCGGGGCCGTCGAGGTGAGCGTCGTCCTGCCGGCCTACAACGAGGCCGACACCATCGAGCGGACGGTCGAGACGACGCTCGACGCCCTCGCCGACTTCCTCCCGCCCGACGCCTTCGAGGTCGTCATCGCCGAGGACGGCTGCACGGACGCCACGCCCGATATCGCGGCCCGGCTGGCCCGCGAGGACGACCGGGTCCGCCACGTCCACGCCGAGGCGCGCCTGGGCCGCGGCGGGGCGCTTCGCCGGGCGTTCCGGGCGGCCGAGGGGGAGACCCTCGCCTACCTCGACACCGACCTGGCGACGGACATGCGCCACCTGGAGCGGCTCGTCGAGCTCGTCCGGTCGGGCGAGGCCGACCTGGCCACGGGCTCGCGGTGGCTCCCGGGTCACGTGGTCGACCGGCCCGCCAGGCGGGGCGTCCCCTCCCGCGTCTACAACTGGCTGGTTCGGCTCGCGCTGGGCTCCTCGCTCCGGGATCACCAGTGTGGCTTCAAGGCCTTCGACCGGGAGGCCCTGTTCGACCTGCTGGACGAGGTCGCGGACGACCACTGGTTCTTCGACACCGAGCTGCTCGTGCGGGCCCAGCGCGCCGGCTACCGGGTCGAGGAGTTCCCGGTCGAGTGGACGCCCCGGGGCGACACGAAGGTCGACCTCGTCCGGGACGTCCTCGGGATGGGCAGCCAGATCCTCCGGACCTGGTGGCAGCTGTCGGTCCGCCCCCGGGCGACCCGCCGGCGGTCGGTCGCGGCCGGCGTCCTGCTGACGGCGGCCGCGGTCGCCCTGATGGGGCTCTACCTCCCCCTCGACGAGGTCGTCGCCCACATGGGGACCGCGCTGTCGCGGAACCCGCGGCTCGTCGGCCTGGCGGCGGCCGTCTACGTCCTGTCGTGGCCGGTGCGTGGGCTGCGTTACCGCGACATCCTGGGGGCGCTGGGCTTCCCGGAGCGCGTCGGCTTCCTCACGGGCGCCGTCTTCATCAGCCAGACCGGCAACTTGGTCTTCCCTGCGCGCGCCGGCGACGCGGTCCGGGCCTACGTCGTGAAGGCCCGCCGGGCCATCCCGTATCCGTCGGGCTTCGCCTCGCTGGCCGTCGAGCGGGTCTTCGACCTGCTGACCATCACCGCGCTGGCGGGGTCGACCCTCGTCGGCCTGGCCGTGACGGGTTCCCTGCCGGCCCTCGCGGCCGGCGAGGCCATCGACCCCGTCGTCCGGAGCGGCCGGACGGCGATCGTCGTGGCGGGCGCCGTCGGCGCGGCGGCCGTCCTCGCCGTCCTCGCCATCGTCGCGACCGCCCGCTCGGAGCGAAACCGGGTCCGGCCCCTGGTCCGCCGGTTCTCCGACGACTCCTACGCGATGTACGTCGCCGGGGTGCTCGAGCGGTTCGTGGGCGACGTCCAGCGGGTCGCTGTCGACCCGGCGGCGTTCCGGCGGGTCAGCGCGAGCAGCGTCGTCATCTGGAGCATCGACGTCGCGACCGCGGTGGCCGTCTTCGCGGCCTTCGGGACCGGCTTAGGGCCCCTCGCCCTCGTCTCGGTGTGCCTGTTCGCGGTGAGCGTCGGCAACCTGGCGAAGGTGCTCCCGCTCTCGCCCGGCGGCATCGGCCTCTACGAGGGCGCGTTCACGCTGCTCGTCGTGGGCGTCACGGGCATCGACTGGCAGGTGGCCCTGGGCGTCGCCGTGGTCGACCACGCCGTCAAGAACGTGGTCACGCTCGCCGGCGGCGTCGCCTCGATGCTCTGGCTCAACGTGTCGCTGACGACCGCGGTCGAGGAGGGCCGCGACGCGCCGTCGCCGGAGGCGGACTGAGATGGCGTTCGAGTCGTTCGTCCTGGCGGCGAGCACGGCCGACCTGGCCGACGAGCCCGCCGCCAGGCCCCACGCCGACGTCCTGGAGTTCCGGCTGGATCTCGCGGCTTCGCCAGGCGAGCAGCTCGCCGCCTATGACGGCGCACTGCCCGTGCTGGCCACCAATCGCGTCCGTGGCGAGGGTGGGGAGGCGGCCGACGAACCGGCCCGGCTCGACGCCCTCGCGGCCGCGGTCGAGCACCCCGCCGTCGAGGCGGTCGACGTCGAGCTGGCGTCGGTCGAGGCCGGCGCCGCCGACCCCGTCGTCGACGCGGCTCGGGACCACGACGGGGCGGTCGTCGTCTCCGCCCACGACGTCGAGGCCACGCCGTCACGGGCGTCGATGCGGCGGACGCTCCGGCGGGCGGCCTCCGCCGGCGACGTCGGCAAGCTCGCCGTCGCGGCGGCCGGCCCGGGGGACGTGCTCGACCTCCTCGCGGTCACCTGGGAATTGAGCGAAGCGGGCCACGCGGTCGCGACCATGGCGATGGGCGACGCCGGGCGGGTGTCGCGGGCGGTCGCGCCCGCCTTCGGGTCCCGTATCGGGTACGCGCCGGTCGACCCGGCCGACGCGACCGCGCCGGGCCAGTACGACCTCGAAACCCTCCGCGGGCTGGTCGACGCGCTGGCCCCGGACGCCTGAGGCCGGCGCTACGCGTCACTCCGGGCCCGGAGCGCGGGCCTGTCGGAAGATTAACCCGCCCGCCCCGCGGACCGTCGGGCATGTCTCGACGGCGGGCCGTCGTGGCGGGTGCCTTCGCCGTCATCTACCCGGGCCTCGGCCACCTCTACCTGCGGGAGTGGCTCCGGGCGCTCTCGTGGTTCGGCCTCGCGCTGCTCACCGCCGCGCTGGTCGTGCCGGCCGACGTCCTGACGGCCTACGAGGCGGGCGGCCTCTCGGCCCTCCTCGAGGCCAGCCGGCACCTGCCGCTGGCCACCGTGGGCACGCTGCTCGCGGTCCGGCTGCTGAACGTCGTCGACGCCGTCCGGCTCGCGCTGGTGTCCCGCCAGCCCCTGGGCGAGGCTGCTACCCCCACCTGTCCGGAGTGCGGCGGCGAGGTCGACCCTGAGCTTGACTTCTGCCACTGGTGTACGGCGCGGCTCGACCGGGTCGGCGGTGCCGATTCGGGCGCCAGCCAGGGGGACCGCTTCTTCCGGTAGGCTCGGCTCCTCACTTCTCGACGATGCTCTCCTCGACGGCCTCGCCGAAGTGCCGCGCGGTGTCGTCGTAGTAGACCAGGACGTCGTCGCCGGCCTCGAGGTCGGTCACCGCGGTCCGGCCGTCGCGCGTGGCGACCTTGATGGTCTCGGCGTTCTGCAGGAGCGTCTCGATGCGGTCGGGTTCGTCGGCCCCGGTCTCGACGACGGCCTGGACCCGGAACATCGGCCGCTTCTCGATCTTCGACCGGCCGACGACCGCCTCCCGGGTGCGACCGTCGCGATCGACCACCTGGACCTCGTCACCCGACCGCAGCTCGCTGAGGTACTTCGTCTCGCCGCCCGGCGTGCGGACGTAGGCGTGTACGGCGCCGGCGTTGACCCGGAACGGCCGGCTGGCGACGTACGGCGACTCGGCGGTTTCGCCGTGGACGAAGAACAGGCCCCGCGAGAGGCTGCCGACCAGCATGCCCTCGTCGTCCGAGAGCAGCGAGCCGGTGTCGACGCAGACCCGGTCGGCCAGCCCGGTCCGCTCGATTTCGGTCACCTCGGCCCACCGCAGCTCGAGGGTCTCCCGGTCGGCGGCGTCGCGGGCCTCGACCGTCCGGCGGATCTCGTCGGGGTCGTCGGTGTCGAGCAGCACGGCGTCGGCGCCCTGTTCGAGTGTTTCGAACGCCGTCCGCGCCTCCTCGGCGTCGGCGACGCCAGCGACGAGGGTCGTCTCCTCGCCCACCCGCGCGATGAGGTTCTCGAGGGGGATGACCTGCCAGTCCTCGGCGACGACGATGGTGTAGTCCGCCTCCGCGGCCGCGGCCTCGGCGAACGCCTCGTAGTCCTCGTCGAGGATGCGCACGTAGGCGCCGGTGGCGTTCCCGCGGCGGATGGTCGAGAGGTCGGCGGAGCCGCCGTAATCTGCCGGGAGGTCGACGGTGCCGTCGCCCTCGCCCTCCTTGCCCGCCACCACGACGTCCGGGGTGACCGTCGGGGCGTCGGCCTCGGCGTCCATGACGTGGACGTCGTCGGTGTCGAACGCCGCCACCGCCACGTCGCCGAGCTCACGCACGCGTTCGACGTCGCCGGCGTCGACGAGGACCCAGTCGACGCCCGCCTCGAGGCCGGCGGTGATACGCGCCTTCCGTGCCTCCCAGTCGCCGACCGCGTCGTCGGCCTTCAGCCACACGCTCCGGGTCATGTCACCGGGCTCGCGGGGGGCCGGCTTGAACGTGGCGGCTGCGGCGCCCGAGGCGGGTTCGGCGGCGGTATCTCGGGCCGGCGGGAGCCGGTCATCGTCGGATATTTGGCGCCGCCGCCCCGGCGTACGCCCGTGTTCCTCCGCTCCGTCGCCTTCCTGGCCGTGCTCGTCGGGACGGAGGCGTTCTTCACCTGGCTCGAGGTCGTCAATCTCCGGTACGGCGAGCGTCGCCTCGCCGAGCGGGCCGACTGGGTCAGCGAACGCCTCGACGTCGACGATCCGGGCCGCCTCGCCGACTACCAGCGCGCCCGGACCGGCCTCGGGACCCTCGGGACCTGGGTCCTCCTCGGGGTGGGGGTGCTGGTGCTCGTCTCGGGCCTCTTCGCCGACGCCGTGTCGGCGCTCCAGCACGTGGGCATCGGACCCATTGGGCGGGGAGCGGTGTTCTTCGCCGGCGTCGCCGTGTCCGGCTACCTGGTCTCGCTGCCGTTCGACGCCGTCGAGACCTTCGTCGTCGAGGAGCTCTTCGGATTCAACGAGCAGTCGGTCCGGCTGTTCCTCCGGGACGCAACCCTCCAGTTGGCCATCTCGGCCGTCCTGGCCGGGCTGGTGGGCGGGGCCCTCGTTGGGGTCGTCCGCGCGGTGCCGCGGTGGTGGGCCGTCGCCGGCGCCCTGCTGTTCCTGGGGTTCTCCCTCGCGATGCAGGTCGTCTACCCCCGGGTCATCGCGCCGCTGTTCTACGACTTCGAGCCTATCGAGTCCGGTGACCTCCGCGAGGCCGTCGACGACGTGTTCGACCGCGCCGGCTTCACCTGCGAGCAGGTCTACGAGATGGACGCGAGCCGGCGGTCGCGCCACTCCAACGCCTACTTCGTCGGCTTCGGCCGGACCAAGCGGGTGGTGCTCTTCGACACCCTCGTCGAGCAGATGACCCTCCCGGAGCTGCAGAGCGTGCTCGCCCACGAGCTCGCCCACTGGCAGGAGTCCCACGTCTGGAAGCTCCTGGCCGCGGGCGTCGTCCAGGTCGGGGTGCTCCTGGGCGTCGCCCAGGTCCTGCTGGCGAGCGGCTGGCTGGCGGGCCTCTTCGGCGTGCCGCCCGGGGCGACCGCGGCCGAGCTGTTCCTCGCGCTCCTGCTGGTCTACCCGCTGAACCGCTGGCTGGCGCCGGTCACGAACCGGCTCTCGCTTGCCTTCGAGCGGACGGCCGACGACTTCGCCGTCGAGACGACCGCCGTGGCGCCGATGGTCGACGCGCTGACCACGCTGGTCGGCGAGAACCTGTCGAACCCGTTCCTCCACCCGTGGTACGAGGCCTTCCACGCCTCCCACCCGCCGGTGCCCGAGCGCATCAGGCGGCTGGAGGAGCGCGCGGGCTCGCCGCCGTCGGACGACGGCGCGACGGCCTCCTGAGCCGACCGCTACGGCGAGACCGCGAGCCCCGCCCGCTCCATGGCCGCCTCGACCGACCGGTCCTCGTGGACGACGGCGCTGATCGCGCGGGTCATGGCCTCGGGGTCGTCGTGCTGGAACACGGTCCGGCCGAAGGAGACGCCCCGGGCGCCCGCGTCCATCGCGCCCCGGACGGCCTCGAGCGCCCCCCGGTCGTCGGACGGCGCGCCGCCGGCGATGAGCACCGGTTTCGCCGTCGACGCGACCACCCGGCGGAACGACTCGGCGTCCCCGGAGTAGCCGGTCTTGATGAGGTCGGCCCCGAGCTCCTCGCCCAGGCGGACGGCGTGGCCCAGGGCCTCGGGGTCGGACTCGTCGACGCCGGGCCCCCGGGCGTAGGTCATCGCGAGCACGGGCATCCCCAGCCGGTCGGCCGCCTCGGTGAGCTCGCCGAGCTGCTCGAGCTGGCGGGGCTCGTGGTCGGAGCCGACGTTGATGTGAAAGGAGACGGCGTCGGCGCCGGCCCGGACGGCCGCCTCGACGGACCCCGTGGGCCGCTTGTCCGTGCTGTCCGGCCCGGCGGCCGTGGAGGCGTTGAGGTGGACGATGTAGCCCGCGTCGCCCTTGTTCGGGTGGACCCGCGGGGCCAGACCCTTCTGGGTGAGGATCGCGTCGGCGCCGCCGCGGGCCACGGCCGCGACGGTGGACTCGACGTCACGGAGCCCGCGGACGGCCCCGAGCGTGATGCCGTGGTCCATCGGGACGGTCAGGTAGCGACCGTCCGTCCCGATGCGCTCCAGTCGGGCGGTCGTGCCGGTGGTCATGGTGTGCGAGACTCTGGCAAGGGTCGTTATGTGCGTTCCGGTTCCGAGGGCGGGCGGCCGGCGCGCCCGCCGAGAGCTCCCGGGCCGCCTCCCGCAGCCGGTCGGCGACGGCCTCGACCGGCTCGCCGGCCTCGTCGCCGTCCGCGACGACGTCGACGAGGGCGCTGCCGACGATGACGCCGTCGGCCCCGGCCGCCACCACCTCGGCGGCCTGCTCGCGCGTCGAGATGCCGAAGCCGACGGCCTTGGGCACCGACCAGTCGGCCACCCGGGCGAGGCTCTCTGCCGTCGCGTCGGCGACGTCCTTCTTGGCCCCCGTGACGCCCAGCCGCGCCTGGACGTAGACGTAGCCCGAGACGAGCTCCCGGATGCGGTCGAGCCGGTCGTCCCGGGTCGTCGGCGCGACGATGAAGACGAGGTCCCGGTCGAACGCGTCGCAGGCCGCCCGGAGCGGGCCGGCCTCCTCCGCCGGGAGGTCCGGGACGACGAAGCCGTCGATGCCGGCTGCCGCGGCGCGCTCGACGAACGGCCGGGGGCCGCGCTCGTCGCCGTAGCGGTAGACGAGGTTGTAGTAGGTCATGCAGACCAGCGGGACGTCGACGTCGAGGGCCTCGACGAAGTCGAAGAACCGCGGCGGCGTCATGCCGCCGGCAAGCGACCGGGCGACGGCCGACTGGATGGTGGGCCCCTCGGCGATGGGCTCGGAGAAGGGCAGGCCCAGCTCGACGGCGTCGGCTCCGCCGTCGACGACGGCCTCGACGTAGGCCCGCGACGCGTCCTCGTCCGGGTCGCCGGCGGCGAGGTACGGGATGAACGCGGGGCCGTCGGCGAAGGCCTCGGCGAGCCGGCTCACCGGAGCCCCCCCGAGAAGACGTCCAGGTCCGGGGCCGCCTCGAGGTCCCGCTCGGCCGACTCCTCGATGACCGTCTCGAGGTCCTTGTCGCCGCGGCCGGAGACGGTCACGACGACCGGCTCGGCGAGGTCGTCGGCCTGCTCCTCGAGATAGGCCAGGGCGTGGGCGCTCTCCAGGGCGGGGATGATCCCCTCGGTGCGGGCGAGCCGGTGGAACGCCGCCAGCGCGGCGTCGTCGTCGACGCTGTGCGCCCGGACCCGGCCCGACTCGACCAGGTGGGCCAGCTCCGGGCCGACCCCGGCGTAGTCCAGGCCCGCGGCGACCGAGTGGGACTCGAGGATCTGGCCGTGGCGGTCCTGGAGCACCCGGGTCCGGGCCCCGTGGAGGACCCCCTCCGTGCCGGTCGAGAGGGACGCGGAGTTGGGAGCGACGCCGGCGGCCTCGTCGACCTCGAGCGTGGCGCCGCCGGCCTCGACGGCGTGGAGGTCGACGGCCTCGTCGTCGACGAAGGCGTCGAACGCGCCCATGGTGTTGGATCCACCGCCCGCGCAGGCCACGACCGACCCCGGGACGCCCCCGAACGTCTCCCGGCACTGCTCGCGGGCCTCCCGGGAGATGACGGCCTGGAACTCCCGGACCATCGCGGGGAACGGGTGTGGCCCGACGACGGAGCCGATGACGTAGTGGGTGTCCTCGACGTTGGTCGCCCAGTCCCGGAGCGTCTCGCTGATGGCCTCCTTGAGCGTCCCCCGGCCGATCGTCACCGGGGAGACGTCGGCACCCATCAGGCGCATCCGGAAGACGTTGGGCCGCTGGCGGTTGATGTCCGTCTCGCCCATGTAGACCTCGCAGGGCACGTCGAGGTGAGCCGCCGCCATCGCCGTCGCGGTGCCGTGCTGGCCGGCGCCGGTCTCGGCGATG
>JBDGPL010000208.1:0-6798 GCA_042219705.1 Halobacteriales archaeon | reverse complement strand
TACACCGTGTGCGACCCAGTTTGCAGGGTATACTGCATTTGGTTTTACCGATAATGTTGTACCAATTACCATAACACTTGCTATGCCGGGCATTCGGAACGGGCATAACCGAAGGACTGTTGCAGCGAGCTGACGCGATTCACGCCCGGCGTGAACGCCGGGATTCTCTCGCTGATTGAAGATAGCGCCCGCCACGGGTCGGGCCGGGGGCCGCCCAGGTTTATCCCGCCGCAGCGCGAAGCGGGCCTATGACGGTCGACTACGCCCAACTCGACCGGGGCCGCGGCGTGAACTACTGGGCCCTCGACCCTCCCCTCCGGGCGGAGGTCGAGCGGACCGTGCCGGCCGAGGACCACGGCGCGGTGGCCGACCGCCTCGAGGCCTTCGGGGAGGTGGTCGGCACGACCGTCGCCGAGAACGCCGACGTCGTCGACGCCAACGGGCCGGTCCTGCACACCTACGACCGGCACGGCGAGCTCGTGAACGAGGTCGAGTACCACCCGGCCCACCTCGAGAGCGAACGGGCGGTCTACGAGGCGGGGGCGGTCGCCGACAGCTTCCGGGCACCGCCGGGACGGGCGGCTCCCCTGCCGCTGCTGCACACCCTCGCGTCGGTCTACCTGCTCTCCTACGCCGACATCGGCCTCGCGTGTCCCGTCGCGATGACCGCCGGCGCCGCCCTCGTCCTCGAACGGTTCGACGACGGCGCGAACGAGGACTACCGCGACGGGCTGCTGGCCCGCGACCACGACGAGCTGCTGCAGGGCGCCATGTTCCTCACCGAGGAGCAGGGCGGCTCGGACGTCGGCGCCATCGAGACCGTCGCCGAACCCGACGACGGTGACGGCTACCGCCTCACCGGGGAGAAATGGTTCTGCTCGAACGTCGACGCCGAGGTGGTCCTCACGCTCGCCCGCCGGCCCGACGCCCCGGCCGGCACCGACGGGCTCTCGCTCTTCCTCGTCCCGCGGACGACCCGCGAGGGCGACCGGAACCACCTGGTCGTCCGCCGGTTGAAGGACAAGCTCGGGACCACGAGCGTGCCCACTGGCGAGGTCGAGTTCGAGGCCACCGAGGCCTACCTCGTCGGCGAGCCCGAGCGGGGCTTTCGGTACATGGCCGAGATGCTGAACTACGAGCGGCTCGCGAACGCCTTCGCCGCCTGCGGCGCGATGGGCCGGGCACTGCTTGAGAGCAAGCGTCACGCCGCCGACCGCGAGGCCTTCGGGACGACCCTCGACGGCCACCCGCTGATGCGCCGTGACCTCGTCGAGCTGACCGTCGCCCACGAGGCCGCGACGGCGTTCACGTTCGACGCCGGCGCCGCCTACCAGGCTGCCGCCCGGGACGGCGACGACCGGGCTCGACGCTTGATGCGCGCGCTCGTGCCGGTCGCCAAGCTCCGGACGGCCCGGCTCGCCGTCGACGTCGCGTCCTACGCGATGGAGATCCAGGGCGGGAACGGCTACGTCGCCGACTGGGTCACCCACCGGCTGCTCCGGGACGCCCAGGTGCTCCCCATCTGGGAGGGTCCCGAGAACATCCTCGCGTTGGACCTCCTCCGGGCGATGGCCACGGAGCGGGCCCACGAGGCGGTCACGGCCCGTGTGCGGACCTATCTCGACGCGGCGGACGAACCCGCGCTGGCGGACCTCGCCGGGACGGTCCGTGACGGGCTCGATGAACTCGAGTCGGGGTTGGCGGCCGTGGCCGAGCGCGACGAGGACTACGCTGAGCTGCACGCGAAGGCACTCGCGAACCTCGTCTACGACGTCTACACGGCCGCGCTGCTGCTCGACGAGGCCCGCCGCGACCTCGAGGACGGCGACGGCCGGACGGCCCTCGTGGCCCGGCGGTTCGTCGACGACGCGCTGCGGGACCGCCCGGCCCGAGGCGTCGCGAGCGGCGAGCGGCTGGCCGACGAGTGGTTCGACGCCATCGCCCGGTACGCCCCGGTCGATCCGGCGGCCGTCGAGACGGCGACCGCGGCCGCCGACTGACCCGTGGCTGACGACGGCCCGTCGACCAGTGGCCCGGCCGGACGGTCCTCGCTCGGCGAGCGCCGGGGCGAGGACCTCGACGTGTACGGGCCGGCCGAGGACTCCGCGCTGCTCGCCGGCGAGGCGGCCGAGGACCTCGCCGGCAGCGCCGTGTCCTCGGTCCTCGACGTCGGCACGGGGTCGGGGTACGTCGGCGACCGGGTCGCCGAGGCCACCGGGGCCCGGGTGGTCGGCGTCGACGTCAACCCCCAGGCCGCCCGGCGGGCCCGGGAACGGGGCCTGCAAACGGTGGTCGGCGACCTCGTGGGCCCGTTCCGCGACGGGGCGTTCGACGCCGTGGCGTTCAACCCGCCGTACCTCCCGGAAACGGCCGCCGAGGGCGCGGACGACTGGTTCGGGGTCGCCGTCGCCGGCGGGGCGTCGGGCCGGGAGATCATCGACCGGTTCGTTGACGACGTCGGTCGGGTGCTCACCCCCGACGGCGCGGTCTACCTCCTGGTGAGCAGCCTCACGGGCGTCGACGCCATCGTCGAGCGGGCCGCCGACCGGGGCTTCAGCGCGGTGGCGCTCCTGGACGCCAGCTTCCCGGGCGAGACGCTGACGGTGCTGAAGCTGGTCCGGTGACGGCCGGCCGACGCCCGATCCACCCCCAGCCGGCAATCTCGCCTACACGAGGCCGCGGACGAGCGAGCCGAGCAGCGGCCCCGCCAGCCCGACGGCGACGCCGACGAGCCCGACGGTCCCCGTCGACAGGGCGGGGCCGAGCGCGCCGTGGGCGAAGAGGAGCCCGCCGAAGACGACCAGCTCGAGCACCCCGAGCCCGAGGCCGGCGGCGAGCCCCCGCGGGACCGACCGGGCGGGGATCGCGACGAGGGCGCCGCCGAGGACGAGCCCGAGCCAGTGGAGGTACCCGAGCCCGAGCCCCAGCACCACCCCGGCCGCGACGACCGCCGCGCGCCGCCGGTCGTCCGCCCGGAGCGAGCGAAGCCAGTCGTCCAGCACGGTCAAGGCGCCGCGAGCGCTCACGACGCGTCCCCCCGGAACCGGATCGCCGGGTCGCCGGCCGGATCACTGCCGAACGCCGCGTACCGGCCCTCGACCCAGTCGCGCAGTTGGTCGTCGTAGTGCTCGTCGAAGTAGACGCCGTCGTTGCCGCCGGGGATGACCCCCACGGCCGACCCGTCCGCCAGGTCGACCACCTGTCGCCAGCTGCTGCCGGTCGGCCCCTCGACGTCGAAGTTCCGCACCGTGTAGCCCGACCCCGGCGCCGGGAACGACGGGTAGTTCAGGAAGGACAGCTCGAACGGGTGGGTCATCGCCCCGGTGTGGCTGTAGTCGCCGTACGTCGACCAGCCCGCCGAGCGAATCTCCTCGATGGCCGCGCCCAGGGCGTCGGCCATCACCGTGGCGCGGTCCCGGCCGTCGAAGACCGGGCTGTCCGCCGAGAGGGTGGCCGTCACCCAGGCCGACGGCCGGAACGACCCGTCGAGCCCAGCCGGCTCGAGCACCGGGTCGTACACTGCGGCCTCGTAGTGATCGAACCACCGGGCGAACAGCAGCGCTCCCCGAGAGCCCGGCGACATCCGCCGGTCCCAGTCGGCCAGCGTCGTCGCGGCGTCGGCCAGGTCGTCCCGGCCGGCGGCCGCCTCGACGAGCCTCGGGACGAGGTCTTCGGCCCGTTCGTCGACGACATCGCGCTGCAGCGCGGCCATGAAGGCCGCGTCCATCGGCCGGTCGGAGGCGGCGCGGGCGTCGAGCCGCCCGTAGAGCCGGCGGGCCCGGTACGGGGCGGCGTATGGGCCACGCAGGTAGGGCGGGCCGCCGTCGACGATGCGCTGGTTGGCGGTGGCGACGTAGTCCGGGTCGACGGCGCGGGGCTGCTCGTCGAAAGGGACGAACCCCTCCCAGCTCGACACGCCGAACGGTTCGAACCCCACCCACTCGCCCTCGCCGGCCGAGCCGTCGAAGACGCGGTCACCGGGGACCCGCTCGCCGTCGACGCGGCGGACAGGATGCTTGCCGACGAGGGTGTAGAGCGTGCGGCCGTCGCGGTCAGCCCAGACGAAGTTCTGGGCAGGGGCGTCCCACTTCCGCATCGCCGACAGCGCCCCGTCGAGGCCGTCGGCCCGGTTGAGCTCGTGGATCGCGAGGGAGGTCTCGGTGGCGGTGTGGCCCACCCACGAGACGCCGACGCGCTGGCCGGCCCGCTCGACGAACGGTCCGTGGACCGTCTTGCGAATCGTGACGTCGCGGTCCTCGCCGCCGGCGACCGCGACGGTCCGGGTCTCGGTCTCGAACTCGCGCCACTCGCCGCGGTACCGGTACCTGTTGCCGTCGACGTCGTAGCGGTAGAACCCGATGGTGTCGGTCCCGGCGTTCGTGAACCCCCAGGCGCCGGCCCGGTTGGTCCCGATGACGACCGACGGGACGCCGGGGAACGCGACCCCGGCGACCCGCATGTCGGGCGTCCGGAGCTGCTGTTGGTACCAGACCGGCGGCACGGAGAGCTCGAGGTGGGGGTCGTTCGCGAGCAGCGGTGCGCCGCTTTCGGTGTGCTCGCCGGAGACCACCCAGCTGTTCGAGCCGACGTTCGGCGGCGACTCGAACCGCCCCAGCCAGCCGACCAGGGCCGGTCCCACCGACGGCGGGGCGGGCTCGACCGCCCGGTGTCGGTCGGTTCCAGCGGCCGCGTCACGGGCGTTTCGCAGGATGGGGACGTCGTGGTCGTAACGGTCGGGGTATAGCGCGTCGGCGACCGCGTCGTCGAGCTCGCGCCGCGCGACCGCCTCCCGGAGGACCCGAAACGAGCCGGTCAAGCCCCACGTGATGAGCTTCTCGATGAGCAGGGTGTCCACGGGGGTCCAGGGCTCGGGCTCGTAGCCGAGCAGCCCGAACTCGGGCGGGAGCGGCCCCCGCTCGGCATAGTCGTTCACGCCGTCGGCGAAGGCCCGGAGTATCGGGGCATGGGGGGCGTCCCGGAGGTGCGCCCAGCCGGCCTCGGCCGCCCCCAGGAAATCCATCCGCGTGTTGAAGACGTCGGATTCGACGGCCCGCTCGCCCACCGCGGCCGCCAGCGACCCCCCGATGAGCCGGCGAAGGAGGTCCATCTGGAACAGCCGGTCGGCGGCCTGGACGTACCCGACGGCGTAGCCCAGGGCCGCCTCGTCGTCGGCCTCGACGGTGGGCACGCCGGCATCGTCGTAGGTGACCGTCGCCTCGCCGTGGGGGCTCTCGACGGCGTCCGGTACGGTCCGGGTGCCGGCCCGCCACGCCGTCCCCGACAGCGGGGCGAACTGCTCGGTCGCCCCCCGTATCGGCGGGAGCTGACTCGCGCCGAGGCCGCCGGCGAGCAGCGCCCCGACGACCCACCGTCTGACGCGGTCGACGTCCATGGCCGGTCCTCGCCGTCGGGGCCAATAAACCTCGGGCGTCGGGCGGGTATCGCGAAACCCCGCGTACCGGCGGGGCTCAGTCCTCGTAGAGCCAGGCCTCGTCGATGCGCTCGTAGTCGACGAGCTCGTCGTCGTCGAAGAAGAGTTCGATCTCGCGCTCGTTCGACCCCGGCTCGGTGTCCGCGCCGTGGACGACGTTCCGGCCGAGGTCGAGGCCGTAGTCGCCCCGGATGGTCCCCGGGGCCGCCTCGGCGGGGTCGGTCGCGCCCATCATGGCCCGTACCTGGGCGACGGCGTCCTGGCCCTCCCACACCATGGCGAACACCGGCCCCGCGATGATGAACTCGACCAGGTCCTCGAAGAAGGGCTTGCCCTCGTGCTCGGCGTAGTGGTCCTCGGCGAGGTCGCGGTCGATGCGCATGAACTTCCCGCCGACGAGCTTCAGCCCCCGGTCCTCCAGCCGGGAGACGATCTCGCCGACCAGCCCGCGCTGGACGGCGTCGGGCTTGGCCATGACGAACGTCCGCTCGTCCGGGTCGCTCATGCCTCGGATTCCTCGTCGGCGGCGTCGGTCCCCTCGTTTTCGTCGTCGCGGTCCTCGTCCGCCTCGCCGGCGTCCGCAGATTCCTCGTCGGGCTCCGGAGCCTCGTCAGCCTCGGACGCCTTCGGCTCCTCGTCGGCCTCGGGTGCCTCGGCGGCTTCGGCTGGCTCCGCCGCCGACGTCTCGTTCGGACCGGGCCCGGCTTCCTCCGGCTCTCCTTCGTCGGGCTCGGCCTCCGTGACCGATGGCTCTCCCGCTTTCTCGACCTCGGGGGCCGCGGCGGCCTCGTCCGGTTCGGCGACGGGCGCCGCGGCGTCCGGTACGACCCCGCTGGCCGCCTCCGCCGGCGCCTCGTCGGTCGGCTCCCCGGTAGCTCGGTCCTCGGCAGCCGGTTCCTCGGGCTCGTCGGTCGACGCCGCCTCGGGGCCCTTGGCCTCGCGGCCCGCCTCGGTCCACTCCTGGTCGCGGGCCTCCCGCCCCAGGCCGGCGTTGGCCTCGCACTTCGAGCTGCAGAAGTGGGTCACCGCGCCGTTGACCTCGACGTACATCGTGCCCGTTCCGGGCTCGATGTCCGCCCCGCAGTAGTCACACTCCCGGGTCTGTGGCATCTACTGGCCCCCGATGGAGTCGGCCTCCCGGGCCGTCTCGCGCAGCTGGAGGACGTCACCCACCCGCACCGGCCCGAGACAGTTCCGGGTGATGATGCGGCCCTTGTTCGAGCCCTCCTGGATGCGGCACTTGACCTGCATCGCCTCGCCGTGCATCCCCGTCTTGCCGACGATCTCGATGACCTCGGCCGGCGTCGATCCCGATTCGGTGTCCTCTGCGCTCATTGGTCTACCGGAGGTCCTCGATCTTGCTCGCG
>JBDGPL010000207.1:0-5329 GCA_042219705.1 Halobacteriales archaeon | reverse complement strand
ACCGCACCGAGACGCTCGCGAGCCACGCGAACGCGGTCATCTCCATGGGCGGCGCGCTTGCCGGGGCGCTGGTCATCGCCACCGTCGCCGTCAGCGTCCTGGTCTTCCTCTTCACCGCGGCGTGACGGTCCCGGTCAGCCCTCGAGGAGCGCGTCGACCGCACCGCGGGCGGCGAGGGCGGCGTCGTCGGCCACCCGCTCGGCCTCGGGGTCGTCGGGCACGTCGAGGTAGACGTCGACCGCGAGCTGGCCGTCGTCGAAGTGGACGGTCACGTCGAGGTCGCGGATGGTCGACCGGTCGTACCTGGAGAAGATGACGTCCTCGGCGGCGTCGACCGCCGCCCGGACCACGGCCGCGTCGTCGGGCCGGCCGTCCGTCGCCTCGTCGGCCACTGCCTACGCGCCGCCGGCGCCGCCCGGCCCGCCGGGCCCGGCCGGGCCGCCACCGCCGAGCCCGCCGCCGAGGTTGGCGCCCTGCAGGAGGTCCTCGAGCTCGGACTGCAGCTCCTCGAACTGCTCCTGGAACCGTCCCTCCTGTTTCTCGAGGGTCTGGACGCGGATCTCGAGGCTGTCGACGCGGTCCTCGAGGTCCTCCGCGGCCGACGCCCGGTCCGTCTCGACGAGGAGCTCGCCGACCTCCCGATACATGGTGGTGTCGTCCTCGACGTCCTCGAGGGCCTCGAGGGCGGCCTCGGCGTCGTTGAGCTGGGCCTGGGCCTGCTGCTTCGAGCGGGCGACCTGCTCGGCCTTCGACTGGAGCTCCTGGAGCTCCTCGACCTTCTCCCTGGCCTCCGGCGGCAGTTGTCCCTGCATGGCCGGGCGGACGCCCCCGGGCCTCAAAAGTCACCGGTTTCGGCCACGCGCTCGGCGACCTGGACGAGGCCGAGCCACGTGTTGGTCGCGGCGCGAAGCGCGACGAGGTTCGCCGCGTCGATGGCGAGCTCGAGGTCGCGGCCGGCCAGCTCGAGCCGGGTGGTCGACCGGTCGTCGGCGAGGTCGTCGAGCTCCGGGCGGAGGCTCCGGGCGATGGCGCTGGCGCGCCGCTCGGTGTCGTACGAAAGCGTCACCGTGGTCCCGTGGGGCCGGTCGGGCACGGACGGAGCGCCGACCGCCGCCGGCTAAAGCCGTTCGGCCGCGGCCGACGCGTCGGGCGTCGGGGGAGGGCTGACGGTCAAGCGTGGACCGGACGGGCGCCGGCGAGCGTTCCGACCGAGGGAGGCATGCCTCGGGGTGGCGGTGGGGGGTTCGTCCGCCGTCGGCCTACCCGAGGACGCGGTGGTGGTCGTTGAGCGAGGCGCCACACGCCCAGCAGGCGTCGGCGCCGGCCTCGTTCGACTGGCCGCAGTTCGGACAGGAGACGGTGGCGACGTCGGGGTTGTGGCGGAACTGGGTGTTCCCACACCGGGGGCAGGGACCGCCAGTGGGCGGCAGGGGGTGGGTGGCGTGTACGCAGCTCTCGTTGGCACAGTACCGTGCCATGTGGCGGGTTAGCACGGCCCGACCAAAGGCTTAACGGTCAATTAAGCAGCCCGAGCGTCGGGGGTCGGCCCACCGGCCGAGCGGCCCGGCCGGATACCCGCTGCTCAGGCCTCGACGCACTGCAGACCGCGGGTCTACCCGGAGCTCGAAACCGGAGTTAATAAGGGATTAGCACCCGGGCGTCGACGGCTCCCGTAAACTGTGGCGCCGCGGGTGCCCCCCGGTCCGCTACTCGACGGAGACTTCCTTCACGTCGCCCGAGCGCTCCTTGAGGAGCACCCGGTGGCCGCAGTACGGACACCGCACGCCGCCGTACTCGTCGAGCTCGACGTCGCGCTTGCACCGCGAGCACTTGTAGCTCATTCGGCCGGCTCCGCCTCGTCCTCGCGGTCGAACTCCAGGTCGACCTCCTCGCCGGCGAGGGCGGCGCGGATGGAGCGCTTGACCGTCCGCCCGCCGGGCGTCTCGGGGCGGTAGGCGCCGCCCGTGAACGTGTGGTCACACCGGGAACACCGCCAGATGCCGGTGTCCGTGCGGGCCACCCGGTCGGCCCCGCAGTCGGGGCAGGTGTGGGGCTCCCGCATCGCCTCCTCGATCTCGGAGACCCGCCGGCGGGCCACCCGGCCGTACCGGGGGCCGAACCGGCCGGAGCTCCCCGTGCGACGGCGTTTGTCTGGCATTGGCCGTACTCGGGGGTTGGGCGGGATAAACCTGGCGTAATCCGGGCCCGGCCGGGGCCTACCGCCGGAAGGTGTCGATGCCGACGAGCCGGTGGACGAGACAGCGCTGGCTGAGGCCGGTGACCAGCAGGACGGCGCCGACGACCACGCCGGCGACCGCCAGTCCGGTGCCCAGCTGGAGGTACTCGGCGTACGCCGCGAGGCCGGCGATGAGGAGGACCGCCCCGACGACGAGGCGGGCGCTACGGTCGAGTCCGCCGACGTTCTTGTCCATGTTTTACAATTCTCGTCCGGCGGGAAAAAGGTTCGGTCCCCGGCGGTCAGAGGCGCTCGGGCCCGACCTTCAGGTACTCCCGGAGCAGGACGGTCGCGTAGGCGCCGGGCGGGAGCGCGAACGCGAAGCCGAGCGGCTCGCGCTCGACGGCGACGTCGGTCCGGACCAGCACCGCCCGTCGGGTCCCCGACGACCCGTAGGGCTCGGGCAGGTCGAAGTCGGCCGGCGCCAGGTCGAGCTCGTCGAGCACGGCGCGCTCCACCTCGCCGGGCTCGCCCGCGGCGAGCTCGGTGTCGGTCCCGACCAGCGGCGCGGTGACGTACGCCCGGCCGCGCTCGGCGTGGCGGTTCACGGCCTCGACCCGGTCGGCGGTGACCCGTTGCGTCCGGTCGAGGTCAGGGACGAGTCGGTCGTCGCGCGGCTCGACGAAGCAGACGACGTCGCCCTCGACCGCCCGGTCGAAGGGGAGACCGCGCTCGAGCCGCGCCGAGAGCACCCGGTTGAACGCCTCGGACTGGGCGGCGTTGACGAACAGCCGGCGGAGGTTCCAGGGCAGCGCCTCGAGGGCGTCCCGGAAGTCCGCCTCCGTGTCGCCGCCGGTCTCGGCCAGCCGGTGGCAGAGCGCCCGCTCGAAGGTGAGCCCGGCCGGGAAGCGCTCGGCGGCCGCGGCCCAGTCCCGGGCCTCCTCGACGTACCGCCGGGCCGCTTGCGTCGCCGGGGGCTCGTCCTCGGTCGGCCCGCCGAGGTAGGCCATCACGGCACCCTCCCAGTCCCGGCGAATGATGTGGCGGCCGACCCGGTGGGTGACGGGCCGGATGCTCCCGAAGCGCTGGTGGCCGAAGTAGTTCGGCACGCCGACGGCGATGCGGTCCTCCTCGGCGTCTGCTCCGCCGCCGAAGGCGTGGAGCTCCGCCGAGACCAGGGGCGCCTGCTCGGGCCGCTCGGGGTCGGCGACGGCCACCTCGAAGGCGTTCCCGGCGAGGTCGCCGAACCGCAGCGGGCGGCCCAGCCGGCCGACGGGTTCGAGGTCGGCGGCGTGCACGTCGGGCAGGTCGTCGGGCTCGACGCCGGCGATCGAGACGAGCTGGGTGGTGACGGCGCGCTTGTCCTTGGTGCCGGCCCAGGCGACGCGCTCGCGGCTCGCGCCGAGCCGGTTGGCGAGCTCCCGGGCGAAGCCGTTGGTGTCCCGGTCGGCGAGCGTCGCCCGGACGACGAGGTGGCCGTAGGCGCCGGGGTCGGCGTCGAGGGGCTCGAGGTCGACCGCCTCGAGCTCCCGCACCCGGAAGTCCTCGGGGCGCTCGCGCAGCCGGCCGCCGGTGCCGTCGGCGTCGCTGGCGTAGTACGCCAGGCCCACGGCCCGCTCGTCGGGGTGGGCGTCGCGCATCAGTAGAGCGAGAGGTCGCCGGTCACCGCGTCCACGGCCTCGTCGCCGGCCGGGCCGACGGCGAGGGCCGTCACGGTGCCCGGGTCGAGCTGGGTGCGGCCGGCATCGGTGACGAGCGCCGTCGGCAGCCCGGCCGCCTCGGCCTCCTCCTTGCGGTCGTACAGCGTGCGCTCGTCCGGGGCCTTGAGGACGACCTTCGTGCGCCCGCCGCGCTTCCACTCCCGCTTGGCCGCCTCGTCGGCCCGCTCGGAGGCCGACAGCGAGGCGTGGGCGACCTGGGCGGCGAGCTTGCCGGGGCTCATCCCGAGGTCGGCCCGGGCGACGATGGCCTGCTTCACGCCGCGGGGTTGGCCGGGCGGTCACATAAGCGGTCCGCGACGACGGCCGCCCCGACCGGATGCTTTTATCGGCCCCAGGTGTCACTGGGCACCAATGATACTCTCGGACGGCGACATCCGCCGCCGGCTCGAGGCGGGCGACCTCGTCATCGAGCCGCTGGCGGACCCCGAGCTGCAGATCCAGCCGGCGAGCGTGGACTTCCGGCTGGGTCGGGAGTTCCTCGAGTTCAACCGCACGAACATCTCGTCGATCCATCCGGACCGGGGCGACGAGGTCGAGGAATACGTCTCCCGGACCCACGTCCCGGCCCCGGACCAGGCGACCCTCGAGGGGTTCGACGGCAACCGGGAACCCGAGCGGATCAACGACGAGTTCATCCTCCACCCGGGAGATTTCGTGCTCGGGACCACGCTGGAGCGCGTCGAGATCCCGGACGACCTCATCGCCCACGTCGAGGGCCGGTCCTCGCTCGGTCGACTGGCCGTGGTGGTGCACGCCTCGCTCCCGTACGACGAGGAGGTGTTCCTCTGGACGGTCGAGGACGGCTTCGGCTTCCACGAGATCGGGGAGGTCGTCGAGAAGGAACTGGCGGCGTGGGCCGTCTCGTTCGACCCCGAGACGCTGCGGGTCCGCACCCACCGGGTGACGGACTACATCACCAACCCCGCCAAGCGGATCTATCGGGTGACGCTCGACTCGGGCCGGGAGGTCCGCGTCACGAAGGACCACAACCTGTTCACGCTCGACGAGGCCGGCCGGGTGACCCGCATCGCCAGCGAGGACGCCGAGGGCACGTCGGTCATGGTCCCGAAGCAGCTCCCGGGCTCGCCGGTCGACCGACACACCGTCGACCTGCTGGCGCACGTCGAGCCGACCGAGACGACGCTGTACGCGAGCGACGGGTTGGGGGCCGCGGACTGGAAGCGCTTGCCCCGCACCTCACAGCGGCACTACCAGACCAACAGGAGCGCCCCGATGGAGCTCGTTCCGCGGCTGGCGACCCCCGACGACGTCCAGGTCGCGTTCAAGCAGAGCGACTACCGGCTCCCCCGCGAGATCCCGGTCACCCGGGAGCTCGGCTGGGTGCTCGGCTTCTACATCGCCGAGGGGTCGGCCCGCCGGAAGCAGATCCAGGTGTCGAACACCGAACGGGAGTACGTCGACCGGTTCGCCG
>JBDGPL010000206.1:0-7994 GCA_042219705.1 Halobacteriales archaeon | reverse complement strand
TCTCGTACGTGTAGGTGAAGTCGGCGGGCAGCTCGTCGCCGCGGTAGTAGTTCACCAGCCGGCGGACCTTCGACTCGACGTTCTGCAGCGCGCGCTTGTTCTGGTGGTCCTGGCCGTGCTCGGCCATGTGCTCGTTGAGCCGGACGGCCTTCTCGAGGAGGTGCCGGAGGTCCTCGGGGATCTCCGGCGCGGCGCCGTGCTCCTCGAGGATCTCGCCGACCTTCTTGCCGGTCGCGAGCGAGACGTCGGGCACGGGCGTGCCGTCGACGCCCTCGTCGCGGAGCTTGAGGCCGATCTCGCTCGGGCTGTGGCCGGCCTCGGCCAGCTCGACGACGCGCTCCTCGACGGCCTCGGCGTCGACGTCGCTCCACTCGGGCGGGTCGTCCGTCACCGGGCGGTCCGATCCGGACTGCCCTCGGCGACGGGTGTGCATGCGGGCCATGGGTGTGGTCGTGGAACCGCACGAGCCGCTTCGTGGCGCCGGGTCGGCGCCCCGCACCGCCGCATTCCCAAGCCGCGCAAGCGCGCGGCGCGTCGGAGCTACGGCCGTGCCAGTTCCCTGTGTCCGGTGGAGTCGGGTCGCGACCTAAAGGGTTTCTACTCGCGGAAGGAACAGATGCTAAGGGGCTCGAGTGCCTCGGAACCAGGTCGATGTCGGCGACGGATATCGGCCCGAACGACGCCCTGCGGTTCGCGCTGGAGCTCGGGAGCCTGGCCGCGCTGGCGTTCTGGGGCTGGACCGCTACCGACGGCGCGCTCCGGGTCGGCCTCGCCGTCGGGCTGCCGCTCGTCGTGGCCGTTCTGTGGGGCACGTTCCGGGTGCCTGACGACCCGGGCCCGGCCCCGGTCGCGATCCCGGGTCCCCGCAGGCTGGTGCTGGAGTGGATCCTCTTTGGGGTGGCTGCCGTCGCGCTGGCGGACGCGGGTCAACCGCTGCTGGCGGGGGGTTTCGTCACCCTGGTCCTCGCCCATTACGCGGTCGCCCGCGACCGGGTGCAATGGCTCCTCGGCCGGAGCCCGAGGTAACCCGCCGCGAACACGCAGCCGGCGCCTTCGAAGCGTTTATGCGGGCCAGCCGGGTACAGACGGTCGCGTTCGAGGGCTCGTAGATCAGCGGTAGATCACCCGCTTGGCATGCGGGAGGCCCCGGGTTCAAATCCCGGCGAGTCCACTCCGCTCGCTCCGTTCCCTCGCCGACCGTCATTGCGCTTCCGGGTTACTCACAGTCGACACCGTCACCCGATCCCGTCGAAAACTGGGGATCGGGTGGAGTTCAATCTGGAACGCTGACCCCCACATCGACAACCCCAGGACCGGATCGCCTACAGGTCGAGCCAAGCCGGCGCACTGAGTCAGCTACCCGTCCCACCCACGTTTATACTGGCCCGTTCAGTTGCGACGGACATGCCGGTGACGAACCCGTCGGCCGTGGTCGAGTTCGACGCGGACGCCGCGCTCGAGGCGGCCCACGAGACGGCGTCGGGGACCCTCCGGTCGTTCGTCGAGTTCGACGGCGACACGTTCAACCCGATGTACGTCGACGACTCGACGCTCGCGTTCTACGACGACGAGGACGAGATGCTCGACCACTTCGCCCAGCTGCATTCCTACGTCTACCTCGACCTGGCCGAGATCGACCTCTTCACGGAGGAGCTGTTCCCCGTCGCCGAGCGGGTCGAGTACATCACCACGGCGATGGACTTCTTCAAGATGGTCCGCATCTACCGCGGCGACGAGGGGCTGTTCCTCGCGCTCGACCACGACGAGCCCGTCGAGCCCCTGGTGGCGGCCATCGACGAGGGCATCGCGGGCGGCGGGTAGCCGGGCGGCGGAACGGCGACTCAGAGCTCGAGCGTCAGGTCGGTCTCCGCGAGCGGCCGGGCCCCCGCCTCGACCGCGTCCGCGACCGCCTCGCGGTCACGCATGACGAAGCAGTTGAACCGGCCGAGGCTCCGCTGGAGCACCGCGCCCTCGAAGAGGACGCTCGGGTGGTCGGTGTACTTGCGCTTGACGACGGCGAAGGGCTCGGCGTCAGCCACCTCGGTCAGCGCGAACCCGTGCTCGTCGAGCAGGCGCTGGACCCGGCCGAACCGCGTCTCCGGGACCTCAAACCGGTAGTCGTAGGGGCTGTAGTAGCGTTTGAGGTCATCGAAGACGTCGTCGTCCTCGAAGTAATGGCGAAACAGGTAGGCCTCCCCGACGTGGAACGCGTTGATGCGCGTCCGGCCCGCCCGGTGAAACGCCGCCATCGGGCCTTCATACGCGGGCTGACAGTTTAGTCTTCGCGCCGGTCTCGGGCTCGCCCACCCCAGCCGCCGTCGCCGAGCCAGCCGAAACCCCTACCCACCCGAGGGGCGTGGGCCCGCCATGGCGCCCCTGGACGACCTCCCGCCGGGCTGGCGGGTCTGGAACGCCGAGGCCGGCGGCCGGGTCGTCCTCGTGTATCGAGCGGACGTCTTCGACGGCGAGTCGTTCCCCCCGGCCTGCCTGCCGACGACGACGGTCGCCCCGGGGGACAGCCCGGACGCCCACCCCGAACGACGGGCCACCTCGGGCCGGTGGCACGTGGCGCTCTACCTGGAGCCGGACGTCCGGGTCCGGGCGGCCGACGCCGGCTTCGACGACCGCGACGCGGCAATCGAGGCCGCCGTCGGGACCGCCCGGCGGTTCGCCGCGGGGGAGCTCGACTACCGCGGGGCCTACCAGACCCCCCGGGAGGCCTACCTGGACCGGCTCGACGAGCTCGTGGCCGGCGAGGGGTGAGCTGGACGCCTACCGGGGCGTCTCGATGTCCGGCGCCGCGAGCGGGTCGAGCGGCTGGCCGCGGTAGCCGAAGATGTCGTCGTAGCCGTCGGCCGACAGCAGCACGGGGTAGAACGCCGTCTCGGCGACGAGCGGCTCGCCGTCGACCTCGGCGTAGGGCTCGCCCGCGGCCACGCGCTGGAAGTTCTCGCCGAGGACGCGGTAGCGCTCGCCCGGTGGCTTCGGAATCGGGTCGCCGAGGGCGAACCGCGGCAGCTCACGGGCGAGCGTCTCGCCGGGGAGCACGCCCACGGCCGTGAGGAACTCCCGGGCGATGCGGTAGGCGTTCTCCGCCGCCGCCTCCGTGCCCTGCAGCCCGGCCTCCAGCTCGATGAGCTCGGCGTCCGTCGCGAACAACCGGCCTTCCTCGGCGTCGACTTCGACCAGGGCGGCCACCGACAGGAACGGGCAGATGGACTTCGCGCGGTCGTGGCCGGCCTTGACGAGGGCGAACGGTTCGTCCGTCGAGCGGGTTGAGTGAATCGACAGCGCGACGCACCCCTCGAGCGCGGCCGCGAGCCGCGGCGCGAGGTCGTACTCGTGGGCTGCCTCTGAGACCCCGTCGCCGAACGCGCGGTTGAGGTCCCAGTCGACGTAGCGCACCCCGGCGTCGAGGGCCGCCTCGTTGGCGACGACGAGCTTGACGGGTCGCTCGACCGCCGGGTCGTCGTCCACCAGGCGCTCGATGGCCCGGGGACCGCAGGGCTCGTCCCCGTGGACCGCGCCGACGACCGCGACCTCGGGGCGACCCTCGCCGAGCTGGACGATTCGCATCCGGTCGGGCGTAACGGCGGTCCCGCCATGAATCGTGCGCTTCGGCCCGGTTGGCCCGGCGGCTTTTGTCCCCCGCCCGCGTCGACCCACCGGACCGGATGGCCGACCACACCCGCGATCCGACCGTCGAGCCGCCCCCCGACGGCCGGTCGCCGACGGGGTGGGACCCGGGCGCCAGCCGTTGGACCCATGACACGCTCCGGCGCGCCGTCGTCCACGGCGTCCGGCTGTTCAACGCGGCGGCGTACCACGAGGCCCACGACTGCTTCGAGGCCGAGTGGTACAACTACGGCCGCGGGACCACTGAGAGCGCCTTCCTCCACGGGCTGGTCCAGGTCGCCGGCGGCGGGCACAAGTGGGCCGCGATGGACGACCGCCGCGGGACGGCGTCGCTGCTTCGGACGGCCCGGCAGTACCTGGCGGGCGT
The DNA here is from genome assembly GCA_042219705.1 of Halobacteriales archaeon. Lineage (GTDB taxonomy): Archaea > Halobacteriota > Halobacteria > Halobacteriales > Hikarchaeaceae > JBDGPL01. Next base: position 3,991 of record JBDGPL010000206.1, on the reverse strand, counting down.
CCCGGACGACTTCTACGGCGTCGACGTGCCGGCTGTCCGTGAGAGGGCCGGCCGTGCCGTCGACGAGCCGGCCGCGTTCGAGGACTGGCACATCACGCTCGACGGCGGGACGCCCACCGCCGGGGCCGGGGACTACGCGTACGTGGCGTCGCTCCCCTGAACCGCGGCGGACCGGAGGACCGCGACAACGCCGTCGGGTCGGGGCGCGACGGACGATCGCCGCGCGTCAATCCGCGCCGCGGGCTCGCTCGAACCGGTCGGGCGGCAGCCGAAGCTCCTCGAGGGCCGGCACGCCGTCGAGGTTGTACACGACCCGGAGCGCCGCCGTCGCCGGGCGGCCGACGCAGGAGAGCCGCACGCCGCGGTCGAGCAGCCGGTCGGGCAGGACGTGGCTCGCCGGCATGTCGAGCTCGCCGGACGCGACCGCGACGGCACAGTTCGCGCACGCCCCGCCCCGGCAGGCGAACGGCCAGTCCCAGCCGTCCCGCTCGGCCGCCTCGAGCAGGGTCTCCTCCGGCCCGACCGTAAAGCGCCCGCGCGCCGGCGCATCGAGCCCGCGCTCCCGGGCCCGGTCGAAGCAGTCGTCCGCCAGCGGCGTCCCGTCGTCGATAGCGGCGTAGTCGAGATACTCGACGGTGGCGGTGGGTCGTCGCGACCGGACGTCCGCCCCGGTCGCGCCCGACGGCCGCACGGGGCCGGGTGAGTCCCCGTCGGTCAGGGCCTCGTAGGCGCGGCGCACGGCGCGGAACTCGCCCTGGGAGCCGCCGTGGTCCGGGTGGGCCTCCTTGAGCCGGCGCCGGTAGGCCCGTTCGACGGCCGCCTCGTCCGCCCCGGGATCGAGGCCGAGGACGTCGTGGTGGCCGCCCATGGCCGGCCGTTGCGATATTCCGTAGATAAGCGTTGTCCCCGCGGCAGCGTCGGCGACCGCCGCCCGCTACGGCGGGGTCCCGGCCTCACGCCGCTCCCGGACGTACTTCCTCCCGAACGGCGTGATCCGGTACCGGCCCTCGTCGGCGCGCTCGACGAACGGGCCGTCCGCCAGCCGCTCGAGCGCGGCGCGCGGACGGCCGTCGACGTTCTCGAGGTTGTGGGCGACGAGCTCCGGCGTGAGCACGATTCGGGCCCGGGCCATGAGGCCGAGCACCGCCTCCTCGACCGGCGAGAGCGAGGACGCGGCGTCCTCGATGGCCGGGTCCCGCGCGAGCAGGTCCACCCACTCCTCCCGCCGGAGCCGGTTCTCGACCGGGTCGTAGAGGGCCAGGACGAGCAGCAGCGCCGCGACGGTGTGGACGGCGTGGGTCCCGCCGCCGGCGACGAACACGCGCAGGCCGGCTTCGGCGACCACGAGGCCGACCCCGAGCACCAGCAGGACCGGCTGCCACCGGAACGACAGCCGGCGGAATTCGGCCTCGAGCAGGTAGAACAGGCCCGTCAGGACGAGCAGGCTGGCCGCGAAGTTCAGCGTCCGGACCAGGCCGGCGTCAACCACCGGCCACCACCCCGGCGCCGCGGACGTGGCGGGCGTAGACCACCGCGCCGACCAGGACCAGCATGGCGAGGAGCATGACGCTGCGGTTCAGCTCGAGGAGGTGGGCGGACGGTTCGGCGGCGAGCAGGAGCGCGTGCTGGACGACGAAGGCGCCGAGGGCCACCCCCAGGACGAACGCCACCCGCCCCGGCCGCGTGTGGCGGAGCTCCCGCCAGAGGAGGACGGCCAGGACGAAGCCGGCCGTCCCGATGACGATGGTGAGCGCCATAATACCCCGGAATACGATGGGGTTCATCCTGGTTTGAGTGGGCCGGTCCCGCCGCCATAAAGCTTGCCGTCAGCGCCGCTGCGCCCGGAGCTGCGGCGTCCCGCCGGCCGGACGTCCCCGTCGGCGGGGGCTCAGGGGGCGCCCAACCCCTCGAAGTAGAGCGTCCGGTCCTCGGCTCCGGCCGGCGACGTGGCCGCCGAGACGCCGACGACCAGGAGGAGCGAAACCAGCATCCCGGGCAGGGCCGGGTGCCACCCCAGGTAGTAGGCCGCGCCCATCCCGGCCATGCTGTCCGCGACGCCGGCGACGACCGCGGCGAGGTTGCCGAGGTAGAACGCCTGGCCGCCGAGGACGCCGGCGACCATCCCGGCCCGGGTGGTCCGGGGCCAGTACAGCGCGACGAGCACCGGCAGGGCGAGCTGGGCGTAGCCGCCGAAGGCCGTGTTGCCGATCTCGACGATGGTTCCCGGGGTCCACAGCGAGAGGAGGAACCCCGCCAGCGCGAACGCCACCACCGCGGCCCGGCCGAGCAGGGCCTCCCGGTCGGGCTCGCCGAGGAGGGGCCGGTAGACGTCCCGGGTGAGGTAGGACGACCCCGACAGCAGCATCGAGTCCGAGGACGACATCATCGCCGCCAGCGCGCCGGCGATGACCAGCGCGGCGAACCAGCCCGGGGTGTAGGCGGTGAGCAGCGCGGGGACGACGTTGCCGCCCTCGGGCACGGCCACCCCGAGCCCGGCCGCCCACGCGCCGAGCATGAACGCCGGCACGAAGAGCAGCAGCACGAGCAGCGGCCAGAGCGGCAGCATCCGCCGGAGCACGGCCCGCGAGCGCGCCACGAAGAAGCGCTGGTTGATCTGGGGGAACATCGTGACGCCGAAGGCGATGTAGACGGCGGTCCCGAGGACGAACTGGACCGAGTAGAGCCCGCCGCCGAGGGCGAGGAACTCCGGCTCGGCCTCGGCGAGCGCCCGGGTCGCGGCCGTCGGCCCGCCGACGGCGGCCAGGACCCACGCGAGCGCGCCCCAGACGAGCACGAGCATGAACACCCCCTGGAGGGTGTCGGTCCAGGCGACCCCGCGCATGCCGCTGACGGCCACGTAGGCGATCATGAACAGCGTGATGCCCAGCGCGCCGACCCAGTAGGGCACCGCGCCCTCGGTGAGCCCGGCCACGGCCTGGCCGGCCCCCTTCTGCTGGAGGGTGACGTACGGGAGGAGCCAGAACAGGGAGATGCCGGCGACCAGGACCCGCAGCCGGGGCGAGCCGAACCGGTCGCCGAGCATCTCGCCGAGGGTGACGTAGCCCTCCCGGCGCCCGATGAGCCACTGCTTGTAGCCCATGGCGTACCAGAGGACGGCGAACAGGACGCCGTCCATCAATCCCATGACCAGGATCCACTCCGGGCCGGCGGCGAAGGCCAGGTTCGGCCCGCCGAAGAAGGTGAACGCCGACAGCAGCGTCGCGAACGTGGTGAACAGCAGGACGACGGTCCCGAGGGTTCGCGAGGCGAGGTAGAAGTCCTCGGCGCTCCGCTCGGCGTACCGGTAGGCGAGGAGCCCGACGGCCAGCGCGACGCCGAGGTAGGCGACGACGATGCCGAGCTCGAGGACGACCATCTACGCGCCCCCCTCGATGCCGAGTCCCCACGCGCGGCGGGCGAACGCCCGGAAGACGAGCGCGGTCAGCGCGATCCAGCCGATGTGCCACCAGAGCCACGCCGGCAGGGTCGCGACGACGGCGTCCGACCGCCAGAGAAACCACGGAACCGCCAGGGCCACCAGAACGACCGTCACGCCCGCCCACAGGTATCGCTCCCACCTATCGACCATTGGTACCAGCCGGTTGTGATACCGGCGTCAAAACTCCGTCGTCATCCCGGCGGGGCCGCGTGGGCGACCGTCACGTGGCCGCCCCGACGTTGGGGGGACGGCCCGGGGCGCCGGGTGGAGCGATTCGACCCGGAGGGCGACGCTCGCTGTGGGATCGGGACGCGAGGGACTGCCGCCGATTGGTCGATAGTTGCCCGCTCGTTCGGTCGAGCCGAACATGCGAGGGAGGAGATTCGAACCCGATGCCGGACCTCGCGCCGCTCGGTCTGCCGTGGTTCGAATTCCTCTCGTTCGATTCACCGCGCGCCGCGACGGGGCGGCGCACGTTCATGCGAGGGAAGGGATTCGAACCCTTGGACCCCTACGGGAGCGGATCTTGAGTCCGCCGCCGTTTCCTGGCTT
>JBDGPL010000205.1:0-4681 GCA_042219705.1 Halobacteriales archaeon | reverse complement strand
AGGTCGACGTCGGACTCGCCGCCCGGGGTCTCGATGAGCTCGCCGCCGTAGGCCCTGATGACCTTCTTGCGCTCCTCGCTCATGCCCTCGGGCATGACGATGGTGACGTCGTAGCCCAGCTGGCGGCCGACGAACGTACAGGCGATGCCGGCGTTCCCGGTGGAGCACTCGAGGATCTCCATGCCGGGCTCGAGGTCGCCCCGGTCGACGGCGGCGGTCACCATGGCCTCGTAGATGCGGTCCTTGACGCTCCCGGTCGGGTTGAAGAACTCCAGCTTGGCGTAGATGGCGGCGTCGCTCTCGGTGTCGACCTCGAGCAGCGGGGTCCCGCCGATGGCGTCGAAGATGTCGTCGCTGGCGGTGCGGCGGGCGTCCCAGCGTGGCCCGGTCATACGCCTCTTCGACTCGGACGACGGGCAAATATCCACCGACCGGGGGCGTGCAGGCTGCCGGGGCAGACCAGACGCCTCCGCTCACGATCGCTATCGCCGGGGTCGCCTCGCGGCCATAGCGACGCGCTCTCCTATCCGTCCGTGGCGTACCCAGAGACCACGCGGACCGCCCCGCGCTGGACGAACGGCGGCACCCCGTGGTCGTTCAGGCGGTCCCGTACCTCGGCTTCGAACGCCGGCCGGTCCGCCCCGAGCTGCCGGGGGGAGCAGTAGGACAGGGAGCGGACGTAGCCGACGATGTCGTCGATACTCCACTCGCGCTCGAACTCGAACGTCGCGACCTCGACGTCGGCGTAGCCAGCCGCCGCGAGCGTCTCGTCATAGGGCTCGTCGTACTCGATTGGCCCCGTCCGTTCGGGCACGTCGGCGACGTACCGGCTGACGACCTCGTATACGGCTGTCTGCCATGCCCGGCGGCCCCGGATTACCCATTCAGGATCCCCGAGCAACGCGACCCCACCGTCCGGTCCCGTCAGCTCCTGGAGTCGATCGAGCGATCGCTGCTGGTCCAGCCGGTGGAACGCCCGGCCGATCGTCGTCAGCCGGAACGTCCCGAGGCCCGCGTCCAGATCGGCGTCCGACCCCAGGACCCACTCGATGTGCTGGCGTCCGGCAGCGCTCGCCCGCTCGCGGGCTTGGTCGAGCATCGCCTCGCTCGGGTCCATCCCCACGACCTCGCCGACGTGGGCGGCGAGCGGGATGGCGATGGTACCGGGGCCACAACCCAGGTCGAGGACCCGGGAGTCCCCGTCCAGCCCGAAGCGCTCGCGGAGGTACCGTATCGCCTCCTCGCCGTAGCCCGGTCGGTGCTCGGCGTAGTACGCCTCGGTCCCCTCGAAGGGATCCTCGGACGGCATCGTGCGGGGTCTCGAATCCAGCCGGCGCCCGGCAACCGGGGTTACCGGTAGCCGTCGGCGAACGCGTCGATCATGAGCTCGACGTCGTCGCCCAGCGGGTAGAGGATGGGGCTCTGACAGCCAGTCTCGGCGTACTCCCGGACCTTCCGTCGACACTGCTCGGGCGTGCCCGAGGCGGTGAGCTTGCGGACCACCTCGTCGGGGATGAGGTGCATGCCCTCCCGGATGTCCGCCTCGCTGGCGGGCCAGCCGCCGATGGCTTCGCCGACCTCGTCGATGAGGTCTTGGCTCACGCCCGAAGCCTGCATGATGTGTGGCTGCTGGCCGAGGTACTGGGTGATGAGCTCCCGGGCGTTGTCGAGGGCGGCGTCCTCGTCGTGGTCCATCGAGCAGACCACGAGCTGGGGCCGGTCGATCTCGTCGAGCGCGCGGTCGGCCCGCTCGGCGCCCCGCTCGAGCGCGTCGAGGGCCTGCTCGTTGTACTCGGGGCTGACGAGGTAGTTCAGCAGGACGCCGTCGGCGTACTCCCCGGTGAGCTCGAGCATCTGAAAGCCCGTCGCGCCGACGTAGACCGGCACCGTCCGGGGCCCGGCGTCGCCGTGGACCACGTCGAGCTCGATGTCCTCGACGCTGACGAACTCGCCGTCGTAGGTGACGTTCTCCATGTCGAGCAGGCGCCCGACGACCTCGACGGTCTCGCGCATGGCCTGCAGCGGCCGCTCGCGGTTCACGCCGACCTTCGACGCGATGGGCTCCCACCAGGCGCCGATGCCGCACTTGATGCGGTCCGGCCCGGCGAGCTCCTCCAGGGTCGACATGGTCTGGGCGATGAGGGCCGCGTTCCGGGTCCAGTTGTTGATGACCCCGGTGCCGACGGCGATGTCGTCGGTCACGGCGGCGTAGGCGGCACAGGGGGTCACGGCGTCCCGGGCCAGCCGGGACTCGGCCTGCCAGACCTCGTCGAACCCCCGGGACTCGGCGTACTGGACGTACTCCATGTTCTCCCGGATGGGGTGCTTGTCCTGCAGGTACAGCCCGACCCGGTCGCCGTCGCTGCTCATGGCCCCGAACGTACTCCCAGCCCGGTCAAAAAGCTGCGGGTGCCCGGCGGCGGTCCGCCATCGACCGGCCCGGTTCCGGGCGGTCGACGGGGGCTCACCCCAGAACCTATTTGGCCCGACGCGGGGTTGTGGGCGGTATCCCCGCCCGCCTCCCGGCGGCTGTCTCCGACCATGCAAACGTCACTGCGCGGCAAGGACCTGATCACGACCCAGGAGTGGACGGCCGAGGAGCTGACGTCGGTGCTCGACGTCGCCGACCGACTCAAGGCCGAGTTCGCCCGCGGCGAGCTGACCCACTACGACGCGCTGACCGGCCACTCGCTGTTCATGCTGTTCTACAACACGAGCACGCGCACCCGGAACTCCTTCGAGGCGGGCATCACCCAGCTCGGGGGCTACCCCCACGTCATGGCGCCCGACCAGCTCCAGCTCGAGCACGGCGAGAGCGCCCGGGAGACGGCGAAGGTGCTCAGCCGGTACGGCCACGGCTTCGCGGTCCGCGTCCTCGGGGCCGCCGTCGACTTCGAGTACCCCCGCGGGACCGAGATCGTCCGGGAGTACCAGGCCGGCTGTGACGTCCCGGTCTACAACATGCAGTGCGACACCTACCACCCCTGCCAGACCCTCGCCGACCTCCAGACCGTCCGGGAGAAGAAGGGGGGCGTCGAAGGCCGGGACTTCGTCATCTCCTACGCCTACGCTCCGGAGATCCGCCGGCCCGTCTCGGTGCCCCATTCCTCCATCCTCGGCTTCACGAAGATGGGCGCGAACGTCACGCTGGCCCACCCCGAGGGGCTCGACCTCGATCCGACCATCGTCGAACAGGCCGAGGCGAACGCCGAGGAGGCCGGCGTCGACTTCACCGTCGAGCACGACATGGCCCGGGCGTTCGACGGTGCGGACGTCGTCTACCCCAAACACTGGGTCTCGACGAAGGTCCACGAGCGCGGTCGCGAGGCCGAAAAGGAGCTCCACGACGCCAACCAGGACTGGATCTGCGACGAGGACATGCTCGCCAACGCGGCGCGCGACGCCATCTACATGCACTGCCTGCCGGCCAAGCGCGGCTACGAGGCCACCGACGCTGTCATGGACGGGCCCCAGAGCGTCATCTACGACCAGGCCGAGAATCGGCTGCACGCCCAGAAGGCGCTCATGGCCCTGACGATGGGCGGGCGCGGCTGGTGAGCGATGCCCGGCCCCGACGCCGACCCGGCCGGCGACGAACCCCCTGAGTTCCACCCCGACGAGGTGCCGGAGTTCGAGCTCGACGTCGAGCCGCCGGCGTTCTGGGGGACCCCGCGGGAGAAGCCGCTGACCATCATCGCGCTCGGGGGCAACGCCATCAGCCCCGGCGACGACGCCGGGACCTACGAGGCCCAGCTCGCCGAGGTCGAGGCCACGGCCAAGCAGGTCGTCGAGGTGATGAAGGCCGGCTACAAGGTCGTCCTCACCCATGGCAACGGCCCACAGGTCGGCGCCCTGCTCGAGCAGCAGGAGCAGGGAACGCCCCCCGCGCAGCCGCTCTCGGTCTGCGGCGCCATGAGCCAGGGCCAGATCGGCTACATGCTGGCCCAGCGGATGCAGGCCCAGCTCGAGCGGCGCTGGAAGCACGTGCCGGTGGCCTGCATCCTGACCCAGACCATCGTCGCGGCCGACGACCCGGCCTTCGACGACCCGACGAAACCCATCGGTCCCTACCTGACTGACTCGCGCGCGGAGGAGCTCCGGGCCGCCGGCGCGACGGTCAAGCGGGTTCGCGAGGCCGACGAGCGGCCGTACCGGCGGGTGGTTCCATCGCCCGAGCCGCTGGGGATCGTCGAGGAGGTCCCGGTCAAGCGGCTCATCGACCAGCGCGACCTCGTCATCTGCGGCGGGGGCGGGGGCGTCCCGGTCACCCGGAGCGAGGGAACGATCGAGGGCCACGACGCGGTCGTCGACAAGGACCTGCTGTCGGCCCGGCTCGCCCAGACGCTCAACGCCGACTACCTTCTCATGCTCACGGACGTCGACGCCGTCTATCGGGACTACGGCACCGACGACGAGGCGCCCATCGACGAGATCGCTGCCCCCGAGCTCCGCGAGCTCCACGAGCAAGGGCAGTTTCCCGCGGGCTCCATGGGCCCGAAGGTCGAGGCCGCCTGCCGGTTCGTTGATGGGCAGTCCCGCCGGGACCGGACCGCCATCGTGGCCGCCCTCGACGACGCCAAGGCCGCCCTAGAGCATGAAGCGGGCACCCGGGTGGTCCGGCGGGCGTAACTGCGGCCGGTGGCTCGGACCTACAGTTCCGCGGCCAGCCCGGCGTACACCC
>JBDGPL010000204.1:0-3656 GCA_042219705.1 Halobacteriales archaeon | reverse complement strand
GCGGGTTGCAGGGCGCCGGCTTCCACGTCGAGAACCCCAACGTCGTCAGCGAGTGCGGCTGCGGCGAGTCGTTCCGGACCTGATTCTCGGCGCCGGCGTGTCACTGGGACTCGGCCCGACGGCGCAGCCGCTCCTGCAGGGCCCCCGCGACGTCCGTGAGGTAGGCCGTCCCCCAGACGGCCACCACGACGCCGCCCACGACGTCGAAGACGAGATCCAGCATCGTGTCCCCGAGGCCGTACTGGGTCAACACGGTCCCCGTCCCCAGCATGGACGCGGTCCCACCCAGCCCGAACTCGACGACCTCCCAGAGGACGCCGAAGGCGACGACGAACAGCAGGATGAACACGAACATGAACCGCGGCGGCAGCTGGACGGCGTCCGAGTGGGCGTCGAAGGCGCGGGCCGTCGCGTAGCCGACGCCCGCGACGACCGACGACGACAGTGCGTGGGTCAGGTGGTCCCACCACGGGAGGGTGCGGTAGAACGACGCCTCGCCCCCCGGCAGGCCGACCGTCCCGAGGGCGTGCAGGAACACCGCGCCGGTGATCCACAGCGTCAGCCCGGCGTCCATGGGAATGCCGAAATCCCGCTCGAGGACCGGCGGCAGCTGGGCGACCAGCAGCGCCACCCCGGCGTTGACGATGATGCCGGCCTCCCCCCGTTCGAACCCGATGAACAGCAGCCCCACGAGCCCGAGTTCGAGGAGCCGGGCCACCTGGCGCTGGCGGCGGGCGGTCACCCCGAGACGGTCACGCCACCTCACGGCCCCTGCACCTCGACGCCGTCGGGCAGCCGGGCGCCCAGCCGGGCCCGGCGGCGGAAGTAGCCCTCGAAGACCAGCCCGGCGGCGAGGCCAGCGGCGGTCGAGTAGACGAACTCCCACATCAGCCGCGTCTCGATCTGGGACTCCGTCAGCGCGGGGTCGAGGAGGAAGGCCGTGCCGAGCAGGAGGTCGGCCGACCACCGCGCCACGGCCCAGATGCCGGCGGTCGCCATCGTCGCCACGACGACGAACAGCACGGCGAACGACGGCGTCATCAGCACCGGCGTGAAGAGGTGCAGCTCCACCGCGATGATGAGCGCGAGCGCCGCCACCGAGAGGTAGGTCGCGAACCGGCTGGTTAGCGGGACCGTCGCGAACACCCGGCCGATGAGCGGCAGCGCGGCGATGACCACCACCTCCCAGGGCAGCATGACGAGCGGGTCCCGGTAGGCGACGGCGGGGACGAGGGTGAGGACGGCGACGGCCGCCGCGAACCCGGCCCAGAGCAGGTCGCCGGTGAGCGCGCTCGCCGCCACGACGAATCCGACGAAGGCAACGAGCACCCACGCCAGGGCGGCGTTCGCCCGGCGGGTTTCGATGACCGTACCGAGGCGCTCCCGTGCCGACATGCCCGGACCGTAGGTCCCGGTCGGTACATAACGGCGGTGGCCCGGTCGACGACCGCCCGCCTACGCCAGCGCGTAGACGGCCGCGTAGGCCGCGCCGGCGAGGGAGACCCCGGCCAGGCCCGTCACGGCCGCCCGGGCGGCCCGCTCCCGGTCGATCCGGCGGGACAGCGGCGCGGCGCCCACGGAGCCCACCGCGAGGACGCTGAACACGAAATGGTAGGACGTCTCGAGCGTGGGCGGCGGGAGGAGGAACGCGGCCACGCCGTACAGCGCCCCGGCGGCGGCCCGCCGGTCGATGGCCGTCGCCAGGGACCATCCCGCGAACCGGGCGGCGACCGCGACCCCGAGCCAGATGGCGGCGAGCTCGAGCCCGAACACGCCAAGCAGGTTGAGCGTCGGGTCGGCCAGGAGGGTCACCCGCTCGCCGACGACGGCCGCCTCGAGGGGGTAGAACAGCGACGGCGGCGTCCCGGTGAAGAGGTCCCCGAACGGATGACTCAGCAGGCCGAGGAGCGCGGCCGCGAGGACCGCCCGGCGCCCGAGGCCGTGGCCGGCAGCGAGGCGGGCAACGGCGAGCCCGGCCAGGGCGAACAGGCCGAGCATCGCCGCGGCGAGCGGGCCCTCCGCGAGCCAGCCGATGGCGACCAGTCCGGCGAGCGGCACGGCCGCCACCGGCCGGAATCGCCGCCCGGCGGCCAGGGCGAAGCCGCCCGCGGCGGGCAGGGCGAGGAGGAGCGAGTGGGTCACGGCCCGGTGGACCGCCTGGGAGGCCGCCCAGAAGGCGGCCGTGGCGGCCCACACGCCGTCGGGGCCGGCCCGGAGCAGGCCGAGGACGGCGACCAGCACGTCGACGTCGGGGACCGTCGCGAAGGCCGCAGCTGTGACGCCGAACAGGAGCGCGCGGCGGCGGGACGCGCCGAGCCGGACCGCGCCGGTCGCGCCGATGGCGAACGCGACGAAGGCGTGGCCGACGAACACGGTCGGCCTTCGGGCCCGGCCCGGTTAAGTCCGTCAGTCCGCCGGCGGGCCCCGCTTCGTCCAGCGCTTCTCGATGTCGGCGTTCCCGCGGACGACGGTGTCGCCGTCGACGGCGAACCGGGTCTTGCGCAGCTCGATGGCCTCGACGACGCCCGTCATGTCGCCGACGACGACCGCGTCGCCCGGGTTGAAATCCGGGTCGCGCAGCAGGTAGACGCCGGCGACGGCGTCGGCGATCATCCCGGACAGGGCGTAGGCGACGCCCAGCGCCACGAAGCCGCTGGCGGTCCCGAGCGCGGCGGCGATCTCCTCGAGGCCGAGGATGGCGAGGACCCCGAGGCCGACGCTGAACCACAGGCCGATGGCGACGATGCGGACCACGAACTGCCGGTAGATGGGGTCGGCGGACGGCAGCACCCGCCGAAGCACGGCCCGGAGGAAGCGCAGGAGGACGAGGACGCCGACACCGGCCACCACCAGGAACGCGAGGCCGGCGATCACGGTCGGCAGCGCCGCGGCCACGTCGGCCACGAACCCGGCGAGCGTCGCTTCGAGCACGGACCCGAGCTGGAGGGGCATGGCGGTTCCAGGGGTAGCGACGGTAAAACGTCGGTGGCGGTCTTCGCCGCGACCGACGCGGTCGAGCCCGTGTCGCGGGCGCCGTTCCCGGCGTGGCTCCACCCCCGACCGGAGCGAGGGGTGTCCTATCGCAGTACCGACGGCGACGCGAGGGACCGCCAGGGGCCCGGTGGGCCGGCCGACCGAAGGACCCTTCTTACCCCGCCGCGGCTGGTCGGTATGGCGCCGGTCGGTGGACTCCTCAGGGCTGGCGGCTTTCCGCGTCGGAGGAGCGGGCCGTGACCCGCGTCGTCGTGCCCGTCCGGTACCCGCTCTCGGAGCACTCAAAGCGGACCCTGCGGACCGCGGTCGAGGTGGCCCGGGAGCGCGAGGCCGCCCTGACCGTGCTCCACGTCAACCTCTACCAGTCGGGCCGGCACGTCACCCGGAGCGACCTGAAGCGCGCGGTCGAACGCGCGTTCGGCACGCTCCCGAACGCCCGGTACGTCGTCCGGTCGGGCTTCCTGGTCGAGGAGACCATCCTCGAGGAGGTCGCCGCCGAGGGCGCCGACGTGGTCGTCATCGGCGAGAAGCAGGTCGGCCGGTGGCGGTCGACCGTGCGCCGGCTCGTCGGCGACCCCGACATCGAGGCCTACCTCCGTGAGGAGCTCCAGGCCCAGATCGTCACGGCCGACTGACCCGCTCCTGGCACTCGGGCGCGTGCC
>JBDGPL010000203.1:0-6146 GCA_042219705.1 Halobacteriales archaeon | reverse complement strand
CCGCCGCGCTCGCGCAGGAGCCGGAGCACCCGCTCCTCGTCGGAGAGGAGCTCCTCGTCGACGGGTTCGGCCGCCGCCTCCTCCGCCTCCGCCGCCGGGACCGGCTCCTCGGGCTCGTCGTCCGGTTCGACCCCCCCGCGCCGGTAGACCAGGTAGCCCGCCACGAGGACGATGGCCAGCGCGGCGCCGATGGAGAGCGCGGAGGGCACGCCCGCGCCGGGCGTGGTGGGGGTGTCGGACGAGGTCGTCGGCGGGCCGGAGCGCACCAGCGTCGCCGAGGGCTGGCCGGGATCGAAGGTGGCCGGCCCGACGACGCGGATGGACCGGTTGTCGAGCCCGCGGGAGACGGAGTCGACCACGTAGCCCTCGGGGAACTCGATGACGAGGACCTGGCCCGCCTGCAGCGCCGGCAGCCAGGTGCCCGACGGGGTGGTGAAGACGTCGCCGAGGACGAGCCGCTCGCCGCCCGCCTCGACGCGGCTGAAGTTCGTCCAGGTGAACGCGAGCCGGAGCTCGCCGGTCTCGTCGTCCCGGCCGGTCGCGCGGTCGACGTTCCGGATGGCCATCGGCCGACCCGTGGCCTCGCTGGCCCGGGCGGCGGCCGACCGGAACGGGTCGGCGCTGAGGGCGGCGGTCTCGCCGGCGACGAACTCGTCGGCCAGCCGGTCGAAGGCGGTGGTCCGGTTCGCGTCGCCCAGCGGATAGCGGGCGCTCACCGTCCACCGGGCGTCGCCGTCGGGCTGCAGCGAGACGTGCAGGACCGTCGTGGGCGCGCCCGACTGCCCCGCGGCCGGGGCCGATAGGCCGGCTCCGAGGAGCGCGAGGAGGACGGCCGCCGCGGCCACCTGGCCGGCCGAGGGCCGCATGGCACGAGTTGGCGACGCCGGCGAGAAAACCCTTTCTAACTCGTGAACCAGTCGCCGCACGGCCCCGACGCGCCACCGGGGGTTCGGCGGGTTTGGATGGCCCGTGACCAATGACCGTCGCTGGCGCCGGAGCGGAACCTCGACCGGCTCACCCGAACTCCCACTTTATACCCAACGGGTCCCAACCCGGCCGCCATGCCCCCGGCGACGACCGGCGAGCTCACTCCCGTCAAGGAGTTCTCGCGAATCGCGGCCGCCAACAACCCCACCCGCACCGCGTTCGGCAACGGCCTGGACGGCCGACGGCTGACCTGGCCCGAGTTCGAGGACGAAAGCGTCCGGGCGGCCAACGGCCTCCGGGCCCACGTCGGCCAGGGCGACCGGGTGGCCTTCCTCTGCGGGCAGTCCCTCGAGCACGCCGTCCTGTTCAACGGGGCGCTGAAGGCCGGCTGCGTCGTCTCGAACCTCCACACCCGGGCGGCGCCGGCGACCGTCGAGTCGTGCGTCGACGCGCTCCGGCCGCGGGTGCTGGTCGTCGACGAGGACACCGCCGACTTCTACCGCGAGCGCGTCCGCGGCCGCCTGTCGGCCGACGTGGGGACGGTCGTCACGACCGGCGAGCCCGAGCACGGCGAGCGGTCCCTCGACGCCCTGACCGCCGACGCCGGCACGGACCCGCCCGACGTCCGGACCGGCGAGGACGACATCGTGGCCGTCATGTGGACGTCGGGCACCACCGGCGACCCCAAGGGCTGGTGTCACACCAACCGGAGCCTGTTCATGCGCGCGATGGGGCTTTCCCGGTCGCTGGAGGTCGACCGGCCCACCCGCCAGCCCAACGTCTTCACGCCCTCGTTCGCGGCCTGGTACTCCGTGCTGCTCCCGGCGATGCTGTCGGGGGCGACGACGTTCTTCCTCGAGGCGTGGGACCCCGAGCGGTACCTCCGGGCCATCGACGACCTGTCGCTCACGACCGGGCTGCTCGTCCCGACGATGTGGCGGGCCATCCTCCGGCTCGACGCCCTCGAGGACTACGACACGAGCTCGCTCGCGAGCGTCACCTCCGCCGGCGAGCGCCTCGACGCCGCCACGCTCGACGGCCTCCGGGACCACCTCTGCCCCACGGTCAAGAACATGTACGCCGCCACGGAGGCCATCGTCGCCGTCATCACCGACGCCGAGCTCGACGAGGCCCGCGTCGAGAGCGTCGGCAAGCCCGTCCAGGGCGTCGAGGCCCGGGTGGTCGACCCCGACGGCTCGGTCGACGACGCGGTGCCGACCGGCGAGGTCGGCGAGGTGGTCGTCCGGGCGCCCGACGCCCCGGTGTGGGCCTGGGGCGAGACCGAGACCGCCGCGGCCAGCTTCGAGGACGGCTGGTGGCGCACCGGCGACCTCGGCCACCGCGACGCGGACGGCTTCCTCTACCTCGAGGGCCGGACCGACCTCATGATCCTCTCGAAGGGCGTCAAGGTCTACCCCGGCCCGGTCGAGGACCGATTGAACGCCCACCCGGGGGTCCGGGAGGCGGCGGTCGTCGGGGTCGAGGACGAGGAGTACGGCGAGCGCGTGACCGCCATCGTCGACCGCTCGGACCCCGAGGTGACCGCCGACGACCTCGACGAGTGGTGTCTCGAGAGCGACGAGCTGGCCCGCATCGAGCGGCCCCGGACCTACCGCTTCGTCGAGGGCCCGCTCCCGCGGACCGCGAGCGGCAAGCTCGACCGGCTGGCGGCGAAGGGCGCGCTCGACTGAGGCCGCCGGCCGGGTCGACAGGCACGCTTATCCGTGGGACTTCCCACCGGTCGGTCGGACCATGCCCGACCCGAGCCTCGCGGACGCCCTGCGGGCAGCCGACAGCCCCCTCGAGCACCTGCGGCACGTCCGGAACCCGCCGCACCCCTTCCCGCGGGTCCCGAGCGAGCGCACGAACTGGATCGAGGAGCAGCGGGCCTGGCGGGAGACGTGCTCGCTGGCCGACCAGTCCCACCACATGACCGACCTCGTCGTCGAGGGCCCGGACGCCGGGCGGGTGTTCGCCGACCTGGGCATCAACGACGTCGCCGACTTCCCGGTCGGCCGGGCGAAGCAGTTCGTGGCGTGCAGCCCGGCGGGCTACCTGATCGGGGACGGCATCCTGTTTCACCTGGCGGCCGACCGGTACGCGCTGGTCGGCGAGGCCCCGGCGCCGAACTGGGTCCAGTATCACCTCGAGACGGACGACTACGACGCCACGTTCTCGCGGGACGACCACTCGGGGGTCCGCGACGGGCCGCCCGAGCGGTTCCGCTACCAGCTCCAAGGTCCGAACGCGCTCGACGTCGTCGACGCGGTCGTCGACGGGCCCCTGCCCGACGTCGAGTTCTTCGGGTTCGCCGAGCTCGAGATCGACGGCCGGCCGGCCAACGCGCTGCGCCACGGCATGGCCGGCGAGCCCGGCTTCGAGCTCTGGGGCGACTGGACCCACGGCGACGCCGTCAGGGACGCCCTGCGGGCCGCCGGCGAAGGCCGGGGCCTGCGTGAGCTCGGCTGGAAGAGCTACGGCACGAGCGGCGTCATGAGCGGGTGGCTGGGCAACCCGCTCCCGGCGGTCTACACCGGCGAGGCGCTCTCGGCCTACCGGGCGTGGCTGTCCGCCGATAGCTACGAGGCGCGGTACCTCCTCGGCGGCAGCTACCGGGCGGACGACGTGACGGACTACTACCTGCGGCCGCACGCGCTGGGCTACGACCGGCTCCTGTCGTTCGACCACGACTTCGTCGGCCGGGACGCCCTCGAGGCGTTCGACCCCGCCGAGGCCCGACGGAAGGTGACGCTGGTCTGGCACGACGAGGACGTGGTGTCGGCGTTCGGCTCGCTCTTCTCGCCCGGCGAGACCGCCAAGCACCTGCGGCTGCCCATGCCTGCCTGGGCGAACCAGTACGACGCCGTCAGCCGGGACGGCAAGGGCGTCGGGCTGTCGGCCTCGCCGGTCTACAGCTACAACGAGCGGACCGTGGCGTCGCTCGGCCTCCTCGCGCCCGAGCACGCCGCGCCCGGGACCGAGGTGGTCGTGACCTGGGGCGAGGAGGACGCCGACAACATCCGGGTCGAGCGCCACGAGGAGCGCCCCATCCGCGCCACCGTCGCGCCGGCGCCCTACACGGCCGACAACCGGTGACCGGCCCCGGCCGCGAAGGTTGAAGTACGGAAACGCGCCCATGGTCGGCCGGTGCCCCGCGCGTCCGTCTCCCTGCTCGGCGCCGTCCTCCTCGTCGGCGTGACCGTCCTGCTGGCGGTCGTCGTCACCGTGGCGGCGACCGCGTTCGTCCCCGCCGAGCCCGCCGACCCCGTCGTGCTCAGGGTGTCGGCCGACGCCGCCACCGGTCGGGTGTCGCTCGAGCACGTCTCCGGCCCGCCGGTGGACGTCCGGCAGCTGACCCTCGAGGTCACGGTCGACGGCGAGCCGCTGGCCCACCAGCCGCCGGTGCCGTTCTTCGCGGCAGCCGGCTTCTACGGCGGCCCGACCGGGCCGTTCAACCCGGCGGCCGACCCGGCCTGGACCGTCGGCGAGACGGCGTCGTTCCGCGTGGCCGGCACGAACGACCCGCCGCTTTCGGCCGGCGCCTCGCTCACGGTGACGGTGACCCGTGGCGGCCGGCTGGTCGCCCGCGCCACGACCACGGTCGGCTGACCGGGCTACTCGGGCACGGTGGCGACCGTCGCAATGGCGATCTCCGGGCGATACGGCGGGCCCATGAGCACGTGCTCGAACTCCTCGAAGCCGGCGGCGGCGAACATCCGGTCGGCCTCGGCCTCGTCGTAGAACAGCATCACCGCCGTCGCCAGGCGGCGCAGGAGGCGGTTGTCGGGGGCGTTCGGGCCGACGACGAGGACCGACCCGCCGGGCCGGGTCACCCGCGCGCACTCCTCGAGCGTGGCCACCGGGTTCGGCCAGTACTCGATGGAGCCCGACGACCACACGGCGTCGAAGGCGTCGTCCCGGTAGGGCAGCCGCTCGGCGTCGCCCAGCGCGAACGCGACCGGCCCGTGCTTGCCGAGCTTCGCCCACGCCCGGCGGAGCTGGTGGACGCTCTGGTCGAGCCCGTGGACGTCGTCGGCGTGCTCGAGCAGCCCCTCGGTCCCGAAGCCGGTGCCACACCCCACGTCGAGGACGCGGTCGTCGGGCGCTAGCGCGAGGTGCTCGAGGGCCTCGGCGCGCATGGCCTCGGTCCAGACGAACGGGTTGACCCGGTCGTAGACCGCGGAGAGGAACCGGTAGAACAGCCGTGCCCGGCGCTTGTCCTCGAGCAGCCCCATCGGCCCGGGATTGCCGGCGGGGAGCCAAGAAAGGCGCGCTTCGCGGGCTGGCCGGGGCGGCCGCCGAAGGCGCCGACGGTCGCCGCCCCGCGACCGCGACCTTCTTGGCCCGCAGGCCCGTCCGACGCGGCATGGCCGAAGGCGATACCCTCCTCAACGCCATCGTCGGCGCGGTCGCGACGGTCGTCCTGGCGTTCACCGGCTTCTCGCCGCTGCTGGGTGGCGGGGTGGCGGGCTACCTCCAGGGCGGGACGCGACGGGCCGGCGCGAAGGTCGGCGCGCTCTCCGGCCTGCTGGCCTTCCTCCCGTTCTTCCTGCTCGGCTTCCTGTTCTTCGGCTTCTTCGCGTTCGTGCCCCTGATGGGCGGCGGCATGGGCATGCCCGGCGGCGTCGAGCTGCTCGTCATCCTCTTCGTCATGGTCCCGCTGTTCATCGCCTGGAACGTCGGCCTGGGCGCGGTC
Organism: Halobacteriales archaeon; assembly: GCA_042219705.1. Classification (GTDB taxonomy): domain Archaea; phylum Halobacteriota; class Halobacteria; order Halobacteriales; family Hikarchaeaceae; genus JBDGPL01. Next base: position 523 of record JBDGPL010000203.1, on the reverse strand, counting down.
GGCGGCTACCTCGGCACCTACCTCCGCGAGGAGCTCGCTGACTGAGCGGGCTGGCGGGCTCGACCCCCGGACGCCAGCGACCGCCCGTCGGGGCCGCGGCAGTCGGCCCCTGCCGCACTTCGCAACTCCCAAATAGCCGCTGTTCAGACGTTCAGGCATCATGGCCAGGCCCGAGGTACTCGAGCGCGTCAAGGAGGCCGAAGCGGAGGCCGACGACATCATCGCCGAGGCGGAGGCCGAGGCGGACGAGATCATCGCCGAGGCCGAAGAGCGGGCCGACGAGATCGTGGCCGACGCCGAGGAGGAAGCGGCGGCGCTCAAGGAGCAGCGCCTCGACGAGGCCAGAGCGGAGATCGAAGCCGAGCGCGAGGAGATCCTCGCCGAGGGCGAAGCCGAACGCGAAGCCCTCGAGGCGGCCGCCGAGGCCAACCGCGAGTCGGTCGTCGAGTACGTCCTCGAGCGCTTCGAGGAGGCGGTGCATGCTCAGGCCTGAGCGGATGAGTCGGGTCTCGGTGACCGGGAC
>JBDGPL010000202.1:0-6118 GCA_042219705.1 Halobacteriales archaeon | reverse complement strand
GCCGGCGAAGGCTCGCGTCCAGCGCCCGACGGCCCCCGCGTCGACCATGCTCGGGTGTCCGGCCGTCCCGGTGATGTAGCTGGCCCTTCCCGGCGGTGGGCCGGGCGGTCCGCCCGCGGGGCTACCCCAGCGACCGCGCCGAGTTCCCGACCACGAGCAGGCTGCTGGTCGCCATCGCCACCGCGGCGAACAGCGGGTTGATGAGCCCGACCAGGGCGAGCGGGATCGCGACCGCGTTGTAGAGGAACGCCCAGCCCAGGTTCTCCCGGATGCGCCGGCGCGTGGCGGCCGTGAGGTCGAACACCCGGGGGACGGCCCCGAGGTCGTCGGTGACGATGACCGCGTCCGCGGCGCTCGCGGCGAGCCGGGTGCCCTCCTCCAGCGCGATGCCGACGTCGGCGGCCGCCAGCGCCGGCGCGTCGTTGCTCCCGTCCCCGACCATCGCCACCGTCGCGTCGGCCCGCAGCCGCTCGACCACCGCCGTCTTGCCCTCCGGCGGCACGCCGGCGAAGACGTGGTCGATCGACGGGTGGTCCCGGAGGTAGCCGGCGGCGGCCTCGGTGTCGCCGGTGACCACGACGACGCGCCGCTCGGCGCCGAGTTCCGCGACCACGTCCGCCCAGCCGTCGCGGGGCTCGTCGCCGGCCACGAGCAGCCCCCGGGCCTCGCCGTCGACGCCCACGAGGACGGGGACGCGGCCCGCGTCCGCGGCCGCGGCGGCCCGCGCCCGGAGGTCGTCCGGAATCGAGCAGCTCACGTCGTCCAGTAGCGTGGGCGGGCCGACGACCACCGCCCGGCCGTCGACGGTGGCGCTGACGCCCCGGCCGGGGTGGTGCTCGATGCCCTCGACGGGCCAGTCGGGCACCCCGACGTGGTCGACGATGGCCTCGGCGACGGGGTGCTCCGCGAACTGCTCGACGGCGGCGGCGTACTCGAGCCCCTCGCCGGCCGTCTCCAGGACGCGCATCCGGCCGGTCGTGAGCGTGCCGGTCTTGTCGAAGGCGACGACGTCCACCTTGCCGGCCCGCTCGAAGATCGAGCCGTCGGTCACGACGATGCCCGCCGCGAGCGACCGGCTCACGCCGGCGGCCACCGCGAGGGGGGTCGCCAGCCCGAGCGCGCACGGACACGAGACGACCAGGACCGCGAGGCCGGTCAGGAGTGCGTTCGTCGCGCCGCTCCCGAGCACGAGGTGGGCGACCGTGGCGAGCACGGCGAGCACCACGACGGCGGGGACGAACACCGCCGCCAGCCGGTCGGCGAGGCGCTGGACGCCCGACCGGCTGGCGCTGACCTCCCAGAGCAGGTCGGTCAGCCGGTCGAGGGTGCTCTCGGCGTCGTCGGCCACGGCGATGACGAGCCCCCCGTCGACGACGCGGGCGCCGCCCACGACGGCGTCCCCGGTCGACTTCCGCGTCGGCACGGATTCGCCCGTGACGAGCGCCTCGTCGACAGCCCCTTCGCCCTCGACGACGGTCCCGTCGACGGGCACCCGCTCGCCCGGCCGGACGACCACCTCGTCGCCGCCGGTCAGGTCGTCGACGGGCACACGCTCGCCCGACCGGACGACCACCTCGTCGCCGCCGGTCAGGTCGTCGACGGGCACGGTCTCGACGCCGTCGGTCGTGCGTCGGCGGGCCCGGTCGACGCGCTCCTCGGTGAGGTCGGCGAGCCGGCCGGCGGCCCGCCGGCGGATGCGACCCTCGTAGTAGTTCCCGACCGAGACGGCCAGCACGATGACGACGGCCACATCGAAGTAGACCTCCACCCGGCCGAGCGCCAATCCGGCCACGCTGTAGGCGTAGGCCGTGACGGCCGCCAGCGAGACGAGGAGATCCATGTTCGGCGTCCCCGCCCGGAGGCTGACGTAGGCCCCACGGAGGAGCGGGAACCCCGTGTAACCGACCACGACGGTCGACATGACCCAGACGTTCCCGAGCAGGTACCACCCGGCCGGCCCGGTCACGTCGAGCAGGAGCCGGCCGGGGTCGACCCCGAGATAGGCCGGGTAGAGGAACAGGACGTACCAGAGCATGACCATCATGCCGAAGAACCCCCCCACGATGAGCCGGCCGACGGACTCCCGGGTCTCGGCCTCGCGCTCGCCGACCGCCCGGGCCCGGTAGCCCAGGCCGTCGACGAGACCGGGGAGGGCGTCGGCCTCGAGGCGGTCGGGGTCGTAGGTCAGCTTCACGACGCCGGCCGGGTAGCTCGCCTCGGCGGACAGGACCCCGTCGGCGGCCGACGCCTTGGACTCGATGTACGTCTCGCAGGTCGCACAGTGCATCCCGGACACGCCGAGATAGGCGGTCTCGCCGCCGGCTGCGTCGTCGTCACCGCCGCCCGCGAGCGCCTCGGACGCCCCGTCGGCGTCCTCGACCGGCTCCTCGCCCAGGGTCCGGGCGACCTCGAGGCAGCCGCGGCAGCAGAACGCGCCGTCGACATCCTCGTCGGTCACGGGCGGGTCGGGCGTGGGCAGGCCACAGAGGCGACAGGCGGACACGGCTCACCCGAGCGGCTGGTAGTACGGCACCGGGAGCATGGGGAGGTTCACCCCGACCGACCGGAGGCCCATCGACAGCGGCAGGTAGCCGAGCACGACGAAGGCCGCCCCGAGGCCGCGGTGGAGCCGGCGACGGACCGCCGGTGAGACCGAGCCGAGAACGGTTCCGTAGAGGAACAGGGTCGGGAACGTCCCGAGGCCGAGCGCGCCCAGGGCCGCCGCGCCCTCGATTGGCGAGCCCCGGGCCAGGGCGTACAGGAACGCCGGGTAGAGGATGGGACAGGGGAGGAAGCCGTGGACGGCCCCCAGAAGGACGATGCGCGGGCCGTGAACCCAGTCGTCGACCCGGTCGGCGAGGGCCCCGTAGACCCGGGCGAACGGGCCGCTGTGCTCGAGCACGCCGAGGACGTTGCGGCCCCCGAGGAGGTACCCGACGCCGACGGCGACGATGAGGACCCCGACCGCCACGCCGGCGACGGCGCGGACGGTCGCCCCGATGGCCAGCAGGTCGGCGGCGTCGAAGACGAGGCCGCCCGCCAGGCCCAGCGCGGCGCCGATGGTCGCGTAGCTCAGGGTTCGCCCGGCGTTGAACAGCGCGTGGCCGCGGATCTCCCCGAACGTCAGCGCGGGTCCCTGGCGCATGCGGTCGGCGTAGGTCGTGACCAACGGCCCACACATCCCGAGGCAGTGGGCGCCCCCGAGCAGGCCGACGACGAAGAAGACCGCGAGGGAGACGCCCCCCGTCGGGTCCAGGACCGATGGGGCCGGCGCCATCGCCTACCCGGCCGGCGCGGGCCTTTGGCTCGGGCCGAACATGGCGTAGAGGCTTCCGGCGATGACCAGGACGCAGACCGCCGACAGCACGGCGACCGGCGACCGGCCGAGGCCGAAGAGGGCGACGGGGACGAGGGCGAGGAGCGCCAAGACGGCGTACCGACGCGGGTCGGTCGACATAGTCGACCGTTGCGACCGCGTCACCTTAAACCAGTGGTGGACCGCCGCCACCGGCGGGGGCCAGCCGACAGCCCCATCATATACGGGGTCGGGTGGCCGCTATCTCGTGACCTATTTGGTAGGGGACGACGTTAGCCGTCACAACGAATCCGCGTGAACGATGCACCAGGCCGATAGCGACACGACGGGAACGTACCGACGGACCCTGCTACGGGGAGCGGCCGGCGCGGGGGCGTCGGCGCTGGCCCTGTCGGGGCCGGCCGCTGCCCAAGCCGAGAACGGGACGTCGACGCCGGCCGGCCAGCCGGACTGGGGGAACTGGTTCACGGGCGAGGCCCGCGGCGGCGAGGTCGGGAACTACGTCGGCGACACGGTCGACCGACGCGGCGAGAGCGAGGTGACCGTCGCCGTCGGCGCGCAGGGCAACGGCGGATACTTCGCCTTCGACCCGCCGGCGCTCTGGATCGACCCCGGCACGACGGTCCGCTTCGAGTGGACCGGCCGGGGCAGCGCCCACAACGTCGTCGGCGAGTCCGGCCCGGCCGACCTCGACAGCGGCGACCCGGTCTCGGAGCCCGGCGTCCACTACGAGTACACGTTCGAGGAGACCGGCATCAACACGTACTACTGCCTCCCCCACCTGGCGCTCGGGATGAAGGGCGGCATCGCGGTGGGTGACGACATCCCGATGGCGGCACCGGGTGGCCCGTCGGCGGACGGCGGCGAGGGACTGACCCTTCCCGGCGGGACCGTCGGCGGGCTGTTGATGACCGCGCTCGCGGGCACGGCCGGCCTCGCCATCGTGGCGGCGCTGGCCGGCGAGTTCGCTGGCTGGCGCCGTCAGCGCGCCGCGGCGCGGACGGCCGCCGCCGGCGAGGCCGACGAGGCCTGGACGGGCGTCGTCGAGGAGATCGGCCACGACGAGTTCGACCCCACGGGGACGGCGTGGCTCATCGCGCTGTACTTCCTCGTGCTGCTGGTCATGTGGGTGTACGTGTACTTCGTCGAGTTCCTGGGCGGCGGACCCACGGTGATCGGGTAGGTGAGCACGCATGGAAATACACCGATTCGAGGCGGTCTGGACCGCAGTATCGCTGCTGCTCATCGTCGGGTGGATCGCCACCGTGACCTACGGCGCCGTGGGCCCGCCGGGCGTCCAGATGGTCGACGCCGAGGGCGGGACGGTCGCCGACCCGGCGAACCCCGCCGACTCGCCGAACTTCCGGGAGCCGGGCGTCTACCGAACCGGCGCCGACCAGTACGCGGTCTACGTGGTCGCCCAGCAGTTCCTGTTCGACCCCGGTTCGAGCCAACCCATCCGGGTGCCGGCCGGCTCGACGGTGACGTTCTATCTCACCAGCGCCGACGTCATCCACGGCTTCGAGGTGGTCGGGACCAACGTCAACGCGATGGTCATCCCGGGCCAGGTCACGAAGATCACCGTGGCCTTCGAGGAGCCGGCGACCTACGGCATCGTGTGTAACGAGTACTGTGGCTCGGGCCACCACGCCATGGAGGGCCGCCTCGAGGTCGTCCCGGCCGCCGCGTTCGAGGGGGGTGCCTGAATGGCGTTCGTCGACGACTATCCGGCCGAGGCCCGCATCGTGCGGCTCTCCTTCGGCGTGGCCTTCCTCGCGCTCGCTATCGGTGGCCTGTTCGGGCTCGTCCAGGCATTGCACCGCACCGGCGTCTTCCGCGGCATCGTCAGCTCCGCCGACTACTACACGATCCTGACCGGCCACGGCGTCCTCCTGGCGCTCGTGTTCACGACGTTCTTCATCGCCGGGCTGTTCACCTGGGGGACCACCCGGAGTTTCGACCGCGAGCTCGACGGCCGGTTGATGTGGACCTGGTGGATCCTCATGACGGTCGGTACGGTCCTCGCGGCGGTGGCCATCCTCGCCGGGCTGACCGGCGGCGGCATGAACGCCGACGTCCTCTTTACGTTCTACGCGCCGATGCAGGCCCACCCGATCTTCTACCTGGGACTCGCGCTCGTCGTCGTCGGGTCGTGGGTCGCCGGCGCCAACTACTTCCTGGCCTACCGCGACTGGCGCCGGGACAACCCCGACGAGCGCATCCCGCTGCAGGCGTTCATGGTCCTCGTCACGTTCCTCATGTGGTACCTCTCCTCCATCGGGGTGGCCATCGAGGTGGTCGTGTTCCTGCTCCCCTGGTCCCTCGGGCTCGTCCCCGAGATCGACCCGCTGCTCACCCGGACGCTGTTCTGGTACTTCGGCCACCCGGTGGTGTACTTCTGGCTGCTGCCCGCGTACGTCGTCTGGTACACCATCCTCCCGAAGCTCGCCGGCGGCCGGCTGTTCTCCGACCCGCTCGCCCGGGTCGTCTTCGTCCTGTTCCTGCTGCTCTCGACGCCGACGGGCTTTCACCACCAGTACCTCGACCCCGGCATCCCGGAGGGTTTCAAGTTCGTGGCGATGACGAACACGATGTTCCTCCTGCTGCCGAGCTTGCTGACGGCGTTCACGGTCGTCGCGAGCCTGGAGCACGGCGCCCGCCAGCGGGGCGGGTCGGGCCGGTTCGGCTGGCTGCGCGCGCTGCCGTGGGACGAACCGGCGTTCGTCGGCATCGCGCTGTCCGGGCTCATGTTCGCCGCCGGGGGCTTCTCCGGGATGGTCAACGCCGGGCTGAACCTCAACT
>JBDGPL010000201.1:925-13641 GCA_042219705.1 Halobacteriales archaeon | reverse complement strand
TATCATACGGCCCTGTCACGGCCGTGACGCGGGTTCAAATCCCGCCTCGGGCGCTTCTCGGTTTCCCGGTCGGCTCCCAGCGAGCGGCTGCACCGGATGCCGTTGCCAGTCCCTCGTTCGGAGTCAGGTTACCGGCCGCACACCCGTTCCCACGGCCTGCGAACCGTCGGCGCGCTCTTTTGGCGGCGGGGCCCACCGGTGGGTATGTCCGACACCTTCGTCGTCGTGGGCGGTGACGCCGCCGGCATGAGCGCCGCCAGCAAGGCCAAGCGTGAGAACCCCGACCTGGACGTCGTCGCCTTCGAGAAGGGCGACTGGGTCTCCTACGCCGCCTGCGGGATGCCCTACTACGTCAAGGGCGAGGTCGACTCGCTCGACGACCTCGTCCAGGTCACGCCCGAGGCGTTCCGGGACGAACGCGGCATCGACCTCCGGACCGACCACGAGGTCGTGGCCATCGACCCCGAGGCGAAGACGGTGACCGTCGAGGGCGGGGGCGACCGGTTCGAGCAGCCCTACGACCACCTGCTCATCGCCACCGGGGCCCACGCCATCGAGCCGCCCTTCGACGGCATCGACCTCGACGGCGTCTTCACCATCCACGCGATGGACGCTGCCGGCGCCATCCGCGACTACCTGGCCGAGCACGATCCACGGCGTGCGGCCATCGTCGGCGGCGGCTACGTCGGCATCGAGATGGCCGAGGCCCTCGCCGGCCGCGGGCTCGACGTCGACCTGTTCGAGATGCTGCCTCACGTGCTGCAGCCGTTCGGCCCGGCCGTCGCCGAGCGGGTCGAAACCCACCTCGAGTCCCAGGGCGTCGGGCTCCACCTCGACACGGCCGTCGAGGGGTTCGCCGGCGACGGGACCGTCGAGGCCGTCGAGCTCGCGTCGGGCCAGTCCATGCCGGCCGACCTAGTCGTCGTGGGCGTCGGTGTCGCGCCCAACGTCGAGCTCGCGGAGGCGGCGGGCGTCGAGCTCGGTCCCACGGGCGCCATCGCCACCGACGCCCACGGTCGGACGAATCTCGACGACGTCTACGCCGCGGGCGACTGCGCCGAGGCGACCCACGTCGTCACCGGCGAGGCGGACTACGTGCCATTGGCGCTCACCGCGAACCGGGCGGGCCGGGCGATCGGCCAGACGGTGACCGGAACGCCGACGGGGGTGGGCGAGATCGCCGGCACGGCCATCGTCAAGGCGTTCGAGCTCGGGGCGGCGCGGACGGGCGTCATCGACGAGGAGGCCGCCCGCGAGGCCGGATTCGACCCCGTCAGCGTCGACATCACGGCGCCGACCAGGGCCCATTACTACCCCGGCGGCGGCGAGCTGTCCGTGACCCTCGTCGCGGATCGGGCGTCCGGCCGCGTCCTGGGGGCCAGCGTCGTGGGCCCGGAGGGCGTGAAACGGATCGATACCGTCGCGACGGCGCTCCACGCCGGGATGACCGTCGACGACCTCCAGGGTCTCGACCTGGCGTACGCGCCGCCGTTCAGCCCGGTCTGGGACCCGGTCGCGACGGCGGCCCGGGTGCTGGGCGGGAAGCTCGGCGACTGAGCCCGTGGGCGTCGTGGCCCTTTGGGCCACTACAAGACACTTACCGGCCGACCGCCAGCGTCCCGCCGATGCGACGCGCCGCCCTCCTGTCCGTCCTCGTGCTCCTCGCCGCGCTGGTCGGCCCCGCCGCCGCGAGCCCACAGCCGACCCCCGTCTGCCGGTTCTGCGGCGGGCAGTTCGAGTCCGCCGCCGAGGAGGCCGGCGTCAACGTCACCGTCGCCCGGAGCGACGTCCTGGTGCAGGTCCACGCCGACGGCAGCGCCACGTGGACGGTCACGCTGGATCTCGAAACCGGCGGCGCCGACTTGGCGGCTCCACCGGACCGCCTCGAGGCGGTGGCTCGGTCGCTGCTCGACGACTGGCACGGGCTGCCCGAGACGGCCACCCTCCTCGACGCGACCGTCGAGGACGACCGCGTCGAACTGCGCTACCGGGACGCCGACGCGGCCGCCCGGCACGCGGGCCTTCTCGTGGTCGACTACCTCCACGACGAGGGCGGCCAGCCGTGGTACCACGTCAACGCCGACCGGTTCGTGCTGCGGGGCCCCGAGGGCACCGTGGTCGCCAACGATCCCGAGAGCGGCCGTGTCGACGGCCGTACCGTCGCCTGGCGCGGCAACGGGACGGGGGCGGCCTACGTCGGGCCCGACCTCGAGGGCTCGCCCTACGTCGTCTTCGGCCCGGACCGGACGGCGGCCACCCGGCTCCGCGCGGCGGCGGCCGTTGCGCTGGCCACGCTGCCCATTCTCGTCGAGGGCGTCAGGGACTTCCTCCTCGTCCAGACCACGCTGTTCGCGCTGCTCCTCGCGGCCGTCGTCGTCGCGTTCCGCCGGTGGTCGCCGCGCCCGCGGGTCAGGAGCCTCGCGGCTGCCGTGGCGGTCCTCGGCCTCGTCGGCATCGTCGTGCCGGTCGTCCGGCAGAGTCCCGGTTGGATCACCGGGCCCCCCTTGCTCGGCCTCGGGCTGGCTGGCCTCGCGCTGCACCCCGTGACCCGAGCGTGGCTCGACCGGCCCCGCCGCCAGGCCCTCGCCGTCGGCGGGCTGCTTCTCGCCGCCTACGTCGCCCTGCTCGGGCTGCACCTGGGGCTGGCGAACGAGTGGACCAACCCCGCCCTCGTCGCGTTCAGAGCCACCGCGACGGCGTTCCCGCTGGCGGCGATGGTTCCCCTCGGCGGGACCCTCGCGTCCCGGCCGGGGTGGCCGTGGCGGTGGACCGGGCTCGCGATCGTCGGCTACGTGACCGTCCCGCTGCTGGTCGTCAACCTCGCCGACCCGCCGTCGGGGTTGGGCGGCGGCATCGCCGCCATCGCGCTGACGGCGGCGGCGGTCGCCGGGCCACTCCTCGGCGCGCTCGGGCTGGCGCTCGGCTGGTCGCTGGCTGGGGCCGGCGACGCGACGGTCGGAAGCGGCGCTACCCGGTGAACGACGCGTCGTCGTCGCGCTCTTCGAGCACCCACTCGAGCTCCTCGATAGCCCGGAGCAGGGCCACCTCCGTCTGGTCGTCGGTCGGCGAGACCGGCGGGTCGTGGGCGTCATACTCGCCCTCGAGGCGCTCGATGCGCTCGCGGATGGCCGCCTCGTCACGCATCAGTCGACTCGCCCCCGGGACGGCGCGCGGTCCATGGCCGGGGCGACGGCGCGCGGCCCCCTGAACTTTTCGCGCCGGCGCCGGGGTCCCGTCAGGTGGGGCCCGGGAGGAGCGTCGATATCCGGGCGTTCTCCTTGAGCCGGAGCCCCCCGTCGCCCACGAACAGCGGCATCCGCCCGAGCGAGTCGACGACGAGCGCCGGGTGGAAGGCGCCCCGCTCGCGGACCGCGTCGCGGGTCTGCACGCGGTAGGCGCCGTCGCCGACCAGGCGCTCGTTGTACTCGAAGAGGTACCCGCCCGGCTCGAGGTGCCACCAGACGTAGTCGTCGTCCGGGTTCCGCAGCTGGCGGTCGTGGGGCGTGAGCGATGCGGGCTCGAGCTCGCCGCCGCCGAAGTCGACGCGTCCGGGACCGTCGTGCTCGTACACCGCCGCGACCGTCAGGTCGACGCCCCGGTCGCCGACCTGCGTCTCGGCGTGGACGAGGCCGTCGAGGGCGGTCAGTAGCTCCTCGGGGTCGGTCATTGGTCCGTCAGAAACTAGCCGCCGCGGCCGAGAAAAGCGTGTGGCCTCTGGCTCGTCGGCCGGCTCACCGCATGCCGTACTCGAGGTTCTCGACGAGCCGGCCGACGAAGAGCCCGAGGCGGGGCGGGACGACGTCTGGCTGCTCGGTCAGGACCTGGGCCGGCTGGGACCGGAGGGTCGCGACGAACTCATCGCCCAGCGTCATGTTCTCGATGGTGTCGACGACGTCGACCGTGAGCCCCTCGTCGGCGGTGTCGAGCTCCGGGTAGTGCTGCTTCTCCCAGTCGTCGTACCGGATGGTCCAGGCGTGGCCGCCGACGATGTCGATGATGGTGTCGAGGTCGCCCACCTCGAGGTCGTCCCGGTCGGCCCTCACGTAGACGGTGCCGTCCTCGACGGCGAGCGGATACCGGGTCACGGTCGTCCCCCGTCCGACCCGGCGGCAGCCGTCACGATGCCCGTCGAATCCATGGCCTGCTCCGCCGCGGGCTACGACTCGTGGCGATAAAAGTGTTGGCGGGCCGATTGGTGGCCGGCGGTCACCGGTTGCCGCCATGGCCCGGCTGGATGAGCGCCGGGACGGCCCGCTCGTTTCAAGGCCGCGGCGCGTGAGGGCCACCCGATGGCGGCCGACGCTGCGGACGACGGGACGGTGGGTCCGCTCGCCACGTTCCGGCGGTTCTTCGCGCTCCGGCGAGACGTGCTCGTGCTCTCGCTGGCGATGTTCGCGTTCAGTTTGGCCTTCCAGATGACCGGCCGATACCTCCCGGAGTACCTCCACGTGCTCGGCGCGAGCGCGGCCGTCATCGGCCTGTACGGCAGCGCCGGCAACCTCATCAGCGCCGTCTATCCGTATCCGGGCGGCGCCCTCTCCGACCGCGTCGGCTCGCGGCTCGCCCTGACGCTCTTCGGCGTCGTCGCCACGCTCGGCTTCGCCATCTGGGCCGCGGCGCCGGCCCTCGGGACCGTCTCGCTGGGCGCCCTCGCCATCCCGGCGTGGACCTGGATCTTCGCGGGGCTTTTCCTCGCCCAGGCCTGGAAGTCGTTCGGCCTCGGGGCGACCTTCGCGGTCGTCAAGCAGAGCGTCGAACCCGACCGGCTCGCGACCGGCTTCGCGAGCACCGAGACGTTCCGCCGGGTCGGCTTCCTCGTCGGACCGCTGCTCGCCGCGGTCGTCCTCGCGACGAGCGCGACGTTCGTCGCGGGCTTTCAACGGGTGCTCCTGCTCGCGGTCGCCTTCGGCGCCGTCGCCACCGTCGCCCAGCACGTCCTCTACGACGCGAGCGAGGACACGCTCGGGAAGGCCTTCGGGGGCGTCGGGACGCTGCTTGCGGACCTCCGGTCGCTGCCGTCGCCGCTCCGGCCCCTCCTCGTCGGCGACACGCTCGTCCGCTTCGCGAACGGCATGGTCTACGTCTTCTTCGTCCGGGTCGTCGTCGACTTCCTCGCGGTCGGATTCACCGGTTTCGGCCTCTCGCTCAGGCCGGACGCCTTCTTCGGCGTGCTGCTCGGCGTCGAGATGGCCGTGGCGCTGCTGACCATGGTACCGGTGGCGAACCTGGCCCGCCGGGTCGGCCTGAAGCCCGTCGTCGGGCTGGGCTTTCTGGTCTACGCCGCCTTCCCGGTCCTGCTCATCAACGCGCCGGCCGACCCCGTGGTCGTCGGGCTGCTGTTCGCGTTCTCGGGGCTCCGGTTCGCGGGCCTGCCGGCTCACAAGGCCCTCATCGTCGGGCCGGCCGAGGCCGGCGCCGGCGGCCGCGTGACGGGGACGTACTACCTCGTGCGCAACGTCGTCGTCATCCCGAGCGCCGCCATCGGGGGCTGGCTGTACGGCCAGGACCCGACCGTCGCCTTCGGGCTGGCCTCGGCGGTGGGCCTGGTCGGCACGGCGTTCTTCCTGGCCTTCGGCGAGGAGTTCGAGCCGTACGCGTGAACCCCGTCTGTCAAGGCCATCCAGACGCGAGTTCGGAGCCCCCACCGGGAACGGGCCGCGTCGTCCCCGCTTCCGGGCTCAGCCGCCGACGAGCCACCCAGCAAGCCCGAGCGCGACCCCCGCCGCGAGCAGGTTCCCGAGGGCGTTCGCCGCGGCCACGCGGCGCTCGCCGGCCTCCCAGAGCCGCACCGTCTCGAAGGTGAACGACGAGAAGGTCGTGAACGAGCCGCAGGCGCCCACGCCAACGGCGAGAGCCAGCGTGCCGTCGAGGCCGGAGAACGCGACGAGCCCGAGGACGAACGAGCCGACGGCGTTGACGACGAGGGTCGACAGGGGGAACTCGTGACCGGCCAACCACTGGCTCACGGCGTACCGGAGGACGGCCCCGACGGCGCCGCCGAAGCCGACCAGCTGGGCGGGGTCGAGGACAGTCACGTCGCTTCCTCCCCGACGAGCCGCCGGGCGAGGGCCCGGCCGGCCAGGACGCCGGCGAAGCCCAGCGCGTAGCTCGCCACCACGTTGACGACCAGCAGCCAGGACGAGCTGGCACGGGCCGTCTCCAGGGCGAACGTGCTGTAGGTCGTGAAGGAGGCCAGGAAGCCGGTGGCCAGGACGGTCCGCGACTCCCCCGAGAGCGTCCCGGCGTAGAGGCCCGAGTAGAGCAACACGCCCAGGAGCGCGCTCCCGACGGCGTTCACCAGGAGGGTCCCCGCGGCACCGGGGGCGAAGAGACCGACGAGGTACCGCGCATTCGAGCCGGCGAAGCCACCGACGGCGACCAGGGCGATGGTTTCGAGCGTCCGGAGGGGGTGGTCGGCTGACATGGCTGGGATGAGGAGTCATCAGCCGGCCACCCGGCGGTTCGACCCGTCTGGGTCGGGCGGACCCCATCGCCCGTGGCTCGGGCACCGGGGAACGGACCCTTAAGGGTTCAGAAGTCGGTCCGCTGCCGGGTCGGTCGTTCGAGGTCCTTGCCCGGGTTATCGCCCGACCCGGGCGTCCCAGTCGATCCAGTCCTGCTCCCAGCCCCGGCGGCGCTCGGCCGCGCGAGCCGCCCGCTCCTGCTCCTCGCGGGCGGTCCGGTTGCGCTCGAGGCCGCCGGCCTGCTCGCCGTCGACGAGCAGCGGTTTGAACCGGACCGGCGCGAGCCGCTCTGGCGATGCGTCGGGACCGTCGACGGCGGCGAGGGACTGGTCCTGGGCCCCCAGCGGCATCACCAACCGGCCCGCCGGCGCGAGCTGGTCGAGCAGCGCCCGGGGCGGGCGGACGGCGGCGGCTTCGACGAGCACGCGGTCGAAGGGGGCGTACTCCGGCAGCCCGCCGGCGCCGTCGCGGCAGTCGACCAGCGCGTCGCCGTACCCGGCCCGGGCGAGGTTCCGGCGGGCCTCGAGCACGAGCGTGCGGGCGATGTCGACGGCGGCGACGTTCGACGCGCCGGCGACCTCGGCGGCGATCGCGGTGGTGTAGCCCGTACCCGCCCCGACGACGAGGATCCGGTCGCCGGCCTCGGGGGCGAGCGCCTCGAAGAGCCGGGCGACCAGGCTGGGGGCGATGACGGTCGTTCCCTCGTGGTCGAAGGCGCGGTCCTGATAGGCGGCCTCGTCGGGTGCCGGGACGAAGCGGTGGCGGGGCACCGTCCGCATGGCCTCGACGAGGGCCTCGGACTGGAGCACCTCCTTCGGGGGCGAGGCGAGCCCCTCGACGAGGTCGTCCCGGAGCACCGCGAGGTCCATAACCGCGGGCAGGGTCCGGGCTGCCTTGAATGGCGCGGCTTCGCGGGGACCGCCGCGGGCTCACCCCCCGCCGCGCATCGGGACGAACCGCACCCCGCCGCGCTCCTCGCGCTCGAGCGACCCGTCCGGGCGCTTCTCGGCGTAGACCAGCACCTGCCGATGCTCGCCGAGCGGACCGAGCAGCCGGCCGTCCGGCCGGACCTGCTCGACCACCGCGTCGGGGAAGTCGGGCGCCGCGCAGGTCAGGTAGGCGGCGTCGTAGGGGGCGTGCTCGGGCCAGCCCTCGTGGCCGTCGCCGGCCCGGATCGAGACGTCGCCGTACCCCAGCTCGGCCAGCGTCTCCCGGGCCCGTTCGGCCAGCTCGGCGTGGTACTCGACGCTGTAGACGTTCGCCGCGCCGACGACCTCGGCGGTGAGCGCGGCATGGTAGCCACAGCCGGTCCCGATCTCGAGGACGCGCTCGCCCGGCTCGAGGGCCAGCGCGTCGAGCATCTCCGCGACCATGTGGGGGGCGCTGATGGTCTGGCCGCTGCCGATGGGCAGCGGGCGGTCCTGGTAGGCGGCGTCCCGGTCCTCCTCGGGGACGAACGCGTGCCGGGGGACGGCCAGCAGCGCCGCCCGGGTCGACGGCCGGCTGATGCGGCGGTCCAGCCGCTCGACCATCCGCCGGCGGGCCTCGTCGGCCTCGCGCCCGCCTACCACGCGGACCACGCGCGGCCGCCTGGCTCGCGCGCGTACACTCGCTTGACGTCCTTGGCGGGGACGTCGTCCCCCTCGCGCTCGAACTTCGTGGTCGGGTAGCCGACGGCGTCGTCGCGAACGAGCACCTGCTCGACGACGAACCGCTCCTCGCCGAACGTCTGGGTCTCGCCCACGACGAAGTCGTGGTCGCCGGGCACCGCGACGGTCAGGCTGCGGGTCTCGTCGCGGCGGCCGTCGGCCGGGTGGACCGTCACGTTGACCTCGACGTTGTCGACGGCCCGGGTCCAGACGGTGTCGACCTCGCGGATGGTCGCCTCCTCGACGCGCTGTTCCGGGCCGGTCTCGATGGCGGTGATCCGCACGGCCATGAGCACCTCGTCGGTGTCCACGACGAACTCCTCGCCGACGGCGACGGTCTCCGCGGCGGGGGCGTCCACGGACGCGGGAAACGACTCCCCGCTCTGGGAGACCACGACGGAGAGGGCGACCGTCTCGGGTCCGTCGAGCGCTGTCTTGTGGACGTGGCCACACTCGCCACACCGGACCGTCGCCGGGTCGCCGGGGCTGAGCACCTCGTGGGCGGTCTCGGCCCCCGGGGAGCAGGCGGGGCAGGTGGTGGCGACCCGCTCGGCGGCGTCGGTCATCGAACGAAACCACGTGGTCCTCGGTGAAAAACCCGCGGAGTCCGCCGGCGACCGACCCGGACCGCAACGGTCACGGGCCGGCCGACCGAAGCCGGGGCCGTGACCGACGCGTCCCCGACCAGCCCGTCGCTCGAGACCCGGCGGCTCGCCGTGTTCCTGGCCGTCGCGTTCGGCCTCTCCTGGGCGACCGCGGCGGTCATCTCCCTCACCGGCGGCCTCGGCTCTGACCGGATGGTGCTGCCGCGGGTCCCGCTCTCGCTCGTGCTCGTCGCCGGACCCTACATGTTCGCGCCCGCCGTCGCCAACGTGGTGGCCCGGCTCGTCACGAACGAGGGCTTCGAGCGGACGCTGCTGCGGCCCCGGTTCCGGGCCCGGTGGCGGGTGTACGCGGTGGCCTGGCTCGCCCCGGTGGCCCTCGCCGTCATCGGCGTGGCACTCTACTTCCTGGCCCGCCCGGGCCAGTTCGGCGGCCTCGACGCCGCGGGCGCGTTCGTCCCGGTCGTCGACGGGACGGCGGCGCTCCCGACCGAGGCCTTCGTCCTGCTGCAGGTCGTCCAGCTGCTCGTCGTCGCGCCGCTGGTCAACAGCCTGTTCACGCTCGGCGAGGAGTTCGGTTGGCGGGGCTACCTCCTGCCGAAGCTGCTGCCGCTGGGCGTCAGGCGGGCGCTGCTCGCCCACGGCGTCGTCTGGGGGGTCTGGCACTGGCCAATCATCGCGATGGGCCACAACTACGGCCTGGACTACCCTGGCGCGCCGTGGGTCGGGATGCTCCTGATGGTGGTGTTCACCGTGGCCGTCGGCGTCGTCTTCGGCTGGCTTTCGCTCCGGAGCGGCTCGGTCTGGCCGGCCGTGCTCGCCCACGCGATGGTCAACGGCGCGGGCGGGCTCGGCCTGCTCTTCCTCGTCGGCGAGCCGGACCTGCTGCTCGGCCCGACGGCCTCGGGCGTGCTCGGGACGCTCCCGTGGCTGGTCGTCGCCGCGTGGCTGCTGGCCGACCGTGCGCGCCTCGCCGGCGTCGGCCCGCTCGCCCGGGCGTGACGCCGAGTCGTCCGGGACCGGGTCAGGCCGACGGCAGCTCGACCGCGTCGCCGTCCGCGTAGACCGTGGGCTCTCTGAGCACGCCGTCGAGGTGGATGGGTGCGTCGATGTCGCCGCCGATGCCCGCGTCGTCGCCGATGGCGGCGTGGACGGTCCCGGCGGCCTTCTCGTCGAGGAGGACGTGTCCCACGAGGTCGGTCACGCCGACGTTGGTGCCGATCCCGAGCTCGGCGAGGTTGTACGCGGCGTCGCCGACCTCGGCTGCGGCGGCCTCGACCTGCTCGCGGAGCGCGTCGTCCTCGATGCGGGTGACCTGGCCGGCCTCGACCTCGAAGACCACGGGCTCGTCGACCAGCCCTTGGCCGGACATGGTGCCGTCGACGACCACCCGGCCGTCGCCCGACGTCGGGCTCACGAAGACCTCGCCGGCGGGGAGGTTCGAGAAGTCGCCGGGGTCGTGGACGAGGCCGGTGTCCTCGCGCCACCCGCGGCCGCCGACCTGGACCGTCAGGTCCGTGCCCGCCGGCGTGGTCACCCGGACCTCGTCGGCGTCGCCGACCTGGTCGAGCACCGCCCGGCAGTGCCGGGCGATGGCGTCGTAGTCGGCGTCGAGCCCGGCGACCATCACCGCCTCGGTGATCTGGGGGAGCGTGGCGCCCCGCACGCCGGCCTCGGTGGCCTCGCTCCGGGCCCGCGTGTGGCTCAGGCTCTTGGTGGTCGGCGCGAGGAAGGCGTCGGTCGCGGACATGGCGGCGGCGACGGGCCGCGGGGGCTCCTCGCCGTGCTGCTCGCCCGGCGGGTAGCGGACCAGCACGGCCTCGGCCCCCGTGTCGAGCGCGGCCTCGTAGAGCGCCTCGCCGATGGCCAGCCGCTCGTCGTCGGTCACGACCGTGCAGGTCTCGCCGGCCGAGAGCGCCAGACACTGGTTGACGGCGGTCTCGGCCGCCTCGCGGAGGCTCATGGCGGTCCTTCCGGCCGACCGACGTTATCGCTTCTGGTCGAGGGGTGGGCTGGTCCGGCCGGGCCGTTCGCGGTCGGACTGGCTGGCGCCCGTCCGTTCCCGGCCTCGAAACGCCTTTAGGCGCGCCCGGAGCACCGTCGCGCATGATCCGGGTCGCGGTCAACGGCTACGGCACCATCGGCAAGCGCGTCGCCGACGCGGTGGCGGCCCAGCCCGACATGGCGGTCGCCGGCGTCGCCAAGACCCGCCCCAACCACGAGGCGCGGACCGCGGTCGACCACGGCTACCCGCTCTACGCTGCCGTCGAGGAACGGGCCGACCGGTTCGCCGACGCGGGCATCGAGCTCGCCGGGTTGGTCGAGGAGCTCGTGGCCGACGCCGACGTCGTCGTCGACGCCTGCCCCTCCGGCGTCGGCGAGACCAACCTCGAGCTCTACGCGCAGCACGACGTCCCCGCGCTGCTGCAGGGCGGGGAGTCGGCGGACGCCGTCGACGTCTCGTTCAACGCCCGGTCGAACTACGACCGGGCGGACGGGGCCGACGCCGTGCGAGTGGTCTCGTGTAACACCACCGGCCTGGCCCGGCTCGTCGCCCCGCTCGACGAGGCCTACGGCGTCGAGAAGGTCCGGGCCACGCTGGTGCGTCGCGGCGGCGACCCCAGCCAGAGCGGCCGGGGGCCCATCAACGACATCCTCCCGGACCCGGTCGAGCTGCCCTCCCACCACGGCCCGGACGTGCGGACCGTCTTCCCCGATCTGGCCATCGACACCCTGGCGCTGACGGTGCCGGCGACGCTCATGCACATGCACAGCGTCAACGTGACGCTCGAGGCCGCCCCCGACGCCGCCGACGTCCGCTCGCTGTTAGCCGACGAGAACCGGCTGTTCCTCCTCGAGGGCGGGTACGACATCGAGGGCACCGGCGCGCTCAAGGAGTTCGCCCTGGACGTCGGCCGTCCCCGGGGCGACCTCTGGGAGAACGCCATCTGGGCCGACTCGGTCTCGACGGAGGGCCGGGACCTGTACCTGTTCCAGGCCATCCACCAGGAGTCCGACGTGGTGCCGGAGAACGTCGACGCGATCCGCGCCGTGCTCGGCGCCGCCGACTGCCGGGAGAGCATGGCGACGACCGACGAGGCGCTCGGCGTCGGAACGCTCTCGCCGGCCTGAGGTCGCCCGGCGGGTCGGGGCGGCCCGCGGCCCCGCGGTCCGAAGCCTTTTGCGCGCCCTCGGCCAAGCGGCGGGCATGCGACGAAACCCCGACGACCCCTTCGACGACCTGTTCAGACAGCTGGAGGAGTTCATGGAGGAGGTGATGGAGCCGGGCGGGGTCCAAGGGGCGCCCGGCACGGACGGCCCGAGGGGGACTGCCACCCACGTCGACGTCCACGAGTACGACGACCGGATCACCGTCATCGCGGACCTCCCGGGCGTCGCGAAGGCCGACATCGACCTCTCCTCCGACGGCAACGTGCTCTCCATCCAGGCCGAGAGCGGCGACCGACGATACGACGAGCGGGTCCAGCTCCCCGGGACGGTCGACCCCGAGACCGCCTCGGCGACGTACAACAATGGCGTGCTCGAGGTCCGGTTCGACCGGGCCGGGGGCTCCGCGAGCATCGACGTCGAGTAGCGACCGGCCGAAAGCACGTTCTGCGTCCGTCCGTTGCGCCCCAGACGAGGGAGACACGTCGCCCGCGATCGGACGCTCGTCCGGGCCGGCGGACCGGGCCAGTCGACCCCGACGTCAGCCGAGGTCGACGCGCGTGAACCGCCAGTACCCGAGCGCGACGGGGACCACGCCCCAGGCGACCAGCACGACGACCGACATCCAGTCCTGGAGATACCACGGGACCTCGCCGGCGAGCCGGTTCGCAAGCGCCAGCTGCTCCGGCGGGACCGTCGCGGGGACGTCCTCGAGGGGGAGCTCGGGCACGGCGCTGACGTCCGCGTCCAGCGCGGCGCTGCTGAGGACCCGGAACGCCCCGAGGGGGTTGAGCCGCTTGGGGAACAGCTCGATGCACTCATCGATCTCGGCA
>JBDGPL010000201.1:0-915 GCA_042219705.1 Halobacteriales archaeon | reverse complement strand
GGGTTGAGCCGCTTGGCGAGGACGTACCAGGGCTCGACCGACAGGTCGGGCAGCGAGCCGTTGGCCGCGTAGTACAGCCCCACGACCACCGGCTTCCAGAAGAACACCATCGCCATGAACGAGCCGACCGTCAGCGCCATCGCCCGTCCGCGGGAGGCGGCCGCCGCCGATCCGCCGACGGCCAGCCCGGTGAAGGTCATCCCGAGCAGGACGCCGGCGCCCACGAACCCGAGGAAGGCGTCGGTGTCGGGCAGGCCGTAGAGGACGGCCACGAGGCCGCTCGCGAACGCATAGCCGACGGCGAGGGCCGTCCCGGTGACGAGCAGGCGGCCGACCAGCTTGCCGGTCACCACGTCGCCGCGGGTGAACGGATAGGCCAGCAGGACCCGTAGGCTCCCGGTCCGGCGTTCGCCCACCACGGCCAGGTAGCCGGCGACCAGCGCGATCCCGGGGACGAACAGCTGGCCGAGCATGGCGACGCCGGCGAGGGCCCGCTCGGGCGTCACGGTCACGCCCTCCGGGAACAGTTGTTGGGCCGAGAACAGCGCCATCGTGAGGAAGGCCACGAACACCGCGATGAGTCCCCAGAGCATCCGCGACCGGGCGGCGTCCTCGAAGTCCTTCCGGGCGACGGCGCGCCACGTGGCCGTCATGCGGCCACCTCCCGCGGGGGCCGGCGGTCGGCTGATCCGACCGTGGCGTCGCCCCCGCCGGTCGTGTAGGCGGTGAAGACGTCCTCGAGCGAGACGCCCTCGGAGTCGACATCGACGACGTCGACCCCGGCCTCCAGCAGCCGCCTGATCACCTTGGCCTTCGCCCGGGAGGCCGAACACGACACCTCGAGGATGCCGTCGGCCTGTCGGGCCGCCTCGACGCCGCTGATGTCGAGCAGGTTCACGTCGACGTCGTCCGTCA
>JBDGPL010000200.1:2187-9100 GCA_042219705.1 Halobacteriales archaeon | reverse complement strand
CCGGCTTCGTCGTCAACCGCGTGCTCGTACCGTGGATCAACGAGGGCATCCGGGCCTACGACGAGGGGGTGGCCACGAAGGCGGACATCGACCGCGGGCTGCGGCTCGGGACCAACGTCCCGATGGGACCGCTCGAGCTCGCCGACCACATCGGCCTGGACGTCTGCCTGCACGCCACGGAGACGCTCCACGAGGAGCTCGGCGACCGGTACGCGCCGGCCTACCTCCTCAAGCGCAAGGTCGCGGCGGGCGACCTCGGGAAGAAGACCGGGAAGGGCTTCTACGAGTACGAGTGATGGGCGCGGGGGGCGGAGCAAAGCCCTAAGCGCCGACGGGCCGACGAACCCCGCATGGACCTCTCCCTGACCCCCGAGCAGCGCCAGGTTCGCGACACGGTCGCGGACTTCGTCGACGCGGAGGTCGTCCCCCGGGCGGCCGAGATCGACGCGACCGACGAGTTCCCCGCCGATCTGGTCGCCCAGCTGGGGGAGCTCGGGCTCATGGGGATGCCCTTCGACGAGGCCTACGACGGCGCCGGCCTGGACTACCATGCCTACGCGCTGGCCATCGAGGAGATCAGCCGGGGGTCGGGCGGCCTCGGCACCATCGTCGCGGCCCACACGAGCCTCGCCGGGCACATGGTGGCCGCCTACGGCACCGACGCCCAGCAGGAACGGTTCCTGGCGCCGCTGAACCGGGGGGCCGACGTCGGGGCGTTCGCGCTCTCCGAGCCCGGCGCGGGCAGCGACGTCCCGGCCATGGAGACGACGGCCGAGCGCGACGGCGACGGCTACGTCATCGAGGGCGGCAAGCTCTGGACCTCGAACGGGTCGGTGGCGGACACGGTCGTCGTCTTCGCCAAGACCGACCCCGCGGCCGGGAACGAGGGGATCTCCTCGTTCGTCGTCCGGCCGGCCGAGGACGACGGCTTCGTGGTCGAGGGCACCGAGGACAAGCTCGGCGACAAGGGCTGTCCCACGGCGGAGCTCCGGTTCGACTCGCTTCGCGTCCCTGCCGACCGACGGCTCGGCGAGGAGGGCGACGGCTTCAAGCAGGCGCTGTCGACGCTCAACGGCGGACGCATCTCCATCGCGGCCCGCGGGGTCGGCATCGCCCGGGCGGCCCTCGAGGCCGCCGCCGACTACGCCGAGGAGCGCGAGCAGTTCGGCCAGCCCATCGGCGAGTTCCAGGCCGTCGGCCACAAGCTCGCCGACATGGATACGAAGGTCCACGCGGCCCGGCTGCTCACCCACCGGGCGGCCGATAGGAAGGAGCGCGGCGAGCGGTTCGTCAAGGCGGCCGCCCAGGCCAAGCTCTACGCCAGCGAGGTCTCCCGGGAGGTCGCCAACGAGGGCATCCAGATCCACGGCGGCTACGGCTACGTCAAGGACTTCCCGGTCGAACGGTACTACCGCGACGCCAAGCTCAACGAGATCTACGAGGGGACCAGCGAGATCCTCCGGAACACGATTGCACGGGAACTATCGGGATAGGCTGGCCGCTCAGTCGAGGCCGAGGCTGAGCTTCACTGCCCCATCGATCTCGGCCATGGTCGTTGTATCGAGCCGTCCGACCACCGAGTGAATCCGGCGGGCGATGGTGGCGACGCGAATCTGATCGAGCCTGACCGAGGAGTCTTTCTCGAAGGGTGATTCCTCGGCCTTGACCAACACTTCGAACGGATACCCACGGTGGGTACCGGTTGCGGGCGCGATAATGGTCGTGTTAGCGTTCCGGTTTCCGACGTCGTTTTGGACGACGACAGCCGGTTGTGGCTTCTTCAACTCGTGCCCTTCAGCCGGATCGAGACGCGCGACGACGACATCACCCCGGCGCACCTCGATTCCATCACCCATCGAGTTCGGCCCACGCTTCGTCCGAGACGGCGTCCCACTCCTCGGCCAATCGGTCCGCACTTTCGGCTGCATCCCGATAGGCGGCTGCAAGCGCCTCCTCGTCAGTTTGGGGTGTCTCTACCTCCACGATGGCAACGGTGACGCGCTTGTTCGCGTACTCCGTTCCAAGGTAGAGCCGTCCGCGGTCATCGGTCTCTCTCTGGTTTGCAGTTCGTGCGCGTCGACTTCCATTCATTTACCCATCATTGCCCACTCAGATTCAAGGGTTCGTCCGACGTGACTCGATTCGGCGCTTCTCACGGACTTGCCGTGCTGAGGGCGTATCTTCCCGGGTCGAATCCTACCTATAGCGTTTCAGCTCGTTACGGCGTATCGTTCGGTGCCCCCGATGCCCCCTCGACCGCCCGCTCGAACGGCTCGATGAGTTCCTCGACGACGTCGTACGGCGTCGTCTCGCCGGCGAGGATGCGGTCGACGTAGGCGTCGATGCCGCCCCGGGCGGCGAGCTCCGCCTCGACCAGCCGGCCGGCGTCCTCCCGGAGCAGCGTCCGGATCTCCTCGGCGTACCGTTCGCGGGTGCGCTCCTCGAGCAACCCCGAGTCCTCGAGGTACGCCCGATGGTCGTCGATCGCGTCGAGGAGGTCGCCGACCCCCTCGCCCTCGGTGGCGACGGTCTCGACCACCGGCGGGGTCCAGCCGCGCCCCTCCTCGCCGTCGCGGTGGCTGCCGACCCGGTCGCCGGCCATGTGGACCATCTCCCGGAGGTCGCGGACCGTCCGGTCGGCGCCCGGGAGGTCGGCCTTGTTGACGACGAAGACGTCGCCGATCTCGAGGATACCGGCCTTCAGCGTCTGGACCGCGTCGCCGCTCGACGGGGCGACCAGCACGACCACCGTGTCCGCCGTGCGGACGATGTCCACCTCGTTCTGGCCCGCCCCGACGGTCTCGACGATGATGCGGTCCTTCCCGAAGGCGTCCAGCGCGGCGACCGCGTCGGTCGTCGCCGCCGAGAGGCCCCCCAGGCTCCCGCGGGCCGACATCGACCGGACGAAGACGTCCATGTCGCCCCCCGTCGACCCCAGCCGGACCCGGTCGCCGAGCACCGCGCCCCCGGAGAACGGCGAGGCCGGGTCGACCGCGACGACCCCGACGGTGCGGTCCCGCTCGCGGTAGGCCGCCGCCAGCTTGTCCACCAGCGTCGACTTGCCGGCGCCCGGACTGCCGGTGACGCCGATGACGGCCGCGCCGCCGCGGTGCTCGTGGAGCCGGGCGAGCAGCTCGCGGTGGCCGGGTCGGCGGTCCTCGATGACCGAGATGGCGCGGGCCAACGCGCGCTGGTCGCCGGCCAGCAGCGCGTCGGCCAGCGCGGCCGGGCTCATCGGGACGGCGCGTGCTCGCGGACGAACTGGATGGTGTCCTCGAGGGCGGTCCCGGGCCCGAACACCTCGGCGACGCCCAGCTCCTTGAGGCGCTCCTCGTCGTCCTCGGGAATCGTTCCGCCGACGAGCACGAGCGTGTCCTCGCGGGCGCCGTGTTCCTCGAGGCCGTCGAGGATCTTCGGGACGAGGGTGTTATGCGCCCCCGACAGGATGGAGATGCCCAGCACGTCGACGTCCTCCTGGACGGCGGCCTGGACGATCTCCTCGGGCGTGTTGTGCAGCCCGGAGTAGATGACCTCGAAGCCGGCGTCCCGGAACGCCCGGGCGATGACGTGGGCGCCCCGGTCGTGGCCGTCGAGCCCCACCTTGGCGACGAGGCACCGGATGGTCCGCTCCTGCTGGGCCTCGCTCATGGCCGGGAAATCCGGGTGCGCGGCGTTTCACTCTATCGGATGGCCATCACGTCCGCCGCCCCACGGACGCGGCCCGGCCCCGCCGAGCGTCAGACCCTTGAGCCCCGGCCGGGAACCCGGTGACATGGCCGCCACGACGGTCCGCCGCCGCGTTCGGGCCCACCCGACGGCGACGACGCTCGTCGTGTCCGCGGTCGGCTACGCCCTCGTCGTGGGGACGCTGGTCGGCCTCGCGCCGCCCGGGCTGTATCCCGACCTCTCGCTCTCGACGGTGAACCGGCTGACCGACGCCATCGCGGTCATCAACGCGACGGCGACGGCGTCCCTGGTCTACGGTTACGTCGCCATCCGCCGGGGCGACGTCCGCCGCCACCGCGCGGCGATGGTAACCGCCTTCGGGCTCATCCTGCTCTTCCTCGCGCTCTACCTGCTCAAGACCGGTGGCGGCGGCACCAAGGAGTTCGTCGGGCCCCGCCCGGCGTATCTGGCCTACATGGCCCTCCTGGCGGTGCACGTCGTCCTCTCGATGGTCTCGGTGCCGCTCGTGGTCTACCAGGTCGTGACGGCGCTGGCCCACGCGCCGGACGAGCTCGCGGACCGGACCAGCCACCGCCGCGTCGGCCGGTTGGCCGTCGCGGCCTGGACCGTCTCGCTTTCGCTGGGCGTGGTGACCTATCTCCTGTTGAACCACGTCTACGCCTGGGAGTTCGTGGCCGCGTAGCTCCGACCCCGGTCGTTCCACGGGACTGAGAACGTGTCGGGTGTTATTTAGCCACGTGCGGACCACGTGGGCGTGATGGCCGCCGCCAGCCAGTGTCCGTACGACCCCGAGTGCGAGGCGCCCTGTGCCGACGCGGAGGTCGGCCGGTTCATCGAGCTGACCGTCGACCCGCAGTGTCGCCTCGTGCTCTCGATGCTCGAGGACTTCCGGGGGGACTGGCTCTCCGTCGACGAATTCGCCGTCCACCTCGACGCGCTGGGCCCGGCCGACGGCCCTGACGTCGGGTGTGCCGACCTCGCCGAGGGGGAGCTCCCCCGCCTCGAGACGCTCGGACTCGTCGACTTCGACGCCGACGACGGCCGCTTTCAGTACCACGGCTGCCCGCTCGTCGAGGACATCGTCGACATGGTCGTCGCCTGAGACCCGACGCGTCGACGCGAACTGGACGCCTTCGCCCGGCCGGGATAGACACCGGTTTCCGGACGCGGGGGCAACGCTCGGCCCCATGCGGGCTGCCGACGAGTTCGACGACTGGGCGGCGTCGGGCCGGGACCGCGGGATGGAGGAGCGCCACTGGCACACGGCCAAGCACATCCTGGCGCGGATGCCCATCGAGCCCGGCGAGGTGGTCCTCGACCTCGGGACGGGCTCGGGGTACGCGCTCCGGGCGCTCGCGGACGCGCGGGCCATCGGGCGGGGGTACGGCCTCGACGGGTCGCCGCGGATGCTCCGGAACGCGGCGGGGTACACCGACGACGCCACCGTCGGGTTCGTCGCCGGCGACTTCGACGCGTTGCCGTTCGCCGACGGCCGGGTCGACCACGTCTTCTCCATGGAGGCGTTCTACTACGCCGCCGACCCCGTCCACACCGTCGAGGAGGTCGCCCGGGTGCTTCGCCCCGGGGGGACGTTCCACTGCGGGGTCAACTACTTCGCCGAGAGCGAGCACACCCACGGCTGGCAGGACGACATCGGCCTCGAGATGACGCTGTGGGACCGCGCCGAGTACCGCGAGGCGTTCCGCGCGGGCGGCCTCCACGTCGCCGCGCAGGACACGATTCCGGACCGCGAGGTCGACATCCCGCCCGCCGAGGCCTTCCCCACCGAGGACTGGGAGCGACGCGCGGACATGGTCGACCGGTACCGCACCTGGGGGACGCTGCTGACCGTCGGCGTGGCGCCCTGAGGCGGCGTTCGACGGCCGGTCCGACCGGACGAGGCGTGGCCTCGGTTAGCCAGCGACGGACCGGAGGGGGCGGAGGCAATCGAGGCCGGCCCCCCGGCGTGGTCGTCGAGGGTGAACGCCGCCGGGACGCCGCCGAGCGTGTCGCCCGGACCGCGTCGGTCCGGGATACGGGTTGTTTCCGTGCTCACCCGCCGCCCTGGGCGAGGGCCGTGAAGTCGTGCATGGCGTCGTCGGTGCCGGCCACGACGAGCGTGTCACCGGCCTCGATGACCAGCTCGGGGTCGAGCTCGGTCAGGACGGCGTCGTCGCGCTCGATGGCGACGATGGTACAGCCCGTCCGGGCGCGGACGTCGGCGCCGGCGAGGCTCTGGCCGACCAGCCCCGGCGCCGTGGTGCGGACGATCTCGAGCTGGCGGACCGGCGTGAGCACCTCCTCCTCCTCGATGATGGCCGAGGCGGCCATCCGCCCGCTGACCGTCGCGAGCGCGAGCACGTAGTCGGCGCCGGCCCGGTAGATCTTGCCGACGGCCTCGTCGTCGTCGGCCCGGGCGACGATCTGTGCGTCCGGGTTGAGCTCGCGGGCCACCAGCGTCGCGAGCACGGTGTCGGTGTCGTTCGACAGCGCGACCACGAGGCTGTCGGCCGTGTCGATACCGGCCTCCCGGAGGGTCTCGGCGTCAGTCGCGTCGCCGACGACGTCGACCCCGGGGCGGTCCTCGACGTCGACCACGACGGCGCGCATGGGCGTCTTCGCGACGGCCTGGGCCACGGCCGAGCCGACCTCCCCGGAGCCCGCGATGACGACCGTTCCCCGGGCGCGCCGACGCTCCTCGGAGCGGGTGAGCTCCTTGAGCCGCTCGAGCTGCGCCGCGGTGCCGGCGACGAACAGGTGCGCGTCGGCCGCCAGGCGGGCGTCCGGGCCGGGCCGCGGGTCGAACTCGCCGCGGTCCCACAGCCCGATGACGTTCGCCCCGGTGCGCTCGCGGATGCCGCTCTCGGCCAGGGTGACGCCCGCGAGCTCGCTGTCGGGCTGGACCGGCAGCTCGACGAGGTTGAAGTCGTCGCCGATCTCGACGGCACTGCCGAGTTCGGCCCGGACCGCGACCGTCACCTCCCGGGCGAGGGTCTCGCCCAGCAGCTGCCGGGGAGAGAACACCTCGTCGGCGCCCGCGTACCGGAGGTAGTCGGCCATCTCCGGCTCCTCGACGAAGGTGACGACCCGCAGATCGGCGGCGCACTCCCGGGCGGCGAGCACGATGCTCGCGTTCCGCTCGTCGCCGGCGTCGGCGACCAGCACGGCCGCGGATCGCGTCGACGCCGCCTCCAGGGCGCTCGTGGTCTCGGGGTCGCCGTGGACG
>JBDGPL010000200.1:0-2177 GCA_042219705.1 Halobacteriales archaeon | reverse complement strand
ACCACCTCGCCCCCACCCTCGACGAGCACGACGTCGAGCCCCCGGTCCCGGAGGGTCTCCGCGCGGTCCCGGTCGCCCTCGACGACGACGTAGGGCCGGTTCCAGGTCCGAAGCTCCTCGATGAGGTTCGCGCTCCGGGGGGAGAACCCACAGATGACGACGTGGTCGTCGAGTTCGATTGACGTCGGGACCGACGTCGCCAGCCGCCGCTCGACCCACGGCGCGACGAACAGCGGCAGGGTGAGGAAGATGACGAAGACGCCGGTCAGCTGCATCAGGACCATCAGGGTCTGCATCTGGGTCGACACCCAGGGCGCGTCCTCGCCGTAGCCGGTCGTGGTGAACGTCTCGACGACCACGACGAAGGCGTGCAGCGGGGAGACCGGCCGGCCCTCGAAGACCGTCATGCCGACGTCGTACACGGCCGTGTAGCCGGCCACGATGGCGACCAGGGCCGCCAGATACCACACGAAGCGTCGGCGCTGGCTCGTCATCGGTACCGACGGCCTGCCCCCGGTTGTCCGGACGCGCCGTCGGGTCGGCCGGCCGCTCGCCCAACGTCGCTCCGGCGATGGGCGGACGCCATGGTCACCGCCGTTGACCGCCGGCGGCCGCATGGATGTTTCGATGACTCGGACGCCGCCCGGGTGGCGGCCAGGGCCGGGTTCAGAATCCGAAGCGAACCGACCGTCAGTGTTTAGTATCGGAACTCCCCACCGGACGACCATGCGTGACCTCGACGAGACCGACGCGGAGATCCTCCAGCTGCTGGTCGCGGACGGCCGCCGGCCGTACAGCGACATCGCCGACGCGGTGGACCTCTCGGCCCCCGCGGTGCGCGACCGCATCGACCGGCTGTGCGAGGTCGGCGTCATCCGGCGGTTCACGGTCGACGTCGACCGGTCGAAGCTCCGGGCGGGCGTGCCCGTGCTGGCGACGGTCGAGGTGGCGCCCGGGGACGTCGACCGGGTCCGGACGGCGCTGGCCGAGGCCGACGGCGTCGAGCACGTCTTCGTCACCGCCGACGCCCGGGTCGTCGTCCAGGCCCGGGTGCCGAACGGCGACGTGGGCGGCCTGCTCGAGGACCGGGTCGGCCTGGACGCGGTCCGGGGGTTCGAGGTCGACCTGCTGACGGCCGTGGAGTGGGCGCCCCGGGTCGCCGACACCGACTTCGCCCTCGAGTGTGCCGAGTGTGGCAACACCGTGACCGCCGAGGGCGAGGCGTCGCGGCTCGGGGGGACGCTCTATCACTTCTGTTGTGCGTCGTGTCAGGCGCGGTTCGAGGACCGGTACGACGAGCTCGCCGCCGACGCGGACTGAGCGCACGGGGGTGGCCCGGCGGTCGCCACCGCGGACGACCCCGCGACGCCGGACTTCGGTTTCTGAAGCACAAGGGGGTAAAGGGAGGGCAGCGTATGGAATACGACATGAGCCAGCGCACGGTCCGGTTCGCGGTCGCCGACATGTCCTGCGCCAACTGCGCGCAGACGGTCGGCGACGGCATCGCGGCCCTTTCCGGCGTCGTCGACGTGGACGTCAACTACGCCACCGACGAGGGGACGGTGACCTACGACCCGGAGGCGGTCTCGATGGGCGACGTCTTCGGCGCCATCGAGGACGCGGGGTACACGCCGGTCACCGAGACCGCCACCATCGCCATCACGGACATGTCGTGTGCGAACTGTGCGGAGACCAACGCCGAGGCGCTCGCGTCCGTGCCCGGCGTCGTCGACGTGGACGTCAACTACGCCACCGACGAGGCCCGGGTCGCCTTCAACCCCGAGGCGACCTCCCGGGCGGATCTGTACGACGCCATCGAGGACGCCGGGTACACGCCGGTCCGCGAGGACGACGAGGCCGACGGGGGCGACACCCGGGAGCTGGCCCGGCGGGCCGAGATCCGCCACCAGCGCCGGCTGACGCTGTTCGGCGCGGCGCTCGCCGCCCCGCTGCTCGTCTTCCTCGTCGAGAAGGTCCTGCTGGGCGGCGGGCTGCTGCCCGAGACCGTGTTCGGCGTCGAGTTCGGCTGGGTGGAGTTCCTGCTCGCGACGCCGGTCCAGGCCGTCCTCGGCTGGCCGTTCTACAGGAACTCCTACACGGCGCTCGTGAAGAACCGGCGGGCCAACATGGACGTCCTCATCGCGCTCGGCTCATCGACGGCCTACCTCTACAGCGTC
>JBDGPL010000020.1:0-5450 GCA_042219705.1 Halobacteriales archaeon | reverse complement strand
CCATGAGCTCGCTCAAACGAACGCCGGTGCCGGAGTCGGTCGACCCCGACGCCTGGCGGCTCGAGATCGACGGCGCCGTCGAGGAACCGCTTCGGTGTACGCGGGCGGACCTCGAAACCCGCGAGCTCGACGCGTTCACCGAGGACTTCGACTGCCTCGAGGGGTGGACCGCCCCGGGCCTGGCGTGGGCCGGGATCCGGGTGTCCGACCTGCTGGCGGACGCCCGGCCGCGGCCCGAGGCGCGCTGGGGGCTGGTCCACGGGATGGACGGCGACTACGCCTGCGGGCTGCGCCTCGACCGGCTCGCCGACGGGCTGCTCGCCCTGCGGCTGGACGGCGAGGCGCTGCCCGTCGAACACGGCGGCCCCGCCCGGCTGGCGCTCCCCGGCGACAGCGACTGCTGGGAGAGCGTGAAGTGGGTCTCGCGCATCGAGCTCCTCGACCACGAGCCCTCGGCGGCCGACACGGCCCGGGAGCTGGCGCTCTCGCGGATCGACGACTGAGCTCAGCGGTCGGCCGTCGAGCGCCGGCGGACCCGGTAGTAGTCGGTGAACTTCACGATGTCGCCGTCGACGTCGCCGAGCGTGTCGACCACCTCGGCGTCGGCGCACGCCGCCGTCCCTCCGTCACCGGGGACCAGGGCCGGCAGCACCACCTTGGCGGGCTCGGCGAGCTCGTCGAAGTGGCGGACGCTGGCGCCACCCGGGACGGTCTCGACGCGCTCGACCTCGATGCGCTCGCCCGTCATTCCCTCCCATGGTAGGCCAACCACGCAGGTGAATGCGTTGCCGGACATCTTCGTCCGGCCGTTCGCCGTCGCGAGAGCTCGGGCCGTCGAACGGCCGCCGGGGCCGGGCCCTCACCGGAGGTTCGCCAGCCCGAGCAGCGCCGGCGACGGCTGTCCGAGCCGGGGTTGGGTGTCCCGGTGCGGGTCGAACGCCTGGTAGGCGAACGCCTGCCAGAGCACCCGCTCGGGATACGGCCGGGCCGTGAGATCGACGCCCAGTGCTGAAGCGAGCGCCCGGTGGTCCAGCTCGTCACCCGAGACCGGCACCGGGACGGGGTTGGGGAGGGTCTCGAGCTCGAGCCCGAAGGCGGGGAAGACCGCCCCGTCCCCGCCGGGCGCCGGATGATAGAGGGTCCGGCGACCGGGGTACCGGACGGACAGCCGGGGGACGACGCGGGTCGTGGATCCGTCGTCGCCGACCACCCGCGCCGGTCGTTCGGGGAGGCGGACGGCCGTCCGGTCGCCCGGCGCGACGGCGTGCGGCTCGCCGTCGACGGCGACGGTGACCTCGGGTGACGAGCCTCGACGCACGGCGACCGACGGCGGCTCGTATCCCTCGAGGACGACCGACCGGGCGTCGCCGGCGACCGTGCCCTCGACCACCACCTCCCAGCCCTCGGGTCGCTCCACGGCGAGGCGCGGAACGGCCGGCTCGGCGTCCGTCACCGGCGTGAGGGCGATCGGCGTGGCACACGCGCCGGCCCATTCGGCAGCCGCCGGCGCGTCGTCGACGAGGGCGCACCGCCAGTAGAAGACGCGTGACTCCGTCGACGTCTCGTAGGGGACCGCGTCCGGGAAGAAGCCCTCGCCGAACCGGGTCGCCTCGACGCCCTCGTGTTCGAGCTTCAGCTCGACGTACGGCAGTCGGGCCACGACCGGGTCGGCCACGTCGTCCGGCGCGGGGGACCAGGGGACGTCGACCGTGGCCGACGACGATGATTCCATCGACGGCCCGTGGTTGTGGCCGAGAGCGCCTAACGGCGGCCACGAAGATGTTCGGCCCCCGCGACTGGCCGGCCGGGACCGACTGGCCAGGTTCGGTTTCCGAAGGGGGCCCGGGACGAGCCTCGCCGTCAGGCCCGCGCCGATTCGACGTGGACCCGGGTCACGTGTCCGCCGCAGCCGCACTGCTCGACGTACTCCCACCGGCACCGGTCACCGACGGCCTCGTCGAGGGCCTCATACAGGTACCCCTCGGGGTGGCCGTGGTCCGCGTGCGTGACCAGGTTGACGTGGTAGCCGGGCGCGGTGTGGTCGACGGCCTCGACGGCCTGCTCGACGACGAGCCCGCGGTCGTCGGCGTGCCGGGGCTGCTCGAGGTTGGCGGACCAGGAGTTGTGGTGGACGTGGTCGGTGACCGGCTCCGCGTCGTCGTGGTCGTGGTCTGGCGTGGCGCTCGTCATGGCGGCTCGGAGGCTTGGGCTCGAAGCGGGATAACCGGCGGGACGGACATGTTCGCGTGTGATGGGGCCGGTCGCTGCCTCGCCGATTTCAGCCGTCGGCCGAAGATGTTCGCGGAAACGCCTTAGTTTTGGTCGGCCTAAAATCCGTCCCGTGAGGACACCGCATGGCCGGCTCCACTGACTCCGTCGTCGGCGGCGTCGCCGACGACCTGTTCGACAAGTACCTGCTGCCGAAGCTCGCGCTGACCGTCATCCTCGCGGCCTCCCTCGCGGGGACCGCCGTGTCGGTCGGGCTGACGGGCCGGTGGGCCGGGGTTCTCATCGCGGCGAAGTGGGGCTACTTCGTGGCACTGGGCGTCCTCACCGGCGGGCTGGTCTGGCAGCACGGGTTCGTTCGCCCGGCCGACCTGGCCGCCGGGGCCGAGCGGTATTGCGAGCGGATGTACCGCCGGTTCGACCGCATCCGCCTCGCCGCGGCCGGCGTGCTCGCCGCGACCGGGGTCGTGGTCCTGGCCCGCTACCGCGGCGCCGTCGGTGAGCTGCCCGTCGGGGTCGTGGCGGGCGCCGTGCTCGGCCTCGTGGCCGTCACCCTCGTGACGGCCACCTGGAGCCGGCCGGCCGACGCGCGGTTCCGCCATCCGGCCGGCCTGCTGGCGGTGGCCCTCGCCCTCCTCGCGGTCGCGTCGACGGCGGTCGCCGAGGTCGCGCTCAGGGGCGGCAACCTTACCGACGTGCTCGTCAGGATCCTCCACCTCGGGGCCTTCGCGCTGTGGCTCGGCGGGGCGGTCTGGAACATCTTCGTCGCCGTCCCGACGGGCCAGCGGGAGCCGACCGTCCCGGTCGTCCGGGCGGCCGGCCAGCAGCTCGAGCGGTTCCGCTGGGCGGTCCGGTTCATCATCCCGACGCTCCTGCTCACGGGTGGCTACCAGGCCGTCGCGGCGCTCGGGTACCGCCCCGCGACGTACGTCGGCTCGGGCATCGGGCTGCTCGTGTTGGCGAAGCTCGGCTTCGTCGTCCTGCTGGTCGGCATCTTCCTGACCTGTCCGATGTGGCGGGCCTGCTCGCCCATCGACGGCGTGTGCGACCTGGCGGAGCTCGACTCGACCGCGGACGCTCCCGAGGAGGTGTCGGCCACGGCCGATGACTGAGGCCGAAGCCGCGGTCCCCCTCGAGGACCTCGAGCCCGACCGGACCGTCGACAACCGCGGTCGGGGCTGTGCGAACGGCATCGTCCGGGTCCAGCGGGCCCTCGAGGACCTCCCGGACGGCGCCGTGCTGAAGATCCGGAGTACCGACCGCCGGGCGAAACAGGAGTACCCGCAGCTGGCCGAGCAGACCGCCCACGAACTGCTCGGTATCGAGACGCACCGGACCCGCCTCCTCCGCAAAGAGATCACGACCTACCTTCGGATCCACCGTGACTGAACCCAGCCCCTCCGAGCCGACCGGCCGGTCCGTATCGACCGATGATACGACGCCCTGGCAGCGGCTGCCGAACACGGAGCCGATCCGGATACGCGACCCGCTCGCGGAACTGCTGGGGATGGTCCCCGAGGGCGAGCCGCTTTCGGTGACGTTCGCCGAGGTGGCGAAGGCGGCCGGCCACGCCTGTCCCGCCGTCGCCGGGGCCTACCGCTGCACCCAGCTCGCGCTTTCGGCCCTCAACCCCGAGACGCTCCCGGTCCGCTCAGAGCTCGCGGTCACCGTCGGCGGCGACCCCGACGACCCCGGCCTCGGCCCGATGGCCAGCGTCGTGCGCCACGTCACGGGCGCGGCCGACGAGACCGGCTTCGACGGGTTCGGCGGCTACGGCGGCCGGTCGGGCCTCATGACCTTCGGCGAGGTGCCGGGTGCCGGGCGCGCCTTCGAATTCAGGCGGACCGACACCGACGAGGCCGTCCGGGTGGCGTTCGACCCGTCGGCGGCCGGCGTGGACCCGTCGGGGGGCGATGGTCCGCCGGTCGACGCGATTCCACGGCTCATCTCGGGCGACGCCGACGCCGCCGAGCGCGATGCCTTCCTCGACGCCTGGCACGGTCGCGTCCAACGCCTGCTCCGCGCCGAACCCGGTGCCGAGCGCCCGTTCTCGGTCGAGCGCGTGTAGCCGCCGGGCGGCCGTCACCGACCGACCAGCCGCCGGCCGAGGAGGTACGTGTAGCCGAGGGCCCCGGCGAGCCCGAGGGCGCCGCCGACGCCGGTGACGAGCGGCCACCCACCCGCCGTCCCGCCGAGCCGAACGGCGAGCCCGCCGGCGAGTAGCGCGATGGTGGCCACCGCGGTCCGCTCGGTCGCGCCGGCGTATCGCCCGGACGTCACGGGGAAGAACTGGTAGGCGTAGCCGACGATGGTGAGCACGAAGAACCCCTCCAGGAGGAGCGCGGCGTGGACCTCGAGGGACCGGACCGGGAGCCCGCCGAGGACGACGAGCCCGGCGACGACCACGCCGGCGGCACCGGCGACCGCCCCCAGCAGGATGCCGGACAGCCCGGGCCGGCGCCAGTCGGTCCGGATCGCGACGACGGCGACGCCGGCGGCGTACGCCAGCAGGGCAGCGGTCTCCAGGCCGGCCCCGATACGGAACCACGGGCCGACCCAGCGGTGCGACGCGAGGAACGCGGGGCCGATGGCCCCGGCGACGACGGCCGTCACGACGGCGACCCGGGGCGGGGTCACGTGGAAGAAGCCGGTCAACAGCCGGGCGCCGAGCGCGAAGACGAGGAGCGCCCCGAACCCGGCGCCGTACAGGTGCAGGACGGCCGGGAGCGTCAGTGACCCGGCCGGCGGGAGCAGCCCGGCGTACCCGAGCAGCCCGACCGTCCCGGCGAGGAGGTACGCCATAGCGAGGGGAATGGCGGCCGCCGCGATTCGGGGCGACCGTTGGGGGTGGTCGGTCGATACCCGGCCGGTACGGACACGCTCGACCGCCGACTGGCCGGCCGTTCGGGCGACCCCCGCCACGAAGAGGCCGACCCCGAGGCTCCACAGGAGGACGCCGACGGGAAACAGCGGGCGCAGGCCGGGGTGCAGGAATCGACCGACGACCAGTGCGGCGCCGGCGATCGTGGCCGCGAAGTGGAGCGCCGGCAGGGTCCCCGACGGGAACGTCCGGCCGACGTACGGCGGCAGCAGCACGTAGGCCATCCCGAAGGCCATCGGACAGACGACGCCGAACAGGCCGACCACGCCGAGGGTGACGCGGTCGGCGCCCAGCGCGCCGAGCCCGACGAGGGCGACCGCCGAGCCCGCGCTCACGCCGGCGA
>JBDGPL010000002.1:0-4044 GCA_042219705.1 Halobacteriales archaeon | reverse complement strand
GCGCCGGCGGCCGAGGCGATGGGCAGCGCTCCGGCCGCGGTCGTGTGCACACATCGGAATACTATTGGCGGGTCCGGTGCGGGCGGGCTTAAGCCGGGCGTTCGTTCCCGGCCGTCGGGAAGCGGTGGCGGGGCTTTGGCCGCGGCGGGGCTACCCGTCCTCGTTCAGACGGCCCGGGCGGTGCCGCCCGGGTCGGGGATGCCATGAGGACGAACGCCACCCACGCCGCGGCCGCCGTGTTCCTGGTCGTCCTGGCCATGAGCGGCGCCTTCGTCGTCGACGTCGCGGCCCAGCGGCCGTCGCCGGTCCCGTTCGACGACACCGTCCGCACGGGCCTGACCGGCGCCACGACGATGCAGGCCCGGGCGGCGGGCCACGCCGTGCCGAAGGCCGAGGTCTTCTACTCGCAGTTCCGGTACGCCATCGGGTACTACGGCGTCGCCTCGCTCGTGGACGCGCTCGGCCGGCCGGGCCACGCCCGGCAGTTCGGCCGGCCGCTCGCGGTCTACGTGACGGCGCTCGACGGCGCCGAGCTGACGGCCGAGGGCTTCCTGACCGCGCCCGGGGGCGAGGCGTGGGTGCCGGCGGAGGCGGCGGTCTTCGTGGTCGACAGCCGGGCCCGCACGCCCGGCGGGCCGGCCGTGGTGCCCTTCGCCGACCGGGCGGCCGCCCGGGCGTTCGCCGAGCGGTACGGCGGCGAGGTCCACGGCTGGGCCGCCGTCCGGGGAATGGCGTTCGGGACCGAGCGGACGACCCGCGCGAGCTTCCGGGCGGCCCGCGAGGCCCGGACCCGGTGGGCCGACCGCGCCGTGCGCGACGCCCGGGCGCTGCTGGCCCGGCCGGTCTCGGTCGTCGTCGGCGAGGACGCCCCGACGCTCGCCGCGGCCGTCGCGGCCGCCCCGCCGAACACCACGGTGGTCGTCCCGCCGGGGACCTACGCGGCGAACCTCACCGTCGACAAGCCGGTGACCGTCCGCGGCGCCGGCCGACAAACCCACCTCCGGGGCGACGGCAACGGCAGCGTCGTCCGGGTGCGCGCGCCGCGGGTGGCGATCGCGGACCTGCGCATCTCGGGCGTCGGGACGACGAAGTCGCCCGAGTCGGTCCCGGCGAACGAGAGCGCCTGGGACTACTCGGTGCAGCTGGGCTACGGCTACGGCGACGCCGGCGTCGTCCTCGACCACGCCAACGGCTCGCTCGTCCACGACATCGCGGTCGAGACGCCGACCAACGGCGTCCTGGTCCGGTGGAGCGACCGGGCGGTCGTCGACGGCGTCACGGTCAACGGCACGGCCGCCTGGGCCGACGGCTTCATGGGCGTGATGGACTTCGCCTCGCGGATCGTCGTCCAGGACTCGACGTTCCGGGGCGGCCGCGACGGCGTCTACACCCACCGCGCCCACGGGACCGTCGTCCGGGACAACCGCATGACGGGGATGCGCTTCGGCGTTCACGAGATGTACACCTCCGACGCGCTCGTCGCGAACAACACCGCCCGGGAGACGAACACCGGCCTCATCGTGATGACCCGGCCGTCGGGCAACCTGCTCGTCGACGACGACGTGCGCGACAGCCGGGCCGGCATCTACGTGGCCGGCAGCGCCTCGTACGTCGCCGGGAACGTGGTGGTAGCCAACGGCATCGGCCTCTACCTCTCCTCGCGCCGGTCGCTCGTCGAGCGGAACCGCGTGGCGGCCAACGACGTCGGCCTCCGGGCGGCCTCGCTCGTCCCCACGAACCGCGTCGTGGCCAACGACGTCGTCGACAACCGCCGGCCGGCCCTGGCCATCCTCGGCCCGCTCCGGGTCTGGCCGGGGAACTTCTGGGCCGGCGCGCCCGGCCGGGACCGCGACGGCGACGGCCGGCTCGACCGGCCGTTCCATCCGACCGGGCCCGTCGATCGCCGGGTCGGGCGGGTCCCCGGCGCGGCGACCCTGGCGCGCTCGCCGGCCGTGACCGCGATACGCGAGCTCCAGGGGCTCGTGCCCGGGCTGTCGGGCACCGGGGTGGTCGACCCCGAACCGCTGGCCCGGCCGGCGGCCGCCGGGCCGCCGGCCGACCGGGAGGGCCGATGAGCGGGCCTGCCGACCCCGTGGTCCGCGTCGAGGACGTCCGCCACCGGTTCGGCGACGTCGAGGTGCTCGACGGCGTCTCGTTCTCGCTGTCGCCCGGCACGCTGACGGCCCTCGTCGGGCCGAACGGCTCGGGGAAGACGACGCTCCTGCGCGTCGTCGCCGGCCTGCTGGCGCCGTCGGGCGGGCGCGTCGACCGCCCCGCCGGCGAGCGGGCCGTGGGCTACCTGCCCCAGCACCCCGGTTTCCGCCCGGCGTTCACGGTCGAGGAGACCCTGGGGTTCTACGCCGAGCTGCTCGGCGGGGCCGACGTCGAGGCGGCCCTCGCCGCCGTGGGCCTGACCGACGTTCGGGACCGCCGGGTCGACGCCCTCTCGGGCGGGATGGTCCGGCTGCTCGGGCTGGCCCAGGCGACGCTGGGCGACCCGCCGCTGGCCGTGCTCGACGAGCCGACGAGCGACCTCGACCCCGGGATGACGGCCCGCATCACCGACGCGGTCGCCGAGCGCGCCGCCGGCGGCACGGCCGTCCTCCTGGCGAGCCACGACCTCGCCTCGGTCTCGGCGGCGGACGCCGTCCTCGTGCTCGACCGCGGGGCGGTCGTCGCCCGCGGGGCGCCCGACGAGCTCTGCGAAGAGACGGAAACCGACTCGCTGGCGGCCGCCTATCGGGCGCTCGTCGGCGACGAGCTGACCGTCCGCACGGGGGCCGAGCCGTGAGGTCCGCGCGGGTCGCGGCGGTGCTCGACCGGGAGGTCCGCACGGTGGCCCGGTCGCGGGCCCTCTGGGGGCTCGGCCTCGGCTTTGCGCTCGTGGTCGTCGGGCTGGCGTGGACCGGCGGGGCGGCCGGCTTCGTGCCGGTCGTCCTCACGCTGCTCACGCCGCTCGAGGTCCTGGTGCCGGCGCTGGCGCTGGCCGTCGGCTACCGGGCGGTCCTGGGCGACGCCCAACGGGGCGAGCTCGACGTGCTGCGGACCTACCCGCTGGCGCGTCGGGAGCTGGTCCTCGGGGTCTTCCTCGGGCGCGGGGCCGCGATGCTCGTCGCGGTCGTCGGCCCGCTGCTGGTCGTCGGCGCGCTCGCGGCGGCCATGGGCGGCGCGAAGTCGACGGTCTTCGCGACCCACGGCGGGGCCGATTCCGTGTGGCTCTACCTGCGGTTCGTCGTGCTCACCGGGGGCTTCGCGCTGGTGGCGCTGTCGGTGGCGCTGGTCGTCTCGGCGGCCGCCCGGAGCCTCCGGGGCGCCATCGCGCTCGGCGCGGCCGCGGCCGTGGCGCTCGTCGTCGGGCTCGATCTGGGGATCGTCGCTGGCCTGGCCGGCGGCGTCGTGCCCGAGGGGGCGCTGCCGTGGCTCCTGTCGCTGAGCCCGAACAGCGCCTACCGCGGGCTGGTCCTGCAGACGGTCGTGGGCGCGGTGGGCCCGACGGGCGTCGAGACGGCGCCGCTTTTCGCGAACGTCCTCGGGCTCGCGCTCTGGCTGGCGGGGGCGTTGAGTCTGGCGGGCGTCACGGTGTGGCCGGACGACTGAGGCCGGCCGCGGGGGCGTTCCCGGTGGCGCGGAACCGACGACAGCGTGATGCCGCCGGCGGTGGTAGTGGCGGACATGAGCGTCTGGGCGTACCTGGAGGAGCTCGAGCCGACGGTCCTCATCGCGGTCGGCTTCGTGCTGTTCGTGATCCCCGAGCCGGCGACCTCGACGGCGGGCGTGGGGTTGATGCTCCTGGGGATCGCGTGGTGGCTGCAGGAGTGGGAGTGAGGGATTTCGTCGAAACCTCCTATCTCGAGCCCCGACGATGCGCGTCGGCTCAGATGGTATGATGGGTCGAACTACAGACGCTGGGCAAGGTTCTCAGCGGTTTCCGTCCCCGAGTGGAGCTCAGAAACTTCGTCGAAGTTGAAAAATTTGACACAGTCCCGAATCGGCCCGAACCCGGCTTGGCCGAGCCGTTTCTCGAACTGCTGTTCGCGGTTTTCA
>JBDGPL010000199.1:0-5569 GCA_042219705.1 Halobacteriales archaeon | reverse complement strand
CGAGCCCGTCGAGTCCGGCGTCGACCGCCTCGCTCGCCAGGAGGTCGCCCGGGAGATCGAGGCCATCGCCCAGGGCCGTGTCGACGTCGAACTCACCGGCGGCAACACGGCCGTGGTCTACGTCTCCGAGGCCGATATCTCGGAGGTCATCGGCAAGGGCGGCGGGCGCATCTCGGCCATCGAGGACCGGCTCGGCATCGACATCGACGTCCGGACCCACGACGAGCGGCCGGGCGCGGGAGCATCTGCCGGCCGTCCGCCCGCCGACGGCGGCGGCCCGGCTGAGGGGACGGTCGTCACGCCCGAGATCACCGACCGGCACGTCGTCATCCCGGTCGGCGACGCGGTGGGCCGGACCGTCGAGGTCCAGGCCGACGGCGAGTATCTCTTCACGGCGACGGTCGGCCGCGGCGGCGAAATCCAGGTCTCCCGGGGCAGCGCCATCGCCGATGAGCTCGAGACGGCCATCGACCACGGTCGGCGTATCACGGTCACGGCAACCTGACCGGCGTGAACGGGGCTGGCCGGTCGCCGCTCGCGCTACTCGGCCGCACCGGCTTCGGGGGGCTCCCCGGTCTCACGGGCCGTCAGCTCGTAGAGGTTCTGGCGGGCGTCGGCGAAGTAGACGTCCTCGGTGACGGCGTCGATCCCCGACAGCCGCTCGAGGGCATACCGGACCGTCCGGGGCGAGAGCATCGACTCCTCGACGATGGCCTTCTGGGTCAACGGGCCGTTGTACTCGAGCACCTTGTAGACGAGTTTGGCGCTCGGGGGGAGGTCCGCGAGGGCGTCGGGAGCGGCCATCGGCCCCAGTGTTCACGTGGTCAACCATAAAGGTGTTCGACCACTGGTCGCCCAGAACGGGTCCCGGGTGGGCAGTTATCGACTGTCGCGGAACGAACCCCTTTTGGGCGGCCGTCGCCGAACGGAGGTCATGGCAACCGAGACGGCCGACCGCCGGGCTCAGCACCGCCGGAGCCTGAAGGTCACCGCAACGGCGGCCCTGGCCGGGGTGGCGGCGGGCGTCGTCTCGTCGATGCTCGCCTCGGGCCCGGCCGACCGGCTCGGCCTCGCCGTCGTCGGCGGCGCCATCCTGGCGGACCTTGGCGTCCTCCGGCTGCTCGGCGTCGACGTCGACGAGTTCTCGGCCAAGGACCACCTCTACGTGGGCTTCATGACGTTCGCGCTGTGGTTCATGACGTGGACCATCCTGCTCGAGACCGGCGCCTCGCTGTAGCATGGCCCGGGACAGCATCGCGGTCGTCAACCTCGACCACTGCCAGCCCGACCGGTGCAACTACGAGTGCGCGAACTTCTGCCCG
Organism: Halobacteriales archaeon; assembly: GCA_042219705.1. GTDB lineage: Archaea > Halobacteriota > Halobacteria > Halobacteriales > Hikarchaeaceae > JBDGPL01. Next base: position 4,247 of record JBDGPL010000199.1, on the reverse strand, counting down.
CCGAACCGCACGGGCAAGGAGTGCATCGTCACCCGCGAGGAGCGCCACGGCGAGGACGGCGAGTACGCGGGGGACCCCGACCAGGTGAGCATCTCCGAGGAGCTGTGCCTCGGCGAGTCCTGCGGCATCTGCGTTGGAAAGTGTCCCTTCGACGCCATCGAGATCGTCAACCTCCCCCAGGCCCTCGAGGACGAACCAGCCCACCGCTTCGGCGAGAACACCTTCGAGCTGTACGGCCTGCCGGTCCCCCAGGAGGGTCGCGTCACGGGGCTGCTCGGCCCAAACGGCATCGGCAAGTCGACGGCGGTGAAGATCCTCGCCGGCGAGTTCCCGCCGAACCTCGGACGGTACGACGACCCCCCGGGCTGGGAGGCCGTCCTCGACGCCTACCGGGGCACGGAGCTGCAGGATTACGTCGGGGCGCTCCGTGACGGCGACGTCAGCGTCGCCCGCAAGCCCCAGTACGTCGACCACATCCCCGACCGGTTCGACGGCGTCACCCGCGAGCTGCTCGAGCAGACCGACGAGCGCGGCGCGCTCGACGACATCGTCGACCGGCTCGGCATCCGCCCGGTGCTCGAGCAGGCCATCGACACGCTGTCGGGCGGGGAGCTGCAGCGGGTCGCCCTGGCGGCGGCGCTGGCCCGGGACGCCGACTTCTACTTCCTCGACGAGGTGACACCCTACCTCGACGTGCGCCAGCGGGTGGCCGCCGCCCGGCTAATTCGCGAGATCGCCGAGGGCGAGGACCGCTCGATGCTCGTCGTCGAGCACGACCTCGCCGTCCTCGACCTCCTGGCGGACTCGATCCACGTGGGCTACGGCGAGCCCGGGGTCTTCGGCGTCATCACCGACCCGAAGTCCACCCGGAACGGCATCAACGAGTACCTCGCCGGCTACCTCGAGAACGAGAACATGCGCATCCGGCCGAACGCCATCGAGTTCGAGCGCCACGCCCCCCGGGCGGACACCGGCGCGGGCACGACGCTCGTCGGCTACCCGGACCTCGAGGTCGACTACGGCGCGGGCGAGTTCTCCCTCGCCGTCGAGGCCGGCGAGATCCGCGAGGACGAGGTGCTCGGCGTCGTCGGCCCGAACGGCATCGGCAAGTCGACGTTCGCGGAACTGCTCGCGGGCGAGCTCGAGCCGGACGCGGGGACGCTCGACCTCGAGCTCGAGATCGCCTACAAACCCCAGTACGTGGAGGCCGACGACCCCGTCCGCGTCGACGCCTACCTGGCCTCCATCACCGACGACTTCGGCTCGTCGTACTGGGAGACCGAGGTCGCCGAGCCACTGCAGCTCGAGCGGCTCATGGAGCAGGCGCTGACGGACCTCTCCGGCGGCGAGCGCCAGCGGGTGGCCATCGCGGCGGCCCTCTCCGCGGAGGCCGACCTCTACCTGCTCGACGAACCGTCAGCCCACCTCGACGTCGAGCAGCGGGTTCGGGCGACCCGGGCCATCCGGCGGTTCGCCGAGAACCGGGGGGCGTCCGTGCTCGTCATCGACCACGACATCTACATGCTCGACCTCCTGGCCGACCGGCTGCTCGTCTTCGACGGCGAGCCCGCCGAGCACGGTCACGCCAGTCCGCCCCAGGCCATGCGGTCGGGCATGAACGAGTTCCTGGCGAACCTCGGCGTGACCTTCCGCCGCGACGAGCGCACCGGCCGGCCGCGGGTCAACAAGCCCGGCAGCCAGAAGGACCGCGAGCAGCAGCGCGCCGGCGAGTACTACTATACGGGGTAGGCCTGCCGGTCACGGAGGCGACGCCGGCGGAACGACGAGCGACAGGGGCCGCAGTCACCCCTGATAGAGCTCCTCGGCCTCCCGCTGGACGCGGTCGAAGTGGGTGAGGGCCGTCGGCGTGCCCCCGAGATAGACGGCGAGGGACATCTGGTCGACGAACTCACCGTCCACGTAGTAGTGGTCCCGGCGGACGGCCTCGTTGTGGGCGTCGTAGTCGAGCGAGTCGAGGAAGGCCAGGGCCCCCCGGTTGGTGGCCGGGAAGTCGTTGTAGACCTTGTGGTAGCCGTGGGCCTCGGCCCACTCGAGGCCGGCGGTCATGAGCTGCTTGCCGATCCCACGACCCCGATAGTCGGGGGCGACGCCGAGGGTGAACCGAGCGGTGTGCCGGAGCTTCGCGCGCTCGGGCGCCTCGAAATGGAGCCAGCCGACGACCTCGTCGTCGGCCTCGGCCACGAAGAACACCCGCGAGGTCTCCTCGTCGAACCGCAGCAGGGTCTCGTCCCGGTCGAGGGCCTCCGCGACGGTCTCCGCCTCGATGTACGTCTTCTCCGCGGCCACCTCGTCGATGACGGCCTTGACGGCCGGCAGGTCGTCGCTGCGGGCGACCCGGACCGTGACGTCGGCTCCGGCCCCCTCGGCCGGTACGGCCAGGTAGAGCTGCCCGTCACGCTCCTCCAGGAAGCCGGCGTCGAGGAGCCCTTCGACGGCCTCCCCGACCGCGTCCGGGGACAGGGGGAGGTCAGCCTGCCGGAGGTCCGATAGCGTCGCTCCCTCCCCGGTGGCGATGGCATCGTAGAGCTGCCTGAGTGGCTCGCGCTCGACCGGTACCGGGTCGGACGGTTGCATGGCTCCGAAAACATGGGTCGGGGGCCGCTTAATGATTGTGTGCTGGTAACAACCCACATATTCAGGGATTACAAGTCGGGTCCGTCCGCCGGCCGGCCCGCGCGACGGCACCGGCCGCGGGCTTTTAGCCGGTCCGGGACGAGGCCCACGTCATGCCGACCCGCTGTGCCCGCTGCGGCGACATCGCCGGCCGTGGCCGGAGCCTGCCCGTCCCCGCCGACTGGCTCTCGTACCTAACCGACGAACGGGGCCTGTCGACCCCCGTCGGCCGGCTGACGATGCCGCTGTGTCCCGACTGCTACCGCGAGCTGGAACCCCTCGCCGACGGCGGTGACGAGGCCGCGGTGCACGCCGCCCTCGACGACATCGACCTCGACCAGCTGGTGGACGAGGGCACGTAGGACCCGATGGGGTCGGGTACCGCCGGCCTCACTCGCCGAAGCCTATCCCGACGCGTCCCACCGGACCCACCGGCCGTGCTGCTCGAACGCCCCCAGGCGTTCGGTCTCGAGGCCGCCATCCCGAACGACGCCGTGCTCGAGGCCCAGGGCGCGCTCGTCGGCGACGTCGCTGGCGCTCGACACCCAGTGGAGCTCCCGGCAGGCACCGAGCCGGCGGAGCTGGTCGCGCAACCGCTCGCGGTCGTCCTCGGGCAACTGATACAGAAAGAGGGTGTGGTAGACACAGACCGGCACCGCCGGTGGGACGTCTCGGACGAGTCCCGGGAGCCGGTCGAGGGCGTCGCCCGCGAGCACGGTAGGCGGCTTGCGCGCCGCAGTTTCGAGCGCCCCCTCGACGCGACGACGACGCTCGTCGTGGCCCGGCCACACGAGGGCCCGGAGCCAGTCGGCGTCGTCTGGGTCGGTCGGATCGAGAGGATTGACGTCGACGCCGACCCGTGAGTGGACGGGCGGCGGGGCGTCTGGCAGCGGTGGGTCGCCATCTCGCACGCCCGCGCGGATGACGACGGGGGCGTCGGCCGCGCCGACCCTGGTCCCGTCGTAGTCGTACCCGTAGCGATCCCACAGCAGGTTGAGTCCGGCGGCGGACCCGAGCTCGATCAGGGCCGGTGACGCCTCGAGTTCGTCGACGAGATGGGCGAATGCCGGGTACAGGGCGGCGCTCCGCCCGACGGCGTTCGTCTGGGTGCGACGCTCGGCGAGGATCGCCCGGAGCCGAGTCTCGTGGTCGGCGACGAACGACCGGAGGCGGGAAGCAAGCCCTCGTCGGGCGGCCGGGGATCGTCGGCCACCGACGGGTAGTAGTCGGCGATGGCGCCCTCGCGGCCCCGGAGCAGGAGGAAGTGGACCCCGCCGAACATGAGGTGGGGCGGTGACCGACCCTCGGGGGCCGCCGCCGCGATCGCGAGCAGGTCCGGGTCGGTTGCGATGCCGCGTGCCAGCCGGGAGTACAAGGGCTCGGTGCCCTCACACCAGCCGGCGAACGACTCGAAGTGGTCCGCGAGGTCCGGGTGGGCGGGAGCCATCGCGCGACACCAGCTCAGCCGATCACGCGCTGGCAGGTGCCACAGAGGTGCTGCTCCTTGACATCGACCTCCCGGACCGTCGGCGAGAAGCTCATCACGCAGCGGTGGTTGTCGCAGTGCTCGAGGCCGAGCGTGTGGCCGACCTCGTGGACGACCTCCTTGCGGA
>JBDGPL010000198.1:0-3205 GCA_042219705.1 Halobacteriales archaeon | reverse complement strand
GGTTGTCGTCGTACTGCTCGAGGACGTGGGCGACCCAGCCGCCCACCCGCGAGAGGGCGAAGATGGCGGTGTAGACGTCGATGGGGATGCCCATCTGGTAGTAGGTGGTCGCCGAGTAGAAGTCGACGTTCGGCGGCAGGCCCTTCTCCTCGACCATGTACTCCTCGATGGCGGCGCTGTACTCGTACCACTTGGTGTCGCCGGCCGCCTCGCCGAGCGACTCCGACATCTCCCCGAGGATCGTCGCGCGGGGGTCCTTGACGTTGTAGACGCGGTGGCCGAACCCGGCGATGCGCTCGCCGGCGTCGAGCGCGTCGGCCACGTAGTCGGTCGGGGGTTTGTCGCTCCCGTCGACTTCGAGGAGCATCCGCATGACGTTCTGGTTGGCGCCGCCGTGCAGCGGCCCGCTGAGCGTGCCGACGGCGCTCGTCACGGCGCTGTGGAGGTCGGCCAGCGTGCTCGCCGTCACCATGGCCGCGAACGTCGAGGCGTTCAGGCCGTGGTCGGCGTGGAGCACCAGCGCGATGTCGAAGGTCTCCTCGAGCACCTCGTCGGGGACCTCGCCGTTGAGCATGTAGAGGAAGTTCGCGGCGTGGCCGAGGTCCTCCCGGGGCGCGACGGGCTCGTCGCCGTCCCGGAGCCGGGCGTAGGCCGCGAGGGCGGTGGGGAGCTTCGCGGTGATGCGGCGGCCCTTCCGGAGGTTCGCCTCCCGGTCGGCCGGCTCGGCGTCGGCGTCCGCGTCCCACGCGGAGAGCAGCGACGCCACGGTCCGCAGCGCCGCCATGGGGTCCTCGTCGGCGGCCGCCAGGGCCCGCACGGCGTCGAGGATGTCGTCGGCGACGGCCCGCTCGGCGGACATCTCCGCCTCGAAGGTCGCCAGCTCGTCGGCGTCGGGCAGGTGGCCGTGCCAGAGCAAGAAGAGGACCTCCTCGAACGACGCCTCCCGGGCCAGGTCCTCGATGGCGTAGCCCCGGTAGATGAGTTCGCCCGCGTCGCCGTCGATGGACGAGAGCGAGGATTCGGCCACCAGCACCCCTTCGAGGCCCTTCTTGAGCTCGGCTGACATACCGTAGCGGTTCAGGACCGCGGTGGAAAAGGATTGCCGTTTCCGGGGCTGGCCCGCCGCCGGGTGGCGAACGGGCGGGTTCGCCCCGGCAGGCAAGCTTTTGGCCGGGGCGGGCGAACCGCGGCGCCATGGCGGCCGACGAGGTCGAGTACGAGCCGGTCAGCGTCAAGGCGGTGCTCGCGGAGATGAAGGACACCGCCGAGCTGCTCATCGACCTGGCCTACTCGGCCGTCCTCCATGGCAACCGGGACCTCGCCGCCGAGGTGCTCGACCTCGAGGAGCGAATGGACGTCCTGCAGCTGCGCGCCCGGATGAGCCTCCTATTGGCCGCCCGAAGCCCGGAGGACGCCGAGCAGCTCGCCCCGGTGCTCGGCGTCGTTGCGGCTGCCGAGAAGATATCGAACGCTGCGGGGGACATCGCCAAGGTCGTCCTCGAGGAGATCGGGCTGCCCGACGAGCTCCGCGCGGCGCTGCCCGACGCGCACGAGGCCATCGCCCGGGCCGCGGTCGCCGACGACTCGCCGCTGGCCGGGACGACCCTCGGCGACCGGAACCTCGAGACCGAAACGGGCGTGCGCGTCATCGCCATCCGTCGCGACGGCGACTGGCTGCTCAACCCCGATCGGGAGACCGAGCTGCACGCCGGCGACGTGGTGCTCCTGCGCGGGCTCGAGGAGGGCCTCGTCGAGGTCTACGAGCAGGTCGCCGGCGAGCCGTTCGCCCCGCCCGACGTTGGCGAGCCGGACCTCGCTGACCTCGAGCGAGCCGTCGACTCAATCGTGCTCATGAAGAACATGAGCGAGCTGGCGGTGGACCTCGCCTACGGCGCGGTGCTGTTCAACGCGGAGTCCGTCGCCGAGGAGGTCTTCGAGCTCGAGGCGGAGGTCGACGCGCTGCAATCGCGCTTCGAGGCCTGGACGCTCCGGGCGGCGAGCCGCGTCGAGGACCCCATCTCGCTGCGCGGGCTGGTCCACCTCGCCGCGGCCACGGAGGTCATCTCCGACGCCGCGCTCGAGCTCGCCGGCGGCGTCCTGCGGGGGCTGGCCGCCCATCCGGTCGTGGCCGAGGCCGTCGGCGAGTCCGACGAGGTCATCGTCCGGCTGCGGGTCCGGTCGGACAGCCAGCTCGAGGACGCGACCCTCGGCGAGCGCATGGTCGAGACCGAGACGGGGATGCGGGTCATCGCCGTCCGCCGGGCGGGGGAGGAGGCCGACGACTGGTTCGTCTCGCCGGGACCGACCACCCGGCTGTCGGTCGACGACGTCCTCATCGCCAAGGGCACCCGCGCCGGCGCCGAGCGGCTGGCGGCGCTCGCCGGCGACGATCCGGACTACGACTGGGCCTGACGGCGGGGGGCGGTCACTGCCCCGCCAGCCGGCGGACACGCCAGCCCACCAGCACGAGAGTGACCAGCAGGCCGGCGGCGAACGCCAGCACGACCGCCAGGCCGGCGTACAGCGCCAACGGCCGGCGCGTCCCCGGAATCAGCGCGAAGAACACGAAGACCGCGGCCGCGACGGCGGCGCCGGCGCCGAACCCGATGGCGGCCTGCCGGCGGACCGCCAGCCCCGCCGGCTCCGCGTCGTCCGGCACCACCTTGACCATGACCGACCTCGCGGCCCCGCCGGCAAAGCCGGTTCGGTCGGCCCGACGAGTCCCGATAAACACAAGACCGTGGCCGCGGCCTGTCAACCAATGACCGCCGTCGGGACGGCCGAGGCGGCTCCCGGAGAGGTAGCCACCGGCTCCCTCGAGGTCGGCGAGGGTCGCGACGGCGCCCCCTTTTCGCTGCCGGTCTGCGTCGTCGAGGGCGCCCGGGACGGCGACACGCTCTACCTCCAGGCCGCCTCCGACGGCGACGAGCTCAACGGCGTCGGGGTCGTCAACCGGGTGGTCCCGCAGCTCGACCCCGACGAGCTCGCCGGGACGGTCCTCGTCGTCGGCATCGTCAACCTCCACGGCTTCCAGCAGGCCAGCCACCGCAACCCGATCGACGACACGAAGCTGAACCGGGTCTACCCCGGCGACCCCGACGGGTCGACCTCCGAGCGCATCGCCGCGGCCACCTTCGACGTCGTCCAGCGGGCCGACCTCGCGCTCGACCTCCACCAGGGCTCGACCAGCCGGATGCTCGACGAG
>JBDGPL010000197.1:0-5885 GCA_042219705.1 Halobacteriales archaeon | reverse complement strand
AGCTCGACGGCCTCGAGGAGCTCGAGGACGTCGTGGTCGTCGCCACGACCAACCGGCCGGACCTCATCGACCCCGCGCTGCTGCGCCCCGGCCGGCTCGACCGGCAGGTCCACGTCCCGGTCCCCGACGAGGCGGCCCGCCGGGCCATCTTCGAGGTGCACACCCGCCACAAGCCGCTCGCCGACGACGTCGACCTCGACGAGCTGGCCGCGGAGACGGAGAACTACGTCGGCGCGGACATCGAGGCCGTCTGTCGGGAGGCCGCCATGGCCGCCAGCCGGGAGTTCGTGACCTCCGTCGACCCGGAGGACATCCCCGACACGGTCGGGAACGTCCGTATCGCCGCCGAGCACTTCGAGCAGGCGCTCGACGAGGTCGGCCCGAGCGTCACCGCCGACGTCCAGGAGCGCTACCAGGAGCTCGAGGAGGAGCTGACGACCCGGGAGGCCGACCAGCCCGAGGAGCCCGAGATCAGCCGCACCTTCCAGTAGCCGGCGGCCACGGTCCCGCCGTCAGACGAGCAGCCAGGTGAGCACGGCTGCGAACGCGAGGCCCCCGAGGGCCACCAGCGGCCTACCGATCGCCCAGAGCCAGCGGCGGGTGGCGGGCCGCTCGGCGAAGACGCCCTCGACCACGGTCGTGAGGCGGTTCGTTCGGCCCGTCCAAGCCCAGTAGGCGTGCCGGGCGCCGGTCACGACCGTGAACACGCGTAGCCCACGAGGACCCGGGCGGCGAATCCGAGGTCGACGGCCAGGGCGGGCATCCCCGGCGGATCGCTATCGTTTCGCCACAAAAGGTCTGGCCGGTTCCGGTCGCCGGCGAGCCGACGGGCGGGTGCCGACGGGCTCGGCCCCGTCGCCGATCCGCCGGCGGACTGCCGTGTGGCGAAGGCGCTTCCTCGACGGTCACTCGACCCGCTGGGCGGCGTCGCGCTCCAGCAGCGGGCGGGCGTTCACGCTCGGGAGGGACACGACGTCCTCCTCGCCGAGCGTGTAGACCCGGTCGTCCACGCCGTAGATCTCGCCGACCTCGGCCGTGATGCGGACCGTCACCCGGTCCGGGTCGTCCGCCGACGACCCGGCACTCGTCGAGTCGCTAGCACCGCCGCCGTCGGGTTCCGGTTCCGGGCCACCGGCCGATTCCGTCGCGCCGGGGGGCGCATCGGACGCCGTCGTCGAGGCCGCCTCGCCGTCCGTCGGCGCTGGCCGATCGTCCCGGACCGACCGGTCGTCGGTCGCCGCGTCGGCCGTGTCCGGCTCGCCCGCCGCGAGGTCGTCGAGCACGGTCGCGCGGTGGGCCTCGAGGCGCTCGACAAGGTCCGCGAACAGGACCCGCTCCTCCTCGGTGAGGCCTTCCTCGTCGGCCGGCATGCCGGCGGCGGCGAGGCTCGCTCGCTTGACCAGCTTGCCCACCCGGCGCTCGTAGATGGCCTCGACGACCTCCTCGGCGGTCTCGAGCTCGTCGGTGAGCTGGCGGACCTCCTCGGAGTCGAAGGGGTCGTCGGCGCGCGCGGCCAGGCGGTCGCGGCGCTCGCGCAGGTCGGCGAGGTAGTCGGCCGCCTCCGCGTAGAAGGTCGGGGGGAGCGGTTGGAGGCTGTCGGTGCCCCGCTCGTCGACCTGCGCGGCGCGGAGGTCGTCCAGGTTCACGGTCGCGATGGGTCGCCCGTGGTCATTCTCGTTCCTTCTCGGCGCGGCCGGCGGCCATCAGGAAGTTGGCCGCGTACTCCGGTAGTCGAGTCTCGCCGGCCGGCACGGTAAACGTTTCCCCGCCGAGCTCGACCGGCGGACCGCCGTCGGCCCGCACCGTCACCTCGTGGCCACGGAAGGGCGCGGGGACGGCGTCGACGAGCGGGTCGAAGCCGTCGAGCGCGTCCCGGTCGACCGGCGTCACCTCGAGGGCGGTGCCGCCGTGGAGGCTCCCGGGCAGCCGGATGAGCCGGTGGGTGTCGGTCGTGACGGGCTCGTCGATGGCGGCGCTGTCCTGCTCGGTGGCCCGCTCCAGCAGCCGTTCGGCGAGGGTTCGGATGGCGGGTCCGCCCCGCTCGATGGCGCCGTCGCGGAGCGCCGAGCGGTCCTCCCGGACGACCTGCAGGACGGTCTCGGCGGTCTTCTCGCCGATGCCGTCGAACGCCCGGAGCCGGTCGAGCGCGTCGTCGTCGTCCAGCCCGGCGAGCTCGTCCGCGAACGCGAGCAGCCGGCGGTGGGTCCGCCGGCCCCACCCCCCGTCGGTCGCGAGCACCCGGGCCGTCGCGGGGCCCCGCTGGGCCGTCTCGACCAGGTCGTCGAACCCGACGCCGATGCCCCGGACGTAGTCCACGATCTCCCGGCGAGCCTCCCGGTCGAGCCCGCGGACCCGCTCGTCCCGGACGTGGACGTGATAGCCCCGGCCGCCGGAGAAGACGACCTGCAGGTCCGTAAAGCCGAAGTCCTCGGTGAGGAAGGCAAGCAGCCGGCGGAGGGCGTCCTTGCAGGCCGAGAGCATCGACGCGTAGCTGTCGGCCTCGGGGTCGACGGCGGGCAGGTGGTCGGCGTCGAGGTCGAAGACGAGGTCCGAGCCCTGCCAGCCCTTCTCGCCCATCGTCGGCGCGCCCGGGTCGCGGTACCGGCCGGCCGAGAAGTAGACGTGCCGGGGGCGCTGCCGGGCGAGGAAGTCCGCCGGGTCGCCGAGCTCCATCAGCGACTTGTGCCGGACCATCGTCGTGGCCGACCCCTCGGTCCACGGGATGTAGCCCCACTCCCGGCGGTTGGCCGCCGGGGGCGCCGGGGGCGGCTGCTTGCGGTAGAAGTCCCGGAACCGCCCGCGCAGGTAAGCCCGCGTCCGCTCGTCCATCAGGCGGCCAACGGCGGGGACGGGGTATAGGGGTTGCCCCGCGCCTATGGCCAGTCCGCGACGAACGCCTCGATGCGGTTCATCGCCTCCCGGAGCTCGCCCATCCCGGTGGCGTAGGAGACGCGCAGGTGGCCCGCCCCGCCCTCGCCGAAGGCCCGGCCGGGCACGGCGGCCACCGACTCCGCCTCCAGCAGCGCCTCGGCGAAGGCCTCGTCGTCGCCGCCGGGGACCTCGGGGAAGACGTAGAAGGCGCCCCGGGCCGGGAAGCACGACAGGCCCATCTCCTCGAGTCGCGACCGGACGAACCGCCGACGGCGGTCGTACTGGCTCGCCATCTCCGCGACCTCGTCGTCGCAGGACTCGAGGGCCTCGATGGCGGCGTACTGGGCGGTCGTGGGCGCCGAGAGCATCGCGTACTGGTGAACCCGGTTGACGGCCTCGATGGCCTCTGGCGGCGCGAGGGCGTACCCGAGCCGCAGGCCGGTCATCGCGTACGCCTTCGAGAACCCGTTGAAGACCACCGTCCGCTCGCGCATCCCCGGGAGCGTCGCGATGGAGGCGTGCTCGCCCTCGTAGGTCAGCGCGGCGTAGACCTCGTCGGCGAGGACGGCCAGGTCGTGCTCGACGGCGAACTCGGCGACCGCCGCGAGCGCCTCGCGGGGCATGACCGCCCCCGTCGGGTTGTTGGGGTAGCACATGACGAGGACATCGGCGTCGGCCGCGCCGGCGGCCTCGAGGGCCGCGGGGGTCAGCTGGAAGTCGTCCGCGGCCGTCGTCGGCACGCCCAGCGGCTCGCCGCCGGCGAACCGCACCGCCGGCACGTAGGAGACGTAGGACGGCTGGGCGACGGCCACGACGTCGCCCGGGTCGACCAGGGCCCGGATCGTGGCGTCGAGGCCCTCGCTGACGCCCGTCGTGACCAGGACCTCCGTCTCGGGGTCGTAGTCGAGGTCGTAGCGTTCGACGTGGTCGGCGATGGCCTCCCGGAGCGCGAGCATGCCGCGGTTGGCGGTGTAGGAGGTGCGGCCGCGCTCCAGGGAGTCGATGGCGGCCTGGCGGGCGGCCCAGGGCGCCGAGAAGTCCGGTTCGCCGACGCCCAGCGAGATGATGTCGTCGTGCTCGGCCGCCAGCTCGAAGAACCGGCGGATGCCCGACGGCGGGACGGCACGCACCCGGTCGGCCGGCGCCAGCGGGCGGTCGGTCTCCTTCGTCGTCATGGAGAGACGGCGAGCCGGTCGTCGCCGTCGCCGGTGGCGAACTCGATGCCGCGTTCCTTGTACGTGTCCATCACGAAGTGGGTGACCGTCTGGGTGATCTCGGGCACCGGCGCGATCTCCTCGGCGACGAAGTCGGACAGCGCGTGCATCGAATCGCCCTCCAGGTCGGCCACGAAGTCGTACTCGCCGCTGACCAGCCGGAGCGAGGCCACCTGGGGGTACTTCACGATCCGCCGGGCGATGTCCTCGTAACTCGTCTCGCGGTCCAGCTCGACGTTGAGCTCGACCAGCGCGCGAACGTGGCTGTCGTCGAGCTGCCCCCAGTCGACGACGGCCTGGTAGCCCCGGACGACGCCCTCGGCCTCGAGGTCGGCTACGACGGCCTCGACCTCGTCGACCGAGAGGTCGGTCTGGCGGGCGATGTCCTCGGCGGCGTACCGGGCGTTCTCGAGCAGCAGGTCGAGCACGGCGCGTCGCTGGTCCATGTCGCTTCCCGACGGGCGGCCGGCTTAAGGGTTGAGGACTGGGTTCGGGCCCGTACGGGCCGGCGGTCGAACCCGCTATCGCCGCAGCAGGTTCGACAGCCGGTCGGCGAGCCCCGCGTCGCCCAGCCGCAGGTAGTAGGCGGCGCCGCCGTCCTCGTAGTAGCCGTCGATGCGCCGCACCCGCTCGAAGCCCAGCGCCTCGTAGAACGCCAGGGCCTCGTCGTTGGTCGTCCGGGCGTGACAGGAGACCCGGCGATGCTCCTCGGCGACGGTCGCGACGAGGCGCTCGCCATACCCCTCCCCGCGGTGTTCGGGATCGACCGCCAGAAACAGGATGTAGCCGTCGCGGCGGACCGTCGCGAAGCCGATGAGGGCGTCGGCCTCGCGGTCCACGTAGGCGTAGGTCGTCGCCCGCCGGTAGGCCCGCGTGAAGAAGCCCCGCTGCTGGCGCAGCACCCCCTCGGCCTCGCGGATGCGCTCCTTGAGGGCCCACGCCGCCTCGAGGTAGCCGTCGTCGCCCGGCTCGACGACCACCTGCTCGACGTTGACGCTCACCGGGCGCCGGTAGCCGCCCGCCAACTATAATTCCACCGTCGGCGCATCGTGGCATATGGGCGGGCCAGGCGCCGGAAACGCCGCCGGCGGACGGTTCGAGCTCGTCGAGCACACCGCCGACGTCGCGGTCGAGGCCACGGCGCCGACGCTCGACGGCGTCTTCGCCGCGGTGGCCGACGGGCTCGCCTCGGCCCACGTCGAGGACGTCCCCGACCTCGGCGAGCGGTTCGAGGTCGAGGAGACGGCCGAATCCCGAGAGGCGCTCCTGTTCGACTACCTCGACCGGCTCATCTACGAGCGCGACGTCCGGAACGTGCTCCCGGTGGACAACGAGGCGACGGTGGTCGACGCCGACGGCGAATGGCACCTCAAAGCCGCCGCCCGTGGAGTGCCCGTCGAGGCCATCGCGGCCCGGGAGGTCAAGGCCGTCACGTACTCGGAGATGGCCCTGGAGGAGACCGACGACGGCTGGCGGGCGTACGTCGTGTTCGACGTCTGAGCGTCCGGGCGAAACCTCTTCGGGGAGGACGACCGTATCGGACGGTATGACCGACACCTACGAGGCCGACGGCATCACCCTCGAGCGGGTCCGGGACTACGTCTGGGAGATCCCCCGCGAGGGCGACATGCGGGTGCCGGCGCGCGTGCTCGCCAGCGAGGCCCTGCTCGAGGAGATCGCCGACGACCTCACGCTCACCCAGCTGCGGAACACGACCCATCTGCCGGGCATCCGGAAGCACGCCATCTGCATGCCCGACGGCCACCAGGGCTACGGCTTCCCGGTCGGCGGCGTCGCCGG
>JBDGPL010000196.1:0-5370 GCA_042219705.1 Halobacteriales archaeon | reverse complement strand
CCCTCGAGGGCGACAACATGGACGAAGTGTACGACAAGATCGCGGAGTACTTCGGGTGAGCCCATGGCCGAAGTGACTGAACCCCAACGCGAGGGCGTGCAGATCGACCTCATCAGCGGCGAGCGTCTCGAGGGGCTCACCAGCATGGAGAAGATACGGATGATCCTCGACGGGGTCCACGAGGGCAACATCGTCATCCTCGAACGCGGCCTCTCGCCCGACGAGGAGTCCCGACTCATCGAGGTCACGATGACCGAGATCAGTCCCGACGAGTTCAGCGGGATCGAGATCGAGACCTACCCGAACTCCGGGCCACAGGAGGGCGGCCTCATCGGCCGGCTGATGGGGCGCTCACCGTCGTCGAAGCTCACCGTCATCGGCCCCGCCGACCGGCTGGAAACCCTCCACAAGGACGAGACGCTCATCAGCGCGCTGGTTTCCCGGAACTGATGGTCGACACCACCACTCGGGCCTCCCAGACGCCGCCTGACGGTCCTCCGTATATCCGTTGACCCATGCCACACCAGTGTACGTCGTGCGACCGGACGTTCCCCGACGGCTCGAAGGCCATGCTGGGCGGCTGTCCCGATTGCGGCGGGAACCGCTTTCAGTTCCTGCCCGAGGGGGCTGCGGCCGGTGACGGCGCGAGTGCAGAATCGAGACCGCCTCACGAAGTTCCGGAAGCGACCGATGGACCCCACGAGGACGCCGCCCAGGCGGACGCCCGCCGGGCGGTCGTCAGCCCGGACGAGCTCCCACCCGTCGACGAGACGGCGGCCGTGCTCGACGCCGTCGCGGACGACGCCCGCCCCGCCGAAGGAGAGTCCGACGACCGGCTTGACCTCGAGACCCTCCGCCAAGAGCTTGACGACCAGTTCGAGAGCATCAAGATCGTCGCCCCGGGCGAGTACGAGCTCAACCTGATGGAGCTCTACGACCGCGAGGAGTACATCATCGCCCTCGAGGAGGACGGCCGGTACGTCATCGACGTTCCGACGGACCTCGCCGACGTCGGTCCGGACCGCTGATCGGCCGGGACCGTTCGGCCCGCCGCCCGGCTTCAGAACCGTGCCGAGACGCTGCCGTCCTCGGCCAGCTCGACGACGCCGTCGAACATCGCCTCGTAGGATTCGACCACCGCGTCGTCGTGGACCTCCGGGGAGAGGTGGAACAGCCCCACGGCGTCGTGGGTTGCCAGGAGCCCGAGGAGCCGTTCGGTCGCCCTCCGGGCGGCGGGCTCGTCGGCGTAGTACGCGAGCTCGGTGATGGAGTCGACGCTGATACGGCGCTTTCCGCTCGTCGATGCGAGGAACGACTCGGTCCGGGAGACGATGCCGTCGAGGTCGTCGGGCGCCGAGACGTAGTGGATGTTCTCCGCCTGGCGCCGGGAGTAGCCCCGCTCGACCGACAGGGTGTCGAGGATGACGGCCTTGTCCCGGTCGACGCCGTAGTGCTCGAGCTTCTGCTGGACCTCGCGGGCGGTCGTCCGCGTCGAGATGACGAGGAACGCGTCCGTGTCCTGCTTGAGGAAATCCGTGTCGATGCGGTCCGTCTCGCCGGTGCTCGGGTGGAGCAGCAGGATGCCGGTCCCGCCCGGGACGGTGGCCGGCGCGCCCTCGACGGCGAGCTCGTAGTCCATATCTCCGTTGGCCCCGGGGGTCGGCCTTAAGCGTATACGTGTCGGTGAGGTTCTCACGGTGTCGCTTGTCCGCCGGGACCGGCATGCTGCGGTCGACAACACCCCGGTCGGTCACCCCATGACATCTGCTCCCGACCGGCGCTTTCCGTACGGGATGATACGGCCGGCCACCATCGGCCCACGCTGAGACACGCCGGCGGCGCCGCGAACGCTTAATCGGCCGGCGTTCCACCGATCGCTATGGAAGTCGACCGCCGATACGTCCTGGGCGCGGCGCTGGCGGCCGTCGCCGCCGTCACGATTGGCATCCTCCGGGGCGTCCTCGGGACCATCTTCTTCGCGATCACCGCGGTCTACGTCCTCGAGCCGCTCGTCGACCGCCTCCGTGAGCGCGGCCTCCCAGACTGGTGGGCGGCGGCCGCCGCCACGGCCACGGCGTACGCGTTCGGGCTGGCCATGTTCGTACCATTGGGGGCCGTGCTCTACGTCCGGCGTCGGGCCGCCATCGAGCTCCTCCGGTCGTTGCCGGACTCGGTTGCCATCAGCCTCGGCGGGTTCACGCACGTGGTCCAGTCGGGCGACGTCGCCGCGTTCCTGATTCGGGAGCTGAGCGACACCGCGATCGCCCTCGTCCGGGCGACGCCGATACTCGCCGCCAAGCTGGTCGTCTTCGGGTTCGTCGTCTTCGCCCTCCTCTACCGGGGCGACCGCGTGCGGGACGCCCTGCTCGGGCCGGTGCCGGACGGGTACCAGGGGGTCGTCGCGGCACTCCACGACCGCATACGAGGGACGCTGTTCTCGCTGTACGTCATCCAGGCGGCCACTGCCGTCGCGACGTTCGTCGCCGCGCTGGTCGTCTTCGCGGCCCTCGGGGTCCGGTACCCGGTGACCCTGGCTGTCGTGGCCGGCCTGCTGCAGTTCCTCCCGGTCGTCGGCCCGAGCCTCCTCGTCGCTGCCATCGCGGTCGCCGACCTGCTCGCGGGCGACGTCCCCGGTGCGGTCCTGCTCGCCGTCGTCGGGCTCGTGGTCGTCGCGTTTCTTCCGGACGCGCTCCTCCGGCCGCGGCTGGCCCGCGAGACCGCTAACCTCCCGGCGAGCCTCTACTTCGTGGGCTTCACCGGCGGCATCCTGAGTCTGGGGGCCATCGGTATCGTGGCCGGTCCGCTGGCCATCGCCATACTCGTGGAGCTCCTCTCGGCGCTCTCCCGCGAGGTTCACGCCGACGACTGAGCCCCCTGTCGGGGGTTCCGGCAATGCTCTCCGGTTCTGCCCCGGACACGGCTCGCCGCGAACGCCGCTCGGAGGACCGCGGCGGGTTCCCCGCGGCAGTTGGCGGGTCGTCTCGTCGACGAACGCCACACTTGTTGCCGGTAGTTCGGGGGCCGGGCGGCATCTGCCGGGGGCTGAGGCCATAATATGCTGGACTTTCAAGCCTTGGAGCGGTGGTTACCATGAGCGAATATGCCAACGACGTGCTGGTGTCGGCCGACTGGATCGAGGACCGCCTCGACGAGTTCCGGTCGGACGACCCTGGCCTCCGGCTGGTCGAGGTGAACAGCCCCGAGTCCCCCGAGGAGGACTTCCCCTCCCGGTACGACGACGGCCACATCCCGGGCGCCGTCGGCCTGCAGTGGGACGAGGACCTCTCCGACGACACCGAGCGCGACATCCTCACGAAGGCGGACTTCGAGTCGACGGTCGGCGACGCGGGCATCAGCGAGGACTCGACGGTCGTCTTCTACGGCAACGGCTGGATCCCGAACTGGTTCGCGCTGTTCGCCTACTGGGAGTTCAAGTACTACGGCCACGACGACGCCCGGGTCCTCGACGGCGGGAAGGACTACTGGGTCAATCACGACTACCCGCTCTCGACCGAGCCGGCCGACTACCCCGCCGAGGACTACACCGCTCGAGGTCCGTTCGAGGGCATCCGGGCCTACAAGGACGACGTCGAACAGGCCATCGAGAGCGGCATCCCGCTCGTCGACGTGCGCAGCCCCGAGGAGTTCACCGGCGAGATCCTCGCGCCGGAGGGCCTCGGCGAGACGGCCCAGGTCGGCGGCCACATCCCCGGTGCCCGGAACGTCCCGACGGCGTCGGTACTCGAGGACGACGGCACGTTCAAGAGCGCCGAGGCGCTCCGGGACCTCTACGAATCCGCCGGCGTCACCGAGGACCAGGCCGTCGTCACCTACTGCCGGGTCGGCGAGCGGTCCTCCATCGCCTGGTTCGTGCTGACCGAGCTGCTGGGCTACCCCGACGTCGAGAACTACGACGGCTCCTGGACGGAGTGGGGCAACCTCATCCGCGCCCCCGTCGCGACCGGCGAGGCCGAGTGACGGTCCCCCGGCAGGTCGACGGAGACGAGGGTCGGTCCCGCGGTTGGCTCCGTTC
The DNA here is from genome assembly GCA_042219705.1 of Halobacteriales archaeon. Lineage (GTDB taxonomy): Archaea > Halobacteriota > Halobacteria > Halobacteriales > Hikarchaeaceae > JBDGPL01. The sequence goes on along the minus strand of JBDGPL010000196.1, from coordinate 1,337 downwards.
CGACCCGGGAAGCCGTTTCCGAATAGCTCCGCGCCTCGAGGGTGGCGTTCCGTCCCCCTGCTGTTGAGGGAGCGTCGGCCCGGTCCAACCGAACCAACGGTCGGGCCTCGATGTCGGCCCCGGGAACGCCGCGCCGCCCGCTGCCAGGTCCGTCCGGGGTCGACCGGATTTATTACCCGGGCTCACGTGGCGGCCCTATGGACCGCCCGGGCCCCGACGGCCCGCTTGCCCACCGCCGGCCGTCCCCGCCGCCCACCCCCTGATGCGTCCGGCCGACCGACAGTACTTCGAACGGCTCGACGACCGGCTCGAGGCCGCCCTGTCCGTCGCCGAACGGGCGCGGGCCCGCGGCAAGGACCCGAGCACCGAAGTCGAGATCCCCGTCGCCGAGGACATGGCGGACCGGGTGGAGAACCTGCTCGACATCCCGGGGGTCGCCGAGCGGGTCAGGACGCTCGAGGCCGAACACGGCCGCGAGGCGGCCGCCCTCGAGCTGGCCCGGGACTTCGCCGAAGGCCGGGTCGGCGACTACGACACCCGCGAGGGAAAGATCGAGGGCGCCGTCCGCACCGCGGTCGCGCTGCTGACCGAGGGCGTCGTCGCCGCGCCCATCGAGGGCATCGACCGCGTCGAGCTGGCGTACAACGACGACGGCACGGAGTTCGTCCGCGTCTACTACGCGGGGCCCATCCGGTCGGCCGGCGGGACCGCCCAGGCGCTGTCCGTGCTCGTGGCCGACTACGTCCGCGCGCTCCTCGGCATCGACCGCTACAAGCCCCGGGAGGCGGAGGTCGAGCGCTACGCCGAGGAGGTCGAGCTCTACGACGACGAGACCGGGCTGCAGTACTCGCCCTCGGCGGCCGAGGTCAAGTACATCGCCAGACACTGCCCGGTGATGCTCGACGGCGAGCCGACGGGCGGCGAGGAGGTCTCGGGTTACCGGGACCTCGAGCGGGTCGACACGAACACGCCCCGGGGCGGGATGTGCCTGGTGCTCGCCGAGGGAATCGCGCTGAAGCCCCCGAAGATCAAGCGCTACACCGGCCAGCTCGAGGAGGTCGACTGGCCCTGGCTCGACGACCTCATCGCCGGCACGGTCGACGGGAAGGCGGCGGCCGACGGCGGCGAGGTCCAGCCGACGGATCCCGACCAGCCGTCCCCCGAGCCGACCCCGACGGGCGACGGCCCGGACCGGCTCGAGCCCGACGGCAAGTACCTCCGGGACCTCATCGCCGGCCGGCCGGTGTTCGCCCATCCCTCCGAGCCGGGCGGCTTCCGGCTTCGCTACGGCCGGGCGCGCAACCACGGCTTCGCGACCGCCGGCGTCCACCCGGCGA
>JBDGPL010000195.1:0-7088 GCA_042219705.1 Halobacteriales archaeon | reverse complement strand
TCCGCCGGGCTCATAACCCGGAGATCGGTAGTTCAAATCTACCTCCCGCTACTCCATCAGGCGGCCGGTGTGTCGCGGCGCGCCGCCGCCACGGGAGGGTACGTGATCGAACGAATCGAACGGAGCGTACCCCGAGCCCGCTCACGGACGTGCGTGGGAAGCTGGTGACGTGTCGTCGCCCCGGCGCTGCTGGTGACGTGCAAGGCGAAGTGCATTTCGACCACTCGTTGGTCGCCCCATCGGACACCGGTATCGGGCAGCGTGGAATGGGGGTCGAGCCGGCGATACGGGCGGTATGCGCCCCCATCGGACCACCGGGTTGCCCCTCGGCCGATGGAAGGTCCGGTTCCCCCACAATCCGGCCTCTCACCCAGGTAACGCCGCCGATTGACGATTTTCGAGGGGGTCGACACTCCATGGACAGAAATCAACAGTAACCGACAGTCCCTGCCATCACCGTCCAAGGTTGCGGGCGGCGGACGCCCACAATCCGTGCTGTCAGGGGATTCTGCCGGGTTTTTCCGGTAGATTTAACTCTATTCGTTCGATACGAACGATTCGGATGCCCGACAAAAAGCCCCTTTCCCGTCGTACCTTCCTCCAGGCGACCGGTGGTCTCGCGAGTGCCGTAGCTATCGCCGGCTGCACCGGCGGTCCAGGCACGGACACGCCGACCGAAGAGCCGACCACCGCGCCGCCGGGGACCGAGCCGCCAGCCACCGAGACCGAGTCACCGACAGCGTCCCCGACGCCGGGCCCGGAGACGGGTGGCACGATGAACCTCATCAACGCCACCATGTCCTCGCTGGACCCGGTGGCCGTCGGCGACACCGCCAGCGGCGTCGTGGCGAACCAGATGTACGAGCCGCTGTTCCACTATCCGAACGGCAATCCGGAGGCGGAGCCGCTCCTGGCGGCGAGCTTCGAGACGAGCAACAACGGCAAGACCATCACCGTCGAGCTCGTCGACGCCAAATACCACAACAACGGCGGAACGCTGACGGCGGACGACGTCGTCTACTCCTTCGACCGGCTGGCGGGCGCCGAACACACCGCCCGATCGTATTTCATCCTCGATTCCCTCAGCGTCACCCACGAGACGAACGAGAAGGGCGCGTACGTGCCCGGGTCGCTGGGCGTCGAGGCCGTCGATGAGAAGACGGTCGAGATCAACCTCACCCGGCCGTTCCACGCGACCTTCCAGATGCTGGCGTACGGGAACTTCGCCATCCATCCCAAGAACATCGTCGGCGACATCAAGGGCTACGACGGCAAAATCAAATATTCCAAGTTCGCCAACAACGTCTCCTATGGGACGGGCGCGTTCAAGCTCGACTACTGGGACAAGGGCAACGAGGCCCAGGTCGTCAAGTTCGAGGGATACCGGAACGACGAACTCCCGTACCTCGACGCCATCAACTGGGCCATCATCGAGGAGGACGCCGCTGCCTTCAACTACAGCGTCAACAAGAATTCAGATATGCTGTCCATCCCGACGTCCCAGTACAATCCGGACAAGGTCAACGTCAAGCGGACCGAGGGGGCGCGGGAGTTCGGCACCTACGGACCGCTCGAGTCGGGTCAGGCCAGCGGCGAGACGGTCAACTACTACCGGGTCCCGGAGATCGCCACCTACTACCTCGCGTTCAGCATCCCCGGCACGCCGCGGGCGGTCCGCCAGGCCGCCGCCTACGCCCTGAACCGACGGGAGGTCGTACAGTCGGTCTTCAAGAACCGACTGCCGCCGGCGTACCACCTCACGCCGCCGACCATCTATCCGGGCGGCGGATCGGCGTACGACCAGCACGTCCAGGATGTGTATCCGTACGGCGTCGAGGAGTCGCTCATCGGTGAGGCCAAGCGGGTGATGGAGGAAGCTGGCTACGGCCCGGACAACAAATACCAGCTCACGTTCAACGCCTACCAGAGCCAGACGTTCGTCGACCTCGTCAAGGGCCTGGCCGACAAGCTCCGTTCGGCGCACATGGAGGTGACGGTCGAACCGACCCCGTTCGCGACCATCATCAAGAAAGGGCAGGAGGGCACCCTCCAGGCGTACACCCTCGGCTGGATCGCCGACTGGCCCGCCCCTGACAACTTCCTGCAGCTGCTCGCGCCGAAGTTCACCGACGTGGAGGAACTCGGCGGCCAGGCGCTGAGCTACATCAACTGGGACAACTCGGACTCGAAGTACAAAAAGCAGGCCTCCGAAGCGTGGAAGACCATCTCGAACAACCTCGGACCGTCCGAGGCGGCGGCCAAGAAGCGGGCCCAGGCGTACATCAAGATCGAGGAAGCCAACTGGCAGGAGGGTGGCTTCATCAACCTAGCCCACGGCGCCGGCGAACGGTTCTGGTACGACCATCTCCACGTCGACCCGTTCGGCGGCATGGGTAGCTCCCGACAGCGCCACTACGACACCTGGAAGGAGCAGTAACCGCCACCAACCCAGGAGTTCATTTCTTTCGCTTTCTCGCTGTTCGAGCAGCGGGACGAGCGCCATCCGTGACGACGACACCACCTGGCGCACCGAGGCGAATGCAGCAACCGAAGCATATACGGTCGAGACGGCTAACAGCCATCTAAGGCTCACCATGCCAACCGGTCCGTCCACGCCCCAATCATGAGCCGGTGGAACTACTTCATCAGGCGGCTCATCCTCGTCTTCCCGATCCTGCTGTTCGGGATGTCCATCGTCTTCCTGATCGTCCGGGCCGGCCCGCAGGACCCGGTCCGGGCCATCATCGGCCCGCAAGCGAACCCCTCTGAGTACCACCGCATCGCGGTCCGCCTCGGCATCGAGCGGCGGGTCCTCGTGAACGGCGAGCCTGCGTTCGTCGACGTGCCGCTCTGGCAGCAGTACATCGACTTCATGGGGAAGCTCCTGACGTTTGACCTCGGCGAGTCCTGGGTCATCTACCCGGCGACGTCCGTCTACGAGGTCATCGCGATCCGGGCCCCCCAGACCATCTGGCTTGGCTTCTGGTCGGTGCTCATCGCGCTGTTCATCGGCATCCCGCTGGGGTTCTATGCCGGGCTCAACCCGAACACCAGCGGCGACTACCTCGCCTCGTTCACGGGTATCGTCTGGCGGGCGATGCCGAACTTCTGGCTGGCCGTCATCCTCATGTCCGTGCTCACGAACTCCCAGAAGCTGTTCGGCTTCAGCTGGCAGAACTGGCTCGTCGAGACGACCGTCGTCCGGTCGCCGAACCTGGCGTTCCTCGCCAATCCAGGGATGTTCGTGCGCGCGCCGGGCAAAGCGTTCACCATGCTGCTGGGCGCGACGAAACAGATCCTGCCGGCCGCGCTGGTGCTTGGGTCCTCGTCGATGGGGAACGAGATGCGCATCGGCCGCACGGCGGTCCTCGAGACCATCAACTCGAACTACGTCGAGACGGCGAAGGCCAAGGGGCTCCCCGGCCGGACCATCGTCTGGAAGCACGTGTTCCGGAACGCGCTCATCCCGCTGGTGCCGATCATCACCGGGGAGGCCTTCCTGCTCATCGGCGGGTCGGTACTCGTCGAGACGGTGTTCGCCATCAACGGGCTCGGAAAGCTCTACTTCACAGCTGCCATTCAGGGTGACCTGCCGCTGATCGGCTCGCTGACCTTCATCTTCGTGCTGCTGACGCTGTCGTTGAACATCATCCAGGACTTCCTGTACACGATCATCGACCCACGGGTCGGCTACGAGGGAGAGTGATCATGAGCGACACCGCCACGTCGTCGGAAGACCTCACGCTGCGGCAGAGCATCGCGCTGAACCCCCGTCCGGCAGCCGTCTGGACGGCAGTCCTCCTGGTCCTCCTCGCCCTTGAATTCGGGGCCCTCCTCGAGACCCTCCTGCTCGTCGTCGAGGGCGTGATCACGGCGTACCCGCTCGGCGACCCCTGGCTTCCGACCGTCCAGGCGTGGAAGGCGAGCGCGGGACAAATCCCCACCTTGCTCACGCGAGAGCTCATCCCGAACCAGGGTTGGCGGGCGAGCGCGAACGGGCCGTGGATGGGGACGTTCCCACGGAACCTGGGCGTCGGGTTCGGCCTCGAGCCGAAGTTCGCCTGGCTCCTCCGGGTCGTCCTCATCTACGGGTACGCGGCGGTCCTGCTCGGCTGGATATTCTACGGCTACGACGTGTTCCGGCGCCACTACCGGATGGCCGATTGGACCCCCCGCGACGACGTGGTCCGCCGGCTGCGGAACCACTCCTGGGGCAAGTTCGGCCTCGCGGTGGTCTTCGCCTTCCTCGTGATGGCGATATTCGCGCCCGCGCTCGGGCCGACCACGCTCGAGCGAAACATCATCGAACCGTACAGCTACCAGACGAAGTACTTCAACGAGGAGACCGGCCAGGTCGAGACGGTGTACGTCGGCCAGGCCAACAGCAACTCGGAGTCTCGCGGGGCGGGCGACCGGAACATCGGCCCGTGGACCTACGACGACTACGGTCGGTTCCATCCCTTCGGCACGCTGCCGGACGGGAAGGACCTGTTCACCTTCATGATGTACGGGGCCCGGGTCTCCCTGTTCGTCGGGTTGCTCGCCATCGGCATCATGGGCGTCATGGCGACAGCCTTCGCCCTGTTAACGGCCTACTACAAGGGCCTCGTGGACCTCGCCGTCGTCATCGCCGGCGACTCGGTGATGGCCATCCCGCAGTTGCTGTTACTCATTCTGGTGTCGGCCGTGTTCCAGGGGCACTGGCTCGACGAGATCTACAACGGGGGCCTGCTCATCGCGCTGGTGTTCGGGCTCACCGGCTGGCCGTTCCTCTGGCGCGCGGTCCGTGGGCCCGCGTTCCAAATCTCGACCGAGGAGTGGATCGACGCGGCCAAGTCCTACGGCCAGCGGGCCTCGGTGACGATGCGGAAGCACATGCTCCCCTACGTCGTGGGCTACCTGCTCATCTACGCGTCCATGACCCTCGGTGGCGTCATCATCGGCACATCGGCCCTGGGCTTCCTCGGCATCGGCATCCACTCGCCGACCCCGGAATGGGGCCGGGCCGTCGCGATGGGCCAGCCCTACGTCGCCACCCAGTCCTGGCACGTCTCGCTCCTGCCGGGCATCATGATCGTCCTGGTCGTCACCGCCTTCAACGCGCTGGGTGACGGCATCAGGGACGCCATCGACCCGCAGTCGAAAGGGGCCGAAACCGGCACGGCCGGGGCGGCCGCCGCTGGAGGTGGCGGGTGAGCCTCCAGGAGCAGCGGGCGGAGGGTGAGACCGTCCTCTCGGTCGACGACCTTCAGACGGTGTTCTTCACCGACAAGGAGACCATCCGGGCCGTTGACGGCATCAGCTTCGACATCGGGCGTGGCGAAACGGTCGGCATCGTCGGGGAGTCCGGCTCCGGCAAGTCCGTCACCGCCCGGTCGATCATGGGGCTCATCCAATCGCCGGGCCGAATCCTCGATGGCTCCTCCATCCGGTTCATGGGGGCGGAGCTCGTCGGCATGTCGGAGCAGGAGTACCGGCGCATCCGGGGGGGCGGAATCGCGATGATCTTCCAGGACCCCCTGACCTCGCTGAACCCGGTCTACACGGTCGGCAACCAGATCAAGGAGGCCCTCCGGCTCCACCAGGGGCTGCGGGGGGCCGAGGCGACCGAACGGGCGGTCGAGCTGCTCGAGGCCGTCTCGATTCCCGACGCCCGGCGGCGGGTCACCGAGTACCCCCACCAGTTCTCCGGCGGCATGCGCCAGCGGGCGGTCATCGCCATGGCGCTGGCCTGCGAACCAGAACTCCTCATCTGCGACGAGCCGACGACGGCGCTGGACGTCACCATCCAGGCCCAGATCCTGGACCTCCTCGCCGAGCTCCAGGAGGAGCGCGGGCTGGCCATCATGTTCATCACCCACGACATGGGGGTCATCGCCGACGTCTCCGACCGGGTGAACGTGATGTACGCCGGCGAGATCGTCGAGAAGGCCCCGGTCGAGGAGCTCTTCGAGTCGCCGATGCACCCCTACACCCAGGGGCTGCTGGAGTCCATCCCCGGCCGGTACGCCGGGGAGGAGCGGCTGCGCACCATCGAGGGCGACGTGCCGACGGCGAACGCGGCGGCGACGTCCTGCCGGTTCGCCCCGCGCTGTCCGGAGGCCTTCGACGACTGCGAGGCGGTCCACCCCGTGAACGTGGACGTCGGCGCGTCGGGTACTGACCACCAGGCCGCCTGCCTGCTCTACCCGGCCGACCGCTCCCGGGACGACGCGGTCGAGCTCCACCGCTCCCGGGGCTCGGCCGCGGAGTCGGCGGAGCTGAGCCCGGCCGAGGACGAGGAACGCCAGCGCGGCGACGGCGTCCTGCGCCGGTGGTGGCGCCGGGCCGCCGGGGACGGTGAGCACCCGTGAGCGAGGCCATCGAGCGGGACGAGGAGCGGGCCGCCGAGGACGTCCTGGTGGAGGTCGAAGATCTCAAGACGTACTACGATACCGGCCTGACGGGGACGCCGGTCAAGGCGGTCGACGGGGTGTCCCTCTCGATCCGCCGCGGCGAGACGCTCGGACTGGTCGGCGAGTCGGGGTGCGGCAAGACCACCCTCGGGCGGACGCTCGTCCAGCTCGAGGACGCCACCGACGGCACGGTCCGCTTCGCCGGGAACGACATCGACGATCTCCGCGGCAAGGAGCGCAAGTACTGGCAGCGGAACACGCAGATCGTCTTTCAGGATCCCGAATCCTCGCTCAACGAGCGGATGACGATCGGCGAGATCATCCGGGAGCCGCTCGACGTCCACGACTGGCCCACCCTCGCGGTCGCCGTTGAGGGCGCCGACGCGGCGGTCACCGGGAACGTGGTGGCGGCGGCGGCCGGCGCGGAAGGCCGGGACGTGGACCTCACCGTCCGCGTGGACGGCGGGGAGCCGACCGTCGAGGTCCGTGACGCCATCCCGTTGTCGGCCGACGACGTCGTGGTGAGCGTCGACCGCGGCCGGGACGGCCCGACCGTCGACGTCAGGGTCCGGAAGGCCAAGAGCAAGATGCGCCGGGCCCACGTCCGGAACCTGCTCGAGACGGTCGGGCTGCGCGAGGAGCACTACTACCGGTACCCCCACCAGTTCTCCGGCGGCCAGCGCCAGCGAATCG
>JBDGPL010000194.1:0-11355 GCA_042219705.1 Halobacteriales archaeon | reverse complement strand
TCGCTCACGTCGCGCAGTTCGTCCGCCAGCTCGTCGAGTCCGCGGCGCTCCTCGGCGTCGAGGAGGGGCTCGATGGCGTCCCCGAGCCGTCGGGCCGCGGCCTCGGCGTTCCGCCGGGAGCTGACGAACACGAGCGTCGAGCCGCCGTCGGCGGCGGTGTCCGCCACCAGCGACGCGGCGGGCTTCTCGCCCTCGGCGGGCAGCTCGTACTGGCTCCCGTCGTCGAAGGTGATGGCGTTTCCGTAGTAGACGCCCGTCCTGAGGTCGATGGGCCGCCAGGTCGACTCGACCAGCTCGGCGTCGAGCCAGTCGGCGATGGCCCCGGCGTTGCCGATGGTCGCCGACAGCGCGACGGTCTGGAGGTCAGGGATCTGCTGGCGGAGCTTCGCCAGGGTCACCTCGAGCGTCGGCCCCCGGTGGGCGTCGTCGACGAGGTGGACCTCGTCGGCCACGACGCAGGCGAGGTCGTCGATCCACGAGGCGCCGTTCCGGATGAGGGAGTCCACCTTCTCGCTCGTCGCGACCACGACGTCCTTCGACGCGAGCCAGTCGTCGGTGCTCTCGTAGTTCCCGGTCGAGATGCCGACGTCGACGCCGGCGGCCTCGAACGCGCCGAACTCATCGTGCTTCTCCGCCGCGAGCGCCCGGAGGGGGACGATGTACAGCGCCATCCCGCCGCGCTCGACGGCCGACAGCATCGCCAGCGACGCCATGAGCGTCTTCCCGCTGGCCGTCGGGACCGCCGCGACGAGGTTCGTGCCCTCGGTGACGCCGGCCTCGACGGCGGCCGCCTGGGGCGGGTAGAGCTCCTCGACCCCGTCGCTGAGGAGCACCTCGACGGCACCGTCGGGCAGCCCGGCGAGCTCGTCGACCCGCATCAGTGGGGGGCCCCGGCACGGGGGGCGGCGGGCGACGTGGTCGGGACCGCAGTCATCGGTCCCGGTTGTGTCGCGCCGTCGTTTAAGCTGTCGCCTTCCCCGCCGTTCGACGGCAGCTATTTGGCGGTTCGCGTCGATTGGTCCGGCGATGGCGACCGACGACCGGGACAGCCGGACGGCCTACGAGGTGTACTGCCGGGAGTGTGAGTGGAGCGCCGACGGCCCGGTCGACCTCAAGGGCACGGCGAACCTGCTCGCCGGCCGGCACATCAGCCGGACGGGCCACGTCGTCGCGCTGAAGGCCGTCGAAACGGCGCCCGAGGACGCGCCGGCGGACGACTTCTACCGTGGCGGAGGCGGGCGGTCGGTGGCCGTCGAGATTCTGCGGCCGACCGACGGGACGGCCCGGGGCCGCCGGCGCGGCCCCGTCGACTACGTGGTCGAGTCGGGGTGACCGGCCGGCGTCAACGCTTTGTCCGGGCCGTCGCTACCCCGCCGCATGCGCATCGAATTCGACCGGGCCACCTGTACCGGGATGTTCCAGTGCGTCCACGAATGGGACGCCTTCGAGCAGGACCTCGACGCCGGCAAGGCGGAGCTAGCGGGCGCCGAGGAGGCCGAGCCGAACCGGTTCGTCCGGTCGGTCCCCGCGGACGCGGAGTTCGAGGCGAAGATGGCGGCCCGGGTCTGCCCGGTCGAGGCGATCACCGTCTACGACGATGACGGCGAGCAGCTCGTCCCTTGAGCCGAGGGCCGGCACCCGAACCGGTACTGAGCTATCGTTACGGTCGGGTCCGGCGACTTCGGGCGTCGCCGTGGCCCGCGAGCGCGGGGGACTCCCATTGCGGGAGTGGGAGCGTTTGGTCCGGTCCCGGCAGGTCGATGGCGAGAGCCTGAGCCGTAGGGCGGTCCCGCGTCGCCGGCGACGGTCCCGGGACCCAATATCCAGGGAGGGGGTTGGCGGCCAGATCGGTACCAACGGACCGGATGCCGGATGGCAATCGTCGACCGGTCCGTGGAGACCCCGGCGGAAGACTGCCACCAGCGGGGGCGACACGGGCGACGGCCCTCCCCAGATCCGGAGGTGAGAACCGGCAACGGCCGGTGTCGGAATCGAGGAGGCCGCGCCGCCGGCTACTCCTCGATCTCGACGTACTGCTCGGCGAGCTTCTCGGCGGCCGCCTCGAGGCCCGCCTGCTCTTCGTCGTCGAGGTCCCACTCGACGACCTCCTCGACGCCGTCGGCGCCGAGCTTCACCGGCACGCCGAGGCCGACGCCGGAGAGGCCGTACTCGCCGTCGAGCACGATGGAGCCGGGCAGGACCTCGCCGGTGTCCCGGAGGATGGCCTCGACCAGGTGGGCGACCCCCGTCGCCGGCCCCCATTCGGTGGCCCCTTTGCGCTCGATGACGTCCATGGCGCTCTCCTGGAGCTCGCCGAGGATGGTCTCGCGCTCCTCGGCCGAGAACGCGGGGTCGGCGCCGTCAACGCGAACCTTCGAGAACACCGGGACCTGGGCGTCGCCGTGCTCGCCGAGGATGGTGGCCTCGACGTTTCCGACCGGCGTATCGAACCGCTCGGCGAGGACGTACCGGAACCGGGCGCTGTCGAGTCGGCCGCCGAACCCGATGACGTGCTCGCGGGGTCGGTCGCCGACCTCGTAGAGGTGGCGGTTCAGCAGGTCGACCGGGTTCGAGGTCGTCACCGAGATGAACTCGTCGGTGTACTCCGCGAGCGAGGACTGGATGTCCTGCATGATGGGAGCGTTGTCGCCCGCCAGGTCGAGCCGGGTCTGTCCCGGGCTTCGCGGGATGCCCGCCGTGATGACGACGACGTCGGAGCCGGCGGTGTCCGCGTAGTCGCCCTGCCGAACGGTCGTGTTCGCGTCGTAGGCCACCCCGTGGTTGGTGTCGGCGGCCTGGCCCACGGTGACGTCCTCCTGTTCGGGGATGTCGACGTAGACGAGCTCGTCCGCGACGTCGCGCAGCGCGAGGTTGTACCCCGCCGCGGCACCGACGGTGCCGGCGGCGCCGATGATGCTGACCTTGGCCATGTTCCGAACTTCCACGGTCGGCTCATAAAAGGCGTCGAAGTTCTCACGGTCTTGGAACGGGCGCCGAGGACGCGGATTCCGTGCCTTTTTCGCCGGCCCACCCGTGTCGGGGCGTATGAGCGACACCGAGGAGGAGCCGTACGACAAGGAGGCGGAGAAGGAGCGGCTCCGCCAGCAGCTGGCCGAGGAGGAGGCCGACCGCGAGGCGACCCAGCGCATGAGCGAGCTGCTCCTGCAGGGGGCGACGATGACCAACCGACACTGCGAGCAGTGTGGCGACCCCCTCTTCCGCCACGAGGGCCGGGAGTTCTGTCCGACCTGCGGCCGGGGGCGCGCCGGTGGCCAACCGGACCGGGGCGCCGCCGCTGGGGCCGAGGCGACCGACCAGGAGCCGACGGCCCCGACCGCCGACGAGCCGACCGACACCGGCGGCCGGGCCGGCGGGGCCGAATCGGAGGCCCCGAGGACGGAGCCTTCGGCCGCGGCCGCCGCCGGCACGCCTGGTTCGTCCGCGACCGGCGAGGCGGACCTGCCGGCGGCCCGGGCGGCCCTGGCTCGGAAGGTGACGGCCTTGGCCCGTGAGGCCGAGGCGACGGCGGACGTCGGTCGGGCCCGCGAGCTCCTCGCGGCCGTCCGCGAGGGGGCCGAGGCCATCCGCGCGCTCGACGACGCCGGCCGGTAGCCCGATGGTCGAGCACCTCCCGGTCCCCATCGACGGCTCCGACAACGCCGAACGGGCCTTGCGGTTCGGGGCCGAGATGGCCCGCCGGTACGACGCCGCCATCGACGTCGTCCACATCACGGACGTCGAGACCGAGTCGACCGAGGAACTGCTCGAGCGGGCCGACGGAATCCTCGAGGAGGAGGGCCTCCCGGGCGAGGCCGCGATCGAGTAGGACCTCAGACTCACGTTCAAGTCCTCGGACCGGATCGGCCAGGGCATCCTCGACCTGGTCGAGGCGGAGGGCTACGACCACGTCGTCATGGGCCACCACGGCGCCGGCGCGGTCGAGCGGTTCCTGCTCGGCAGCGCCACGGAGACCGTCATCCGGGCGGACGACGTCGCGGTGACCGTCGTCCCTTGAATCGGGCGGGAACGACAGCGATCGTGAACCGGCCCGGGGCGTTCGCCCGGTGGGAGGTCCCTCCAATTACTGTCGTCAGCGACACGAAAAGCATCAATGGACCGTTCGGGGCTGGCGGCCGTCGTCGGTCGGTACGGCGGTCTCTACGCCGGCGTGACGGTGGTCGCGGTGTTCCTCGGAAGCCCTGCGTTCGGGTACGCGTTCGGCAACGCCGCGCTACTCATGTTGCTCGGCTCGCTGATCGTCGCCCCGTTGATGTTCAGCACCTCGGACGTCGGGCTGGACACGGCCCGGAGAGGCGGCGTCGTCGGGTTCACGACCATCACCGACCCCCGAAAATATCCGCCCGAGGGGGTCCCGATCCCGAACAAGGCCCAGTTCGGGGCCTACCTGTCGGGCCTCGCGGCCTTCAGTGCCCTCGGGCTCGTCCTCATCGTGGCTACCTGACGGTCCGGGTACCTATGGCTCGTACTCGCTCGCCGCCACCTCGCGGATGCGCTCGGCGGTGACCTCGCCGACGCCCGAGACGGCCATCAGCGCCTCCTCGTCGGCCGTCATGACCGCCTCGACGCTGCCCAGCGCCTCGAGGAGCGCCCGGGCGGTCACCGGGCCGACCTCGGCGACGGCCGAGACGACGTACTCCTGCTGCTCGGCCAGGGTGCGGGCGCCCTTCCCGCCGTGGACGCTGGCCTCGCGGGATCCGTCCTCCTGCTCGCGCCGGGCGATGACGGCCAGCAGGTCCGCGGTGTCGTCGACGTCACGGGTCCGGAGCACGCTCGCGCCGAAGTCGACGGCCAGCGAGGCCAGCGCCCCCCGGATGGCGTTGGGGTGGACGTTCCGCTCGGCGTAGAGGTCGCCCTCGCCCTCGATGAGGACGACCGGCCGGGCGTAGTGACGCGCCATGTCCCGGGCCTGCTCGAACAGCGAGCGCTCCTCGCCGAGCAGCGTCGCGACGAAGTCGGCGACGGACTTGCGCTCGACGACGACCCGGTCGGAGCAGACGTAGTCGCCGACGGCGAGGGTTTCGAGCCGGACCTCGAGGCCGTCCCGCGTCGAGAGGTCGCGGGCGACAGCGGCGTCGAGCTCGCGCTGGTCGACGACGACTTCGACCGTCCCCGCGTCGCCGCGGGCCGTGGCGACGGTCGGTGCCCCGTCGGTCGTGTCCTCGCCCCCGGCCGCGAAGTCGCCGAGGCCGGCCTGGCCGTCGTCGCGGGTCGCCGCCTGGAGCTCGTCGGGGTCGAGGTCGGCCACGCCCGCTCCCGACCCGGCCGCCGGATCCCCGTCCCCGTCGCGGCCGCCGTCGTTCTCCTCGCCGTCCTTGAGCTCCCGCTCGACCTCGGGCGCGAGGCGTTTGAGCGCCCGGAGCTCCTCGCGCATCCGGTCTTCCTCCTGTTTCGACTTCCAGAAGTAGGCCTCGTCGCGGGTGTCCTCGGCGATGAGCACGACGACGCGCCCTTCGGTCTGCCGGCCGGTGCGGCCCTTGCGCTGGATGGAGCGGATGGCCGTCGGCACCGGTTCGTAGAACAGCACGAGGTCGACCTCGGGGACGTCCAGGCCCTCCTCGGCGACGGAGGTCGAGACGAGGACCGAGAACTCGCCGGCCCGGAACGCTTCGAGCACCTCCTGCTGGGTCTTCTGGGTCATGCCCTTCGAGTCGCCGGCGTCGGCCTGGCCGACGAACCGGCGGGTGTCGAAGTGCTCGCCGAGGAAGTCGACCAGGGCCTCGGCGGTGTCCCGGGACTCGGTGAACACGATGACGCGCTCGCCGCCATCGATGCCCAGCGTCTCGGCGACGAGCATCCGGGCCCGGCGGAACTTCGGGTGGAGGTCGTCGTAGTCCTCGGCCAGCTGCATGGCCTGCTTCACCCGCGGATCGGAGACGAACCGCTGGCTGGCCTTCGAGGCACCCGAGGAACGTGCGGCCTCCCGCTGGCGATCGAAGTACCGCCTGAGCGACTCGACGCTCTGGGTCTCGACCAGCTCGACCGCCCGACGGAGCTTCATCACCTCGGCGTGGGCGCTCATGCCTTCGTAGCCGGCCGACTCGCCGTCGTCGATGAGCCCCTGGAGTCGGCCCCGCATCCGGTCGAGCTCGGACTGGGTGACCGACGGGTCCGTGCGCTCGGCGACGCCGAGGCGCTTGAGCGTCTTCAGGCGCTCCTCGATGACCTCGTTGAGGACGTCACGCATCTCGACGACCGCCTCGGGGAGCTCGACCCGGCGCCAGTCGACCTGGGTGCCGTGGGCGAACTCGCCGACGTCGGCGTCGTCCTCCGTCATGACCTCGACCTCGACCATGCCGAGGTTCTCACAGACCTCGAGGATGGCTTCGGCGTCGCCGCCGGGCGACGCCGAGAGGCCGGTGACGAGCGGGTGCTCGGCGTCGGCGTGGTAGCGCTCGGCGATGTAGGTGTAGGCGTAGTCCCCGGTGGCCCGATGGCACTCGTCGAAGGTGCAGTGGACGACGTCCGAAAGCGAGAGGCGGCCGCCGATGAGGTCGTTCTCGACCACCTGGGGGGTCGCGACGACCACGGTGGCGTCCTCCCAGAGCGCGGCGCGGTCCTCGGGGCTGACCTCGCCGGTGAAGACGACGACCTCGTCGTCGGGCACGGTCAGCCAGGCCCGGTAGTCGTCGGCATGCTGGGCGACCAGCGGCTTCGTGGGCGCCAGCAGGAGCGCCTTGCCGCCGTGCTGGTGGAGCCGCTCGGCGGTGACGAGCAGGCTGACGGCGGTCTTCCCGAGCCCGGTGGGCAGGCAGACCAACGTGTGGTCCTCGGCGGCCCGGTCGGCGAGCTGGAGCTGGTAGCCGCGGCGTTCGACGACGCCGGGCTCGACGAGGGGGTGCTCGACGTGCTGTGACTCGCCGCCCGTGGCCGCCATCGACCACCGGCTTGGCGTCGATGTCGGTTAAGGCTTCGTGAACCGGGGTGAAGGTGGTCGGCCGCCGTCGGCCGCCCCGACCCATTAAGCCGGCCGGCGCCGACGCCAGGGCCGATGACCGTCTACGAGACCGAGATCCCCGGCGTCGGCCGGAAGTTCGAGCTCGAGCTCGACGGCGGCGGCCGACTGGTCGTCCTGCTCCACCACGACGGCCGCCGGGAGGTGTTCCGCCGACCGGGCCCCGAGGCCGACTCGGAGAAGCTCTTCGACCTCTCCGCTCCCACCGCCCGCCGGCTCGCTTCGCTCCTGCAGGGTACGACGTTCGAGACGGTCGCCGTCGAGGACCTCGAGGTGCCCCTCGGCGAGGCCATCATCGAGTGGGTCGAGGTCGAAGCCGGGTCACCTCTCGCGGGATCGACGCTGGGCGACGCCCAGCTCCGCCGGGAGACCGGGGTCTCGGTGCTCGCGGTCCAGCGCGGCGATGACACCATTCCGAACCCCGACCCGGACCTCAAGCTCGCGGCCGGCGACGTCCTGGTCGCCCTCGGCACCCGGGCGGAGCAGGCCGCGCTGGCCGGGTTGGCCTCCGATGGCTGAGCGACGGCGCCACGGTCGGACCGCACACCATGGCTGACCCGCTCCTGCTACAGGCGGGCGTGGTGTTCACCATCCTCGCCGTGGCGGGCGCGCTCGCCTGGCGAATCGGCCAGTCGGTCATCCCGGCCTACCTGCTGGCCGGTATCGTCGTCGGCCCCCATGCCCCGCGGATCGGCGGGGTCTCGCTGGCGGTCGTCGAGCGCACGGAATTCATCGACCTGTTCGCGGAGCTAGGGGTGGTCTTTCTGCTGTTCTTCATCGGCGTCGAGTTCAGCGTCGCGACGCTGCTCGCCGAGCCCCGCCGGATCCTGCAGGCGGGTGGCATCGACCTCGTCGTGAACGTCGGCTTGGGCCTCACGCTCGGCCTCGCGGTCGGCTTCTCGCCGCTCGAGGCGCTGTTCCTCGCCGGGATCGTCTATCCGTCCTCCTCGGCGGTCATCACCAAGACGCTGGTCGACCTCGGCTGGATTGCCGACCCGGAGAGCGAGGCCATCATCGGCGTCCTGGTGGTCGAGGACGTGGTGATGGCGGTCTATCTGGCTGTCCTGGCGGCGGTGGCCATCGGCGGCCCGCCCGACGCCCTGCTCGTTCCGTTGGCCGAGTCGTTCGGGCTGCTGGTGGCGTTCGTCCTCCTGGCGACCCTCGGTGGACCGCTCGTCGAGCGCGCGTTCGATACGCGTTCGGACGAGCTGTTCCTCCTCCGCGTGGTCGGGCTGACCGCGCTGCTGGCCGGCTTCGCGCTGCTTTCGGGCGTCAGCGAGGCGGTCGCCGCGTTCTTCGTCGGCGCGGCTATCAGCGAGTCCGACCTCAAACCGCGGCTCGAGTCGGTGCTCTCGCCGGCCCGTGACCTCTTCGCGGCCGTGTTCTTCTTCGCCATCGGGCTCGGGACCGACCCCGGCGCAGTCGCGGCCGTGTCCGGGTTACTCGTCGCCGGGGTCGCGGTCACCGGGGTGGGCAAGCTCGCGAGTGGCTACCCCGGCGGTCGGTCGTTCGGCCTGAACCCCCGGCGGTCGCTCCGGATGGCGCTCGCCCTGGTGACTCGGGGGGAGTTCTCGCTCGTCGTGGCCGCCCTGGCGGCGGCCACGCCGTCGGTGTCACCCGCGGTCCCCGCGTTCGCCGTCGGCTACGTGCTGGTGATGAGCATCCTGGGGACGGTGCTGATGGGGGCGTCGGGTCGTATCGAACGGGCGGTGGGGCTAGGACCGGCCGGGTGAGATTGCCCGCATTTGCCCTCGACCCGGCGTTCGGCGCCACCCCGCCCCGGCGGTCCGTTCTCAGACCGGGACCTGCAGGCCGACCCACATCGCCGCGCCGGCGCCGATGGGGATACCGATGTTGTCGTCGATGACGTACCCGTGGACGACGGGCGTGAAGCCGTCGGCGGCGGTCGCCGTCAACGCCCCCAGGAGGGCCGGCAGGACCGGAACGAACGGCACGGCGATGAGACCACCGACGGCGAACGTCACCGCCAGCACCGCCGGCCGCTTCGGCGCGCCGTACTCGTTGTCGGCCAGCAGCCCGCTCACCGGGTCGGCGATGGTGAGCATCAGAAACGCCGGAACGGCCACCGTCGGCGGGAACGCGAAGGCGGCGACCGTCCCCCCGACGACGAAGAGGGCGTACCCGCCGGGGTTGTCCTCCTCGTAGGACCGGATGAGCCGGCGGTAGACGAGCCGGTCCAGGAGCCGGTAGCCGACCCAGTCGACGCTGGCGGAGAGCCGGACGGCCTCGAGCGTGCCGACGACAGCCGTGGCCGCCAGGGCGAGGGCCTGGACCTGGGGCCACGAGACGACCTCGGCGACGTAGGCCAGTGGCACGATGCTGCCGCTCGCGTGGACGAGCCGGCGACCCAGCTCCCGGTCGGCCATTACGCGTCCGCGACGGCCGCGCCGACGGCCTCGAACTCGCGCTCGCCGTCCCGGAGCGCCCCCAGCACGTCTACCAGGTCGTCGGCCGGGACCCGGCGCTGGGCCGCGGTGTCGCGGTCGCGCACGGTGACGGTGCCGTCCTCGAGGGTGTCGTAGTCGACCGTGACGCAGTATGGCGTGCCGACCTCGTCCTGGCGGCGGTATCGCCGGCCGATGGAGCCCGCGTCGTCGTACTCGACGTCGAGCCCGGCCGCCCGGAGCGTCTCGGCCAGCTCGCGGGCCCGATCGCCGAGGCCGTCGCGGTCCATCAGCGGGAAGACGCCGACCAAGGTCGGCGCGATCGCCGGGGGCACCGACAGCACCGTCCGGGGCTCGCCGTCGACCTCGTCCTCCCGGAGCGCGTGGGCGAGGACGGTGTAAACCGCCCGCCCGACGCCGAAGGACGGCTCGACGACGTGGGGGATGATGTGTTCGCCCCGTTCCGTGACGGACTCGACCGCGAAGCCGGCGTCGTCAACGTCGACCCTGTACGCTTCGCCGTCGACCTCGACCGTCACGGTCTCGGCGTCGAAGGCGCCCGGATCCCGTTGGGCGAGCTCGCGGAGCGCGTCCGCGACGGCGGGGGCGTCCTCGCCGTACTCGGGGCCGAGGGTCCCCATGTCAGGGTCGACGGTGGCCCGCTCGACGGTCACCGGTTCGTCGTACTCCCGGAAGACGGTGTAGTCCTCGTCGGCGTGCGCGTGGTGCTGGCGCAGGTCGTAGTCGCCCCGGGTGGCGATGCCGGCGAGCTCGACCCAGTCGCCGTCGATCTCGGCCTCGGCGTCCCAGCAGTCGGCGGCGTAGTGGGAGCGCTCGCCGGCGAGGTGCTGGCGGAACCGGAACCGGGCCATGTCCACGCCGATGTCGTCGTACCACTCCCGGGCGCGGCCGAGATAGTAGGCGATCCACGGGCTCTCGACCACGTCGCCGGCGGCCTCGGCGACGGTGAGCTCGCGGTAAGTGGGCTCGCCATCGCCCTGGTCGGCCGCCGGGTAGAGCCGGAGGGGGACGTCGGCCACGGCCGAGAGGTCCGGTTCGTGTCGTTCCGGGTCGTAGAAGAGTTCGAGCTCGGCCTGGGTGAGCTCCCGGACCCGCAGGAGGGCGTTCCGGGGGCTGATCTCGTTGCGGTAGGCCCGGCCGATCTGGGTGACGCCGAAGGGGAGCTGCCCCCGGGCGTACTCGACCAGCCGGGGGAACTCCACGAAGATGCCCTGGGCGGTCTCGGGCCGCAGGTACCCCGGCGCGCCGTCGCCGGGCCCGATGGCGGTTTCGAACATGAGGTTGAACGCCTCGGCGGGCTGGCCGGCCAGGGGGGCGCCGCAGGTCGGGCAGACCAGCTCGAGTGTGGCGAACTGCTCGGCCATGGCCTCGGGATTGAGTGATTCTGCGTCCTCGAGGCCGGCGTCCTCCAGGAGGTGGTCGGCCCGGTGGCGCTCGTCGCACGCCGCGCAGGCGACGAGCACGTCGTTGAAGTTCTCGAGGTGGCCCGAGGCGGCGAACACCGGCTCGGGCATGACGGTGGGGGCGTCGATCTCGAGGTGTCCCTCCCGGACCGCGAACCACTCCCGCCACGACGACTCGACGTTTCGCTTCAGGCCCGCGCCGGCCGGGCCGTAGACGTAGAAGCCGGCCGCACCGCCGTAGGCCTCGGCGGCGGGGAAGAAGAAGCCGCGGCGCTTCGCGAGCTCGGCGAGCGTTGCGCGCTCGCTCATCGCACCGCCCGGAGCAGGTCCATGTCCCGGACGATGCCGGTCAGCTCGTCGCCGCTGACCAGGGGGACCTGCTCGATGTCGTTGGCGATGAGGGTCCGGGCCGCCTCCTGGACGGTCCGGCTGCGCCCGACCGTGACCAGGTCGGCGGTCATGTACTCCCGCACGGGGCCGTCCGGAATCTCGACGTTCCGGGTCGGGAGATACCGGTTGCCGACGGCCTTGATGCCCTCCCACATCCAGTCGT
>JBDGPL010000193.1:7848-8109 GCA_042219705.1 Halobacteriales archaeon | reverse complement strand
CCTCAGTACCCTCCTGCGTGACGTCCCTGCCGACATTGGGTCGACCGTTGCGTATTAACATTATAAGAAGTTTAGGCCGAGCATCGTCCCATCCGGCCGTGGTCGGTACCTCTGATTTCGGTGATGAGCGTGTGTGGTACGGTTGGTTTCTAGGTATATCTCAGGTGATGTGATTTTGATACCAGGTAGATGAATGAAAGGAAGTGACGTTTGCCAGGCGGAGTGCAGATAAGGGGGATTTCAGTCAAACCTACAGTGATG
>JBDGPL010000193.1:0-7838 GCA_042219705.1 Halobacteriales archaeon | reverse complement strand
GTGGTATCGAATGCTCCCACGGAAGTCCTCGCCGGGTCGGGTGTCGTCATCCTGACCCTTGGCTGTCCGTTGTGCAGCTGTGGATGTACGACGTCGGCCTGTCGTCACGATTTGCTGATCCAGCTCTTGTTTCACTGTTCTTCCCCACCTAAGCGCTAATCGGTCGGTTACAGGTAACCTGGATACCGGGATGACTTCGTGCTATCCATGCAGGCGTAAGCATCAGAATTAGTATATTGATCTCACCAGCGAGACTCGCAAGTTGAGTCTTGCCTCGCTGCTGGTAATGGCATACCTATGATTCACTACCGCCGGGGCCAACCAAGGCCTCCATTGACGCCTGACAGGCCCCTACTGGACCCTTCGGACCATTACATGTAGTCCAATTCAGTCCGGATCAGTACACCGGTTCGGCCCCGCCGAGTCCGGGCGCATCAAACCGCTTAACCCGGCCCGCCGAGTGGCCGGTGACATGGACGCCCTCGACCGCATCACGCGGAACGTCGAGGAGGCCATCACGGACGAGGAGGTCCGTGAACTGGCGGCGTCGCCCGAGGGCCGGCGGGCGTACGTCGGCTATGAGCCGTCGGGCGTCCTCCACCTCGGCCACATGCTGACGGCGAACAAGCTCATCGACCTGCAGGACGCCGGTTTCGAGGTCGTCGTCCTCCTCGCCGACGTCCACGCCTACCTCAACGGCAAGGGCACGTTCGAGGCGATCCGCGAGACCGCCGAGCGGATGCGCGAGCAGTTCCTCGCCTACGGCCTCGACGCCGAGCGGACCGAGTTCGTCTACGGGTCGAGTTACCAGCTGGAGGAGGACTACGTGCTCGACCTGCACGCGCTCGGCCTCGAGACCACGCTTCGCCGGGCCGAGCGCGCCATGGCCGAGATCCAGAGCGGCGAGGTCGCAAAGGTCTCCCACGTGGTCTACCCGCTCATGCAGGCGCTGGATATCGCCTACCTCGAGCTGGACTTGGCCGTCGGCGGTATCGACCAGCGGAAGGTCCACGTCCTGGCCCGGGAGGGGCTGCCAGCGCTTGGCTACGACGCGCCGACGGCCATTCACACGCCCATCCTGGCCGACCTCGACACCGGCGTCGGCAAGATGTCCTCCAGCGAGGGCACCACCATCTCGATGGAGGACACGACCGAAACCATCCGCGAGAAGGTGGAGGGGGCGTACTGTCCGCCCACGCGGGATCCCGACCCCGACGATGCCGGCAACGAGCGGGAGAATCCCGTGCTGCAGCTCTTTCAGTACCACGTCTTCCCCCGCTTCGAATGGGTCACCGTCGAGCGACCCGAGGAGTACGGCGGCGACGTGACCTACGAGTCCTACGAGGCGCTGGCGTCGGCCATCGAGGCCGGCGAGCTCCATCCGGCCGACGCCAAGGCGGCGTTGGCGTCGGCCCTCGACGAGCTCATCGCCCCGGGACGGGCGAAGCTGGTGGGATGATTCCCCGACGACGGCCGTCGCGGTCCGTTCGCGAGCCGTGGAGACCGCGGGTTTAAACTGCGACCGCGCCAACCGTTCGGGCAATGAGCGACGAGGACGGCCAGCGCCGGGACCTCCGCATGCCCGACGAGGACGAGGTGTTCGCCGTGGTGACGGACATGCTCGGCGCCAACCGGGTGAAGGTCCGCTGTGCCGACGGGGTCGAGCGGACGGCCCGCATCCCGGGCCGGATGCGAAAGCGCATCTGGATCCGCGAGGACGACGTCGTGCTCGTCGAGCCCTGGGACTGGCAGGACGAGAAGGCCGACATCACCTGGCGCTACGAGAAGGCCGAGGCCGACCAGCTCCGCGAGGAGGGCCACATCCAGGAGGGCGCGTGACGGCCACCGGGCGGTCGCGGG
The DNA here is from genome assembly GCA_042219705.1 of Halobacteriales archaeon. GTDB lineage: Archaea > Halobacteriota > Halobacteria > Halobacteriales > Hikarchaeaceae > JBDGPL01. Next base: position 5,978 of record JBDGPL010000193.1, on the reverse strand, counting down.
CGGGTCAGCATCGGGAGCTCCCGTGAGACGAGCGTCCGGCGGGCGGCTCGACGGCTGGCGACGGCGGGTCCCGCCCCGACCCCGTGGGCGGTCACGAGAAGCGCCAACCTCGCCCTCAGGGGCTACGACGTCGAACCAGACGACCTCGACGTCAAGACCGACGCTGCGGGCGTCCGGACCATCGTCGATAGCGTTCCCGACGCCGTCGTCAGCCCGGTCACGCCGGGAACGACCGACGCCGACTGGATACGCTCCCACTTCGCCGTCCTCGAGCTCGAGGGCGCCACCGTCGAGCTCGTCGGCGACGCTGAGGTCTGGGACCCGGCGGCGGAGCGGTGGGTGTCGAGCCCCCCGGTCGAGGGGAACTGAGAATGGCTCGATGTCGACGACGTCCCGGCTCCCGCCATGACGCTCGACTACGAGCGCCGGCAGTACCGGGCGCGGGGTGACGAGGCGCGGCTCGTGCGGCTCGAGCCCGACGCATGACGGAGTTCGACCTCGTCGACCAGGAGGCGGCCGAGACGCCGGGCGACGAGTGGGAGTCCATCGACGTCTCGGACACCGAGGCCGACCGCATCGCCCGGAAGCGCGACCGGGAGTTCGCGCAGTTCCGCAAGCGGCTGAAGGACGCCGACCAGTTCAAGGTCGAGGGGGCGGTCTTCGACGACGCCACCTTGGCGGCCGTCTACAAGCTCGTTCAGGACGGCCACATCGCCGCGTTCGGCGGTCCCATCTCGACCGGCAAGGAGGCCAGCGTCTACGAGGCGCTCGGGCCCGACGACACCGACGTCGCGGTGAAGATCTATCGCGTGCAGGCCTCCGATTTCCGGCGGATGCGCGACTACCTCGAGGGCGACCCCCGGTTCGAGGGCATCGGCGGCGACAAGCGGGATGTCGTCGTCGCCTGGACCAGAAAGGAGTTCGCCAACCTCCAGCGGGCCGAGTCGGCCGGCGTGCGGGTACCCCACCCCATCGCCGTCCAGCGGAACGTCCTCGTCATGGAGCTCATCGGCGAGGAGGACGACCACGCACCGCGCCTGGAGGAGGTCCACATCGAGAACCCCGAGACGGCCTACGAGGTCGTCCGGGAGTACATGCGCCGGCTCCACGGCGCTGGCCTCGTCCACGGGGACCTCAGCGAGTACAACATCGTCGTCTACGAGGGCGAGCTCTGCGTCATCGACGTCGGCCAGGCCGTGACGGTCCACCATCCCAACGCCGAGGAGTTCCTCCGGCGAGACTGCCGAAACGTGGCGGCCTTCTTCGCCCGACAGGGCCTCGAGACTGACGCCGACGCGCTCTACGACTTCGTGACCGAGGGCGAGGCGACCGGGGACGCGGTCGCGGGCGGCGAGAACGACGACGAGGAGTCCCCCGCGTGAGCGAGGACGGCCGAGGCCCCGGGACAGGCGACCCCGACGACGCCGACCGGCTGTCGCCCGGGGCCGCGTTCGCGCTCCTCGGCGACGAGACCCGGGTGGCCATCCTCCGGGCCCTCTCGGAACAGGAGGGCCCCGTGGGCTTCAGCGAGCTCAGGTCGCGGGTCGGGGTGGCGGACAGCGGCCGGTTCAACTACCACCTCGGCAAGCTGCTCGATCGGTTCGTCCGGAAGACGACCGACGGCCACGGCGGCTACGAGCTCACCCTGGCCGGCCAGCAGGTCGTCGGGGCGCTGCTCGCGGGGACCTACACCGCCTCGCCGGCCATCGACCCCATCGAGCTCGAGGAGCCCTGCCCGGTGTGTGGCGGTCCGGCGGTCGCGGCGTACGAGGACGAGGTCGTCACGATGCGGTGTACGAACTGCGACGAGTGGTTGAACGAGTTTCCGTTCCCATCCGGCACCCTCGAGGAGTTCGACCGCGAGGAGCTCCCGGTGGCGTTCGACCGCTGGCTCCGCACCACGATGGCCCGGGTCATCGACGGGTTCTGTCCGACCTGCTCGGGCCGGGTGGACGGCCGCCTCGTCGTCGACCCGGCCCACCCGGACGGCGTCCGGGCCCAGTTCGAGTGCACCCGGTGTCCGGAGGAGTTCCGGATGTCCGTGTTGGCGCCGCTGTTGTTCCACCCGGCCGTCGTCGCCCTCGCCCACGACCACGGGCTCGACGTCTCGGCGACGCCGACCTGGCGGCTCGTCGAGCGCTTGGAGGCCGACGTGGAGGTCGTCGAGGCCGACCCGCTTCGCGTGCGGGCGGCCATCGAGCTCGACGACGACCGGCTCGTCGTCGCGATGGACCGGGACCGCTCGGTCGAGGTGCTCGAGCCCGCTGGCGACTGACCGGTCGCGGCCGTCCGACCAACGTGTCACCGGCAGGACAGAAGGCCGCTTCTGCGAGCTGTTATCCCCCGGCCTGGCCTGGTTCGTGGTATGCGGGACCTGCTGGGAAACCGGAACTTCCGGCGGCTGTTCCTCGGCCGGCTGGTGACCAACGCCGGGGACAGCCTCTACGCGGTCGCGGCGATGTGGCTCGTCTACTCGCTGTCCGGCTCGACGGCCTACGCCGGGCTCGCGGGCTTTCTGACCCTCGGCCCGCAGGCGCTGCAGGCCTTCGTCGGCCCGGTCGTGGACCGGTGGCCGGTCCGCCGGCTGCTCGTCGCCAGCCAGGCACTGCAGGCCGTCCTCGTCCTGACCATCCCCGCGGCGGCGATGCTGGGCCGGCTCTCCGCGCCGCTGGTGCTGGTCGTCATGCCGCTGGTCGCGCTGCTGAACCAGCCGGTCTACCCGGCCCAGCAGGCCGTCCTGCCCCGGATCGTCGACGACGAGGCGTTGACGGCGGCCAACTCCGCGTTCGCGCTGGCCTACCAGGGCGTCGAGTTCGTCTTCAATGCCGTCGCCGGCGTGCTGGTCGCCCTCGTGGGCGCGGTGACCCTGTACCTCGTGGACTCGGTCACGTTCGCGGCGGCCGTCGTGCTGTTCGCCGGGCTGCGGGTTCCGCCGGCCGGGGACGACTCCGCCGGCGAGCCAACGGGCTACCTCGACGACCTCCGGGAGGGACTCCGCTTCGTCCGGGGGACCGTGCTGGTCTGGCTGTTCGGGGCGAGCGTCATCGCGAACGCCCTCCTCGGCGTGACCTGGGCGGTCCTGCCGGCCTTCGCCGACGCCCGCGGCGGCGCCGGCCTGTACGGCTTCCTGCTCGCCGGGCTCGCCGGCGGGATGCTCGTCGGCGCGCTCGTCGCCCCCCGGTTCGACGGGATACCGTACGGCCGGCTCTCGATGGCCGCGTTCCTGCTCAGCGGACTGGCGTGGTTCGGCGCCCTCGCCTCGCCGTGGGCCGCCGGAACGGTCGGCCTGCTCGGGCTCGCGTTCGTCCCGGTCGGCGTGACCAACGTCGTCGCCCAGACGATGATTCAGCGGCTGGTCCCGGACGGCCTGCTCGGCCGCGTGACGGCCCTGACTGGCAGCGCCGGAACCGCGGCCATGCCCGTCGGCTCGCTGGTCGGCGGCGGTTTAGGGGAGCTGGTCGGCGCCGGCCCCGTGATGGTCGCGGGCGGGGTCGGCTTCCTCTGGATCGTGGGCTACGTCGCCGCCGTCCCGGCCCTGCGGCGGCTGCCGCCGGCGAGCGAGACCGAGACCCTCGACCGGGCCCCCGCCGCGAGTCCCGCGGACTGAGGGGCGGGTCGCCGCCAGCCGCCTGTCCGGGACGCGTTGGGGCCTTACCGGACGTCCTTCCGGGTGAACAGCGCGGCCGCCAACGCCACCAGGACGACCGTCGCGGCCAGGAGGATGCCCGCGGCGAGGTAGTCGTACTCGCCCTGCACGAGGATGGCGTTCACGTCGTAGTACCGGGTCGGCGAGACCAGCCCGGCCCACTCGTAGTCGGTGTCGGTCAGCAGCGACTCGACGAGGAACAGCGCGAACACGAGCGACAGGCTCGCGCGCTCGGCGAGGCTCGCCCGGTCGAACACGACGCCGATCACGAGGCCGATGGCGGCCGTGCACAGCAGGTACGGGACCGACAGCCCGTGGACCATGACCAGGTCGGCCACCGGGATGGGATCGTCGACGAGCACCGACCCGGCGTAGACCACGGCGGGCGTCACGACGTTCACGACGACGATGGGCACCAACAGCGTGAGGTACTGCTCGAGCAGGAGCCGCCAGCGTCGGATGGGCAGCGAGAGCCACATGTCCATGCGCTCGTCCTCGACGGCGTCGGCGACCATGCCGGCGGCCGCGTAGGCCGTGTAGAGGCCGAACAGGATGACCCAGGCGAAGCTGTAGAGCTCGACCGCGAGGAACCCCTCGAGCGTCGACAGCGTGGTGACGCCGAAGGCCTTCAGGACGGGCTCTGGGTAGGCCGAGATGAGCTCGTCGAGGTTCATCGACGACTGAAAGGACGGGTAGATCCAGATGACGAGGCCGGCGAGCAGCGAGACCCCGACCGAGATGGCGACCGAGCCCCGGACCCGGTGTCGGGCGCCGTACCGGAAGACCTCAAGCATCGGGCTGGCCCCCGTAGAACCGCATGAAGACGTCCTCCAGCGGCGCCTCCTCGACCTCGAGGTCGACGAGGTCGTAGTCCGCGACCACGTCGAGGAGCCGGTTGATGTCCCCGGTGAAGGTCAGCGTCGCCTCGGCCACGATGCGGTTGTCGCCGAAGACGAAGCCGTCCGCCTCGGCCGCCGCCTCGCCGTCCTCCTCGACCGCGTGGACCTCGGCGTCGTGGACGCCCTCGAAGTCCAGCGCGGCGGGGTCGATGGGCTCGGCGGCCCGGAGCCGGACGGTCTTGCCCGACCGCCGGAGGAGGTCCTCGACGGTCTCGATGGCCACCAGCTGGCCCGCCCGGAGGATGCCCACCCGGTCGCAGACCCGGCGGACCTCCCCGAGCACGTGCGACGACATGAACGCCGTCGTGCCCCGGGCGACCTCCTCGCGGAGGAACTCGTTGAACTCCCGCTGCATCAGGGGGTCGAGCCCGGCCGTCGGCTCGTCCATCACCACCAGGTCGGGGTCGTGCATGAAGGCCTGGACCAGCCCGAGCTTCTGGACGTTCCCCGTCGAGAGCTCCCGGATCGGCCGGGTCAGCGGCGGCGCGAACGTATCGAGCAGCCGTTCGAGCCGGTCGTCGCCCTTCAGCGCCGCGTGGACCTCGAGCAGCTCGCGGCCGGTCACGTGTTCCTCGAAGGCGGGGTTGGCCGGCAGGTAGCCGATGCGGCGCTTCGCGTCGACGAGGGCGGCCTCGTCCCGGATGTCCGCCCCGAGCACCGTCGCCGTCCCCGACGTTGGCCGCATGAAGCCGAGCAGCGTCCGGATGGTCGTGGTCTTGCCGGCGCCGTTGGGGCCGAGGTAGCCGAACACCTCGCCGGTCTCGACCTCGAAGCTGAGGTCGTCGTTGGCCCGGAGATCGCCGTAGTCCTTGGTCAGACCGTCCACCGCGATCGCCGCCATATCCACCCGTAACAAACGTGACACGAAAGGTTTGCCGGTCTCGGGACGCCCCGCCGAGCCGACAAACCTTATTCCGTGCGGCACTGACCTCTCGCGCATGCAGCACGTGAAGATTCCGCAGGACCGGGTGGGCGTGCTCATCGGCGAAGGGGGTGAGACGATGCGGGAGATCGAGCGCCGGGCGGAGGTTCGCCTGGAGATCGACTCGGAGAACGCCTCCGTGGCCGTCGACCAGGTCGGCGACCCCGTCCGGGGGCTCAAGGGCCCCGACATCGTCCGGGCCATCGGCCGGGGATTCGCTCCCGAGGAGGCGCTCACCCTGCTCGACGACGACATGATGCAGCTCGAGGTCGTCGACATCAAGCGGACGGCCCGGAACGCGGACGACCTGAAGCGCCGGAAGGGCCGGCTCATCGGGAAGGACGGCCGGACCCGCGAGCTGATGGAGGAGCTCACCGGCGCCTCGGTGGTCATCTACGGCTCGACCATGGGCATCATCGGGATGCCCCGGCAGGTCGACATCGTCCGGAGCGCGGCGGACATGCTCCTCGACGGCGCCCCCCACGGCGCGGTCTACTCCTTCCTCGAGCGA
>JBDGPL010000192.1:0-8272 GCA_042219705.1 Halobacteriales archaeon | reverse complement strand
CATCACTTGCGATACGGGGATAAAACCCGTCGTTAAGCCCCGAAACGCACCCTCGCGGGCGCGGTCGGCGCCCCGCGACGGCCGACCCCGCCCCGGGGCTACCGGGTCGCCGCCGGCTCCCGGAGGTGGTCGAGCACGCCCTCGACGCTGGCCGGCACGGGCTCGGGCTCGGTCCCGGCCGCCGCGGCGGCGTCGGGGTCCTTGAGCAGGTGGCCGGTCGTCAGGCAGACGACGTGCTCGTCGGCGTCGACGACGCCGTTCTCCCGAAGCACCCTGAGCCCGGCGACCGACGCGGCGCTCGCGGGCTCGACCCCGATGCCGTCCCGGGCGAGGGCGCGTTGGGCGTCGGTGATCGCGTCGTCGCTGACGGCGACGGCGGTCCCGCCCGTCTCCCGGATGCCGGGCAGGGCCTTCGGGGCGTTGACCGGGTTGCCGATGCGGATGGCCGTCGCCCGGGTCTCGACCTCGTCCCAGCGCTCGACGGTGGCGGCGCCGGCCTCGATGGCCTCGACGAGGGGGGCGGCGCCCTCGGCCTGCACCCCGGTCAGGGCCGGGACGTCCCCGGGCGCGAGCTCCCCGGCGGCGACCAGCTCCCGGAAGGCCTTGTAGAGCGCGGCGGTGTTCCCGGCGTTGCCGACCGGCAGCACGATGCGGTCCGGGAGCCGCCCGGCGTCGGCCAGGGACTGCTCGAGGATCTCGAGGCCGATGGTCTTCTGGCCCTCGAGCCGGAACGGGTTCACCGAGTTGAGCAGGTACGCCTCGCCGCGGTCGGCGAGCTCGGCGACGACGTCGAGGCAGGCGTCGAAGTTCCCGGCCACCTCGAGGATGCGCGCGCCGTGCAGCCCCGCCTGGGCGAGCTTGCCGGCGGCGACCTTGCCCGCGGGGAGCAGCACGAGCACCTCCAGGTTCGCCCGGGCGCCGTAGCAGGACAGGGCCGCGCTGGTATTGCCCGTCGAGGCGCAGGCCAGTCGCTCGACCCCGAGCTCGCGGGCGACCTCCACGCCGACGGTCATGCCGCGGTCCTTAGAGGAGCCGGTCGGGTTCAGCCCCTCGTGCTTGACCCGCAGGTCGGCGATGGCGAGGTCGGCCTCGACGGCCGGGGCCCGGTAGAGCGGCGTGTTCCCTTCATCGATGGAGACGCCGCGGTCGGTCGGCAGCGCGGCGGCGTACCGCCAGACCCCGGTCCCGGCGAAGGCGTCGAACGTCGGCGGCTCCGCGTACCGGACCTCGAGCAGCCCGTCACACGCCGGACACCGGTAGACGACGTCGTCGAAGGGGGCGAGGTCGCGGCCGCACTCGATGCAGCTCAGCCACACGCCGTCGTCGGCGGCCGCCGGTGGCGGCCCGGGCTCGGCGGCAAGCGGGAGGTCGGCCATCGAGGGCGGTCGGGCCGGCAGCGCCTAAAAGGAGCCGGTCGGCCGGGCCGCTACGCCCGGTCCAGCAGCCACACCAGCAGGCCGTTCTGGGCGTGCATCCGGTTCTCGGCCTGGTCCCAGACGAGGGATGCGTCGGAGAGCAGCACGGCCTCGGTGATTTCCTCGCCGCGGTGGGCCGGCAGGCAGTGCAGCACCCGGGCGTCCGGGGCCGCCCGCTCGAGGAGCTCCGCGTTGACCTGAAAGCCCTCGAAGTCGGCCAGCCGCCGCTCGCGCTCCGCGTCCTGACCCATGCTGACCCAGACGTCGGTGTAGACCACGTCGGCGCCCGCGACCGCGGCCGCGGGGTCGTGGGTCGTCTCGACGGTCCCCGGGTGGTCGGCGGCCCGCTCGAGGACCGTTTCGTCGAGTTCGTAGCCCGGCGGGGTGGCGACGGTCAGGTCGAGGCCCACCATCGCGGCGCCGACGGCGAACGACTGGGCGACGTTGTTCCCGTCGCCGACCCACGCGGCCGAGACGTCCGCAAAGCCGCCGAAGGCCTCGCGGATGGTGAGCAGGTCCGCGAGCGTCTGGCAGGGGTGGGCGTCGTCGGTGAGCCCGTTGACGATCGGCACCGTCGCGTGGGCGGCGAGCTCCGCGACCGTCTCGTGGGGGCCGGTCCGCACCATCACGGCGTCGACGTACCGGCTGAGCACCCGGGCGGTGTCGGACAGGGGTTCGCCCCGGCCGAGCTGGGTGTGCTCGGGGGCGAGCATCAGCGCGTGGCCGCCGAGCCGGGTCATCCCGGTCTCGAAGGAGATGCGGGTGCGGGTGCTCGGTTTCTCGAACAGCATCGCGAGCGTGCGGTCCGGCAGCCGCCGGTACGGCTCGCCGGCCCGATGGGCGGCCTTCAGCTCGCCCCCGAGGTCGAGGACGGGCTCGACGGCGGGCAGGTCGTCGACGTCGAGGAAGTGGCGGACGCCGGCCCCGGTCGCCTCGCCCGGCCCGTTGTCCCCGCTCATGCGTCGATCAACGCCTCGCAGACGTCGGTCAGCACGGCGATGCTCCGGTCGAACTCGGCGAGGGACAGCCGCTCGGTCGGGGTGTGGTCGAGGGCGGAGTCGCCCGGCCCGTAGGTGACCATCGGGCGGTCCCACGCGCTCGCGTACAGGTTCATGTCGCTGGTCCCGGTCTTGCGCAGCAGCCGCGGCTCGCCGCCCTGGGCCCGGATGGCCGCCCGGAACCGCCGGGCGGGCGCGGTGCGTCGACGCTGCATCACCGGGGGGATGCGGTCGGTCCACCGGACGGTCCCGGCCTCGAGGGCGCCGTCGGCCACCTCCCGGACGGCCTCGACGCTCCGGTCGGGCGGGACCCGGAACTGGACGTCCATCGACGCCTCGACGGAGAGGCCGTCGTCGCTCGGGCCGCCGGCGACGGCCACCGGTTTCGCCGTCACCTGCTCGAAGACCGGGGCCCACTCGTCGCCGTCGAAGGCCGCCCCGACCCGGGCCCACCAGTCGAGCGCGTCCTCGATGGCGTTGTTCGTCGGCCGGGAGGCGTGCCCCGACTCGCTGGTCGCGAGGTAGGTTCCCGAGAGCAGGCCGCGGTAGCCGAGCGTGACGCCGTCCCAGCCGCTGGGCTCGCCGTTGACGACGGCCGCGGGCGGGTCGCGGTCCTCGACGAGGTGGCGCGCGCCTCTGGAGTCGTCCTCCTCGCCGACGACGCCGGCGAAGGCGGCGCCGGTCTCGACGGCCGCCGCGGCCATCGCGGCGAGGGGCCCCTTGGCGTCGACGCTCCCCCGGCCCCAGAGCTCGCCGTCCTCGACGCGGACCGGGATGTCGCCCGGCACGGTGTCAACGTGGGAGGTCAGGAGGACGGCGTCGTCGCCGGGCGCCCGGACGTTCCCGACGGCGTCGGTCCAGGCCTCCCGCCCCCGGGCCTCGAGGAAGCCGACCAGGCGGTCGGCGGCGGCGTCCTCCTCGCCGCTCGGCGACGGGCGCTCGACGAGGTCTCGGAGCAGCCCCCGGGCCTCCTCGGCGCTGACGGCGGGCATCAGTCGCCCTCCCCGCCGACCACGGCCGCCAGCGCGTCGGCGATGCGGTCGGCGTCCTCGCGGGCGAGGGTCAGCGGCGGCAGCAGCCGGACGACGGTCCGGCCGGCCGGCAGCGCCAGGACCCCGTGCTCGAGCGCGAGGTCGCGGAGCGCGGCGTTGGCGCCGCGGCCGACCTCCACGCCGAGCATGAGTCCCTCGCCGCGGACGTCCCGGACGTCGTCGCCCAGCTGGGTCTCGAGGGTTTCGGCCAGGTGGCCCCCGACGTCGGCGGCGTTCGCCGGCAGGGCCTCGTCCGCGATGACCCCGAGCGTCGCCGTCACGGCGGCACAGACGGCGGGGCCGCCGCTGAAGGTCGAGCCGTGGTCGCCGGCGTCATCGGCGATCCAGTCGGCCACGAGGGTCGCGCCGACGGGCAGGCCGTTGCCGAGCCCCTTCGCGGTCGTGAGCACGTCCGGGGTCACGCCGGCGGCCTCGCAGGCCCACATGGTCCCGGTCCGGCCCAGGCCGGTCTGGATCTCGTCGGCGACCATCGCCGCCCCGGCCGCCGCCGTGACCTCCCGGACCGCCTCGAGGTACCCCGCGGGCGCCGGGTTGACGCCGCCCTCGCCCTGGACTGGTTCGACGATGACCGCGGCCGTCTCGTCGTCGACGGCCTCGGCCATCGCGTCGGCGTCGCCGTAGGGAACGAACTCGACGCCGCCGGCCAGCGGGCCGTAGCCGGCCTTGTACTTGTCCTTCCAGGTGGCGGCCAGCGAGCCCATCGTCCGGCCGTGAAAGCCCTGCATCGTCGAGACGATGCCCGAGCGGCCGGTGGCGTGGCGGGCGAACTTCAGGGCGGCCTCGTTGGCCTCGGTGCCGGAGTTGGCGAGCCAGACGTCGTCGAGGCCGTCGGGTGCGACGCCGGCGAGGGCGGCGTAGGCGTCGTCCCGGGCGTCGGTCGGGTAGGAGCCCTGGACGTAGGTCAGCCGGCGGAGCTGCTCCGTCACGGCCTCGAGGACGGCGGGGTGGCCGTGGCCCGCCGGGACGCAGGCGTAGGACGCCCCGGCGTCGAGGTACTCGGTCCCATCGGCCGCGAACAGCCGGACCCCCTCGCCCCGCTCGATGCGGATGGGCTTCTCCGAGAAGACGAACCCCCCGGTCATGACGGGGCGTCCCCCTCCGGCGGCGCCTCGACCGCGCCGGGAAGCAGGTGGGTCCCGTGCCCATCGAGCGCGGCGCGGATCGGGTCGTCAGCGTTGGCGTCGGCCACGACCACTTCGGCCGCACCGCCGTCGAGCGCCTCCGTCGCGGCCATGACCTTCCGGCGCATGAACCCCTCGGCGACGTCCGCGAGCGCGTCGAGCTCCTCGGGCGTCGCCACCTGCTCGATGAGGGTCGCCGGGTCGTCGGGGTCGGCCAGGATGCCGGGGACGTCGGTGAGGACCACGAGCGTCGCGCCGAGGGCCCCGGCGATTGCCGCGGCGGCCCGGTCGGCGTCGGTGTTCACGGCGAGCCACCGGCGGTCGTCCTCGTCGCCCTCGGCCGCCAGCATCGGCGGGCCGACGACGGGGGTGTAACCGTCCGCCAGCACCCCGCGGAGCAGGTCGGCGTTGACCGACTCGATGGTGCCGGAGTGGTCGCCCCGGCGGATCTTCCGCTTGCCGTCCTCGACGACGCGGACCGCGGACTTCCGCGGCCCGGCGAGGAGCTTCCCGTCGGCGCCGTTCAGCCCGATGGCGTCCACCCCGGCGTTCTGCAGGCCGACCACGAGCTCGGTGTTCAGCCGCCCGAAGACCATCTCGAAGACGTCCATCGTCTCGGCGTCGGTGAACCGCCCGACGACGCCGGCCGGCGTCTCGACGTACTCGGGCTCGATGCCGAGCCGTTCGAGGGTCTCGTCGACGGCCGTGGAGCCGCCGTGGACGACGACCACCGACTCGCCGTCCGCGACGAGGTCGGCCACGTCGGCCAGCGCGCCGGCCGGGTCGACCGCCCGGGCGCCGCCGATCTTGACGACGACGGTCATGGGTCCGGCGGTGACGGTGCGATGGTCATGGCGCCCCCACCGGGTGGAGCCCGCGGAACGCTAGCCCGGCCGTCTCGTCGAGGCCGAGCGCGACGTTGGCGGCCTGGACCGCCTGCCCCGCGGCCCCTTTCATCACGTTGTCGATGGCCGAGAAGACGACGAGGCGGTCGTGGTCGTGGTCGAGCTCGAACGCGATCTCGACCTGGTTCGTCCCGGCGATGGCCTTCGGCTCCGGGTAGCGGTAGACCCCGCCCGCCCCGCCAAGGAGGCGGACGAAGGGCTCGTCGGCGTAGGCCCCGCGGTAGGCGCTCCAGCAGTCGCCCTTCCCGACGTCGTCGCCGGGGAACAGGTGGCTCGTCGCGGCCGCGCCGCGGATCATGTCGACGGCGTGGACGGTGAACGCCGGGTCCAGGCCCAGCTCCTGGACGATCTCCGCCTGGTGGCGGTGGCCCGTCGGCGCGTACGGCCGGACGACCCCGGAGCGTTCGGCGTGGGCCGAGGCCCGGCCGCCGCCGGCGCCGCCCTCCGAGGAGCCCACCTTCACGTCGACGACCGCGCGGATGTCGGGGTCGAGCAGGCCGGCCTCGACCAGCGGATACAGCCCGAGGATGGTCACCGTGGCGTTACAGCCCCCGGCGGCGACGAGCTCGGCGCCCGGGAGGTCGTCGCGGGCGAGCTCGGGGAGCCCGTAGACCGCTTCTTCGAGGAGCTCGGGCCGCTCGTGCCCGTCGTAGTAGGCGTCGTAGTCGTCGGGGTCGCGGAGCCGGAAGTCCGCGCTGAGGTCGACCACGAGCCCGGCGGCGTCGCGGAACTCGTCGATGCGGCCCATCGAGACGCCGTGGGGCGTCGCCGCGAACAGGACGTCGGCCGAGTCGAGGTCGTCGGGGTCGGTAAAGCGCAGCTCGAGGTCCCGCAGGTTCGGGTGGACGTAGCCGACGGCCCGGCCCTCGTATTGCCGGCTGGTCGCCTGGACGGCCTCGAGCTCGGGATGCTCGGCGAGGAGGCGCAAAAGCTCCCCGCCGGCGAAGCCGCTGGCGCCGACGACGGACGCGTCGAGCGTCACGCCCGGACCCCGACCGCCGCCTTCGCCTCGAGCCAGTCGACGATGCGCGCGGGCACGTCGACGTCGACCGCGTCGTTCAGCGCCTTGAACTCGACCGTGTGGTTGACCTCGTGGACGGTGTAGCCCGACGGACCGCCGTTGTCGACGCCGGTCTCCATCAGGTCGACGCCGAGCAGCCCGCCGCCGACGGCCTCGCTGGCGCGGTCGACGAGGTCGGCGACCTCGTCGTCCACCCCGAAGGGCTCGACCGACGCGCCCCGGGCGGCGTTGGTCAGCCAGTGGTCGGAGGAGCGGGCCATGGCGGCGACGGGCTCGCCGTCCGTCGCCACCACCCGGATGTCCCGGCCGGGTTTCTCGACGTACTCCTGGATGTAGAACACCTTGTGCTCGTAGTGGCCGAGCGTCTCCTTGTGCTCGAGGATGGCCTCGGCGGCGTTCCGGGAGTCGATCTTCGCCATGAGCCGGCCCCACGAGCCGATGACGGGCTTGAGCACGCACGGGTAGCCGAAGTCCTCGATGACCTCGAGCGCGCTCTCCTTGGTGAACGCGACCTCGGTCGCGGGCGTGGGGATGTCCGCGCCGGCGAGCGCGAGGCTGTTCTTGACCTTGTCGGCACAGAGCTCCGCCGTGGCCGGGTCGTTGACGACCGGCAGGCCGTAGGCCTCGACGAACTGGGTGCTGTAGAGGCTCCGGCTCGTCGCCAGGCACCGGTCGAGCACGAGGTCCACGCCGTCGAAGACCGCGGGCGGTTCGGCGATGCTGAAGTGCTCCTTCCTGACGTCGATCTTGGTGACCTCGTGGCCCCGGTCGCGCAGCTCGCCGAGCAGGAGCTTCTCGTCCTTGCGGATGCGCGAGTAGAGGACGCCGACGTTCATCGGTCGTTGCCCCCGCGCTCGGTCGTCATGTCGATACCGGTCTCGGGGCGGATGCGTCCGGCCGCGCGCAACCTCACTCCCCCCAGTCCTCTTCGAGCTCCGGGGCCCGCTCGAGGACCGGTGGGGAGACGTCGATCACTTCGAGTTCGGTGCCACACGTGCCGCAGTCGACGATCTCGCCGACCTCGACGTCGTCGGGCAGGGAAACCTCGGCCCCGCACTCGATGCATTCGGCGGTTTCCGTCATCGTGCTCGTCCGTAGTCGGGTGAACACCATAAATATTTCTAATCGTACTGATGTGAAAGAAACCGGTGCCGTCGCTGTTCGACCCGCGATTCGTGCCAATCTCCCGAGGTGTCGACGTGGTTCGGCCCCCTCGCGGGGGCGGCGGCTCAGCCATACGTGGCCACCACCTCCCGACGTTCCCGGGCGGCGTCGGCGATGGCCCGCCGCCGGTCGGCCACCGCGTCGCGGTCCGCGGCGTGCGCCTCGGCCGCGGCGTCGAGCTGGTCGACCACCGCGGCAGGGGCCGGACCGCCGACCGAATCGCGGCTCTCGACGCTCCGGGCGGGGTCCAGGGCGTCCCGGACGGCGTCGCGGTCGGCGACCGCGTCAAGGGGCTGGCCGAGGACCGATTCGGCGGCCGCCTCGACGGCCCCGAGGTCGTCGCCCCGCTCGGCCGCGTCAGCGACGACCTCGTGGGCGGTCCGGAACGGCACGCCGGCCATCGCGAGCGCGTCAGCGACGCCCGTGGCCGTGGCGAAGCCCTCGCCCGCGGCGGCCCGGCAGGCCGCGGCGTCCCAGCTGGCGGTCGCCACCGCGCCGGCGGCGACCGCGGCGGCGTCGGTCACGGCGTCCACGGCGGCCCAGGCGTGAGGCGTCGCTCCCTGCAGGTCACGGTTATACGCCCGGGGGAGGCCCTT
>JBDGPL010000191.1:0-16511 GCA_042219705.1 Halobacteriales archaeon | reverse complement strand
TTCTACTTCCTCGAGGTCAACACGCGCATCCAGGTCGAGCACACCGTCACCGAGGCCGTCACCGGCATCGACGTCGTCAAGTGGCAGCTCCGGGTGGCCGCGGGCGAGCCGCTGGCGTTCGAGCAGGGCGACGTGGCCATCGACGGCCACGCCATCGAGTACCGCGTCAACGCCGAGAACCCCGCGAACGACTTCTCGCCGACGCCCGGGCCGCTCTCGACCTACGACCCGCCGGGCGGCATCGGCGTCCGCGTCGACGACGCCGTCCGGCAGGGCGACGCCATCGGCGGCGACTACGACTCGATGATCGCGAAGCTCGTCGTGCTCGCCGAGGACCGCGAGGAGTGCCTGGCCCGCTCGGGCCGGGCCCTCGCCGAGTTCGAGGTCGAAGGGGTGCACACGACGGTGCCGTTCCACCGGCTGATGCTCGAGGACGACGCCTTCCTCGCCGGCGAGCACACCACGGCCTACCTCGACGAGCACCTCGACCCGGCCGCCATCGCCGACGCCGTCGACCGATGGGGCCCCGAGTCGGTCGGCGGCGAGCCGGCCGAGGCCGCCGAGCGGGAGTTCGCCGTCGAGGTCAACGGCAAGCGCTTCGAGGTCGTCCTCGAGGAGCGCGGCGGGACGCCCCAGGGGCGCGGGTCGTCGACGGGCGAGGCGCCGGGACGGTCGGCCGGGGGCCGTGGCGCCGAGGCGGCCGATCGGTCGGCGAGCGATGCCGAGCCGGCCTCGAGCTACGCGGGCGAGGGCGAGACCGTCACGGCGGACATGCAGGGCACCATCCTCGAGGTGGCCGTCGAGGCCGGCGACGCGGTCGAGCCCGGGGACGTGCTCTGCGTCCTCGAGGCGATGAAGATGGAGAACGACGTGGTGGCGAGCCGCGGCGGGACCGTCGCGGAGGTGCGCGTCGAGGCGGGCGAGAGCGTCGACATGGGCGACACGCTGGTCGTCCTCGAGTGAGGCGATGCTGAACCCCCGCCAGCGGGCCGTGCTGGCGGCGCTGGTCCGGGGGCCGGTCGAGCCGGCGGCCCTCGGCGACCGGCTGGAGCTCCCCGCCGCCGCCGTCGTCTCCCACGTCGACGCGCTCCGCGAGCACGGGTTCGGCATCGAGCGGGGCTCCGAGGGGTTCGTCCTCGAGGCCGTCCCCGACTACGGCTACGGCGTCCAGGCGGGCCTCGACGCGCCGTTCGTGGTCGACTACCACGAGGCGCTCGACAGCACCAACGACCGAGCCCGGGAGCTCGCCGAGCGCGGCGAGACCGACGTGGCCGTCCTGGCCGACGAGCAGACCGGCGGCCGGGGTCGGCGGGGCCGGGCGTGGGCCTCCCCGCCGGGCGGCGTCTACTGTAGCCTCCTCCTCCGGCCGATGCTGTCGCCCGACCGGCTGGCGGTCCTGACGCTCGCCGCCGCCGTGTCGGCGGCCGAGGCGGTCGAGGCCGTCGGGATCGAGGCGACCGGCAAGTGGCCGAACGACCTCCTCGGCCCCGACGGCCGGAAGCTCGCCGGCGTGCTCGCGGAGAGCGCGACCGCCGGCGGGGCGGTCGAGTGGGCCGTCGTCGGGCTCGGGCTGAACGCGAACGTCGACGCCGACGCGCTGCCCGCCGAGGCGACGAGCCTGCGTGAGCTCGCGGGCGAGCCGGTCGATCGCCGGGCGGTCACCCAGGCGTATCTCGAGGCCTTCGACGCCTGGCGCCGCGACCCCGACGGGGTCGTCGACGCCTGGCGAGCGCGGTCGTCGACCCTCGGCGAGCGGGTCTGGGTGCGGACCGCCGCGGGGGAGCTGGTCGGCACCGCCTCGGCCATCGAGGCCGACGGGACGCTGGTCGTCGAGACCGACGACGGGCCGCGCCGGGTGGCCGCCGGCGACTGCGAGCATCTCCGGCCCGTCGACGGGTCCGGGGCCTGAGGTTCCGTTCGCGTTAGGCCGGTCGAAGCGTGCCCCGTCAATCGGTCGTTGCTCGGTTCATCGACCCGTCCTGGGAGACCGGATACTCATCGTTGCTAGCCTCGCCTGCAAGGTCGCCGGCCCTCGGCTCACCGCCGGCCTACCCGGGAGCCCAGCGGGTGGCCAGCGCGATGGTTATGGTCGTGACCGACCATCCATCGGTATGAGTGGCGAAAATTCGACGATCGTTGACTCGGAGGTGGTGCGCGAGCGGGCGAGTACGGCGTTCGCAACCTTGGGGAACGAAACGCGGCTCGGAATCCTCCTCGCCCTGTGGGACGCTCACCGGCCAGGCTACGAGGGGGCGGGCCTGACGTTCTCGGAACTCCGCGAGCGGGTCGGCGTCGGCGACTCCGGGCAGTTCAATTACCATCTCGAGAAGCTGGTCGGGGAGTTCGTGCGGAAAACGGGGACGGACTACTCGATAACCGAAGCCGGAAACCGGATTGTTCGGGCCGTCGTCGGGAGCGTGGGCGTCGAGGAACCGACGCCCGAGCCGGTCGCGCTGTCGCACCCGTGTCCCGTTTGTGGCGGGGCGACCGAATTCCAATACGACGACGGCCACGTGTTCTTCTGTTGTACGGAGTGTCCTGGGCTCTACGAACTGTCCGACGCGAAGCCCGATGGCGTGCTCACCAGCGAAGGGTGCACCCGCTCGGCATTCGCGGGTCGGGACCTCCTCGAGGTGTACGATGCGGTCCGCACGAGAGCGAAGACCCACTTCGAGAACATGATCCAGGGCGTCTGTCCGGAATGCATCGGTCCGGTGACTCGGTCGCTGGTGATCTGCGATGCCCACGACTCGGACGGGGTGTGTGCCGGCTGCGGCAGTCGCTTCGAAGCGCGGATCGAGCTCGAGTGCGTCGTTTGCAAGCAGTTCGCGCAGGGACCTGTCCGAACGTTGATGAGTTTTCACCCGGACGTGCTTGCCCTGTATATCGAGCACGACATCCCGTTCGCGTACGAGCCCGACCCGAAGACGATGCTGACGCCCCGGCTCTGGCCGGACGGTGAGCTCGAACAGGCCGTCCTCTCGGATGAGCCGGCGGCGGTTCGGGTGACGCTTGAGTACGACCGTGGCGAGCTCGCCTATACAATCGACGCGGCTTTGGAACTCTCGGACGTGACGATCGAGTGATCGGCCTGGTGCTGAGCAGCACCCTCCCGCTCGCCGGCCGTTTTCGTCGGCGACAGGTCGTTTAGAGGGGCTGAACCGTTGGGCCGACCAATCGACGCCTGACGGCGCTCAGGCCGGGGCCGCCTGCTCGCGGCTCGTCCCGACCACCGCGAGGTCGCCGTCGACCACGACCTGGAGCGTCTCGTCGTCGACCGACAGGTCGACCCGGAGCCGCCACGGGTCGTCGTCGAGGACGGTCACCGGGGCGTCGTCGACGCACCACCGGAGCTGCCAGTACGGCGTGTCGGACAGCGAGACGCCGTGGTCCGCGTAGAAGCTCGCCACCGCGGAGTGGTCGAGCAGCCCCAGTCCGACGGCGGAACACAGCTCGTGGCCGCACTGCTGGCAGACGTGGTCGGCCCGGAGCGACACGCCGAGACAGCACTCCTCGCCCCGCTCGATGACCGTCTCCATGCGGCCGTTGCACTCGGGACAGACGCCGTCCTTCGCCAGGCAGTGGAGGTGGCGCACGCGCTGGTCGAAGGCCTCGAGGACCTCCGCGTCGGTGCGGTCGTGGAGCCCGCCGGGCGGGAAGGGGTACTCGCCGTGGCCGTGGCCGCACGCCGCACACTCGATGGTCAGCATCTCGTCGGCGTACCGGGCCGAGAGCGGCCCGCCACAGATGGTGCAGTCGTCGTCGATGGCGATGGGCTGCTCGGGGTGTTCGGTGAACGAGCCCGCCAGGACGGCCTGGACGACCCGGTGGCCGGCGGTCCGTAGCTCGTAGCCGTCGTCCGTCTTCCGGACGAACGTCCCGGTCAGCTTGCCGAGGTGGTAGTTGAAGTGGGCGCTGTCGTCGACCCCGACGGCCTCGCGGACGTCGGTGAACCGGGCGGGGGTCTCGAGCCGCCAGAGCGCCTCGAGGATGGCGAGGCGGCGCTCCTCGCCGACGAGGGCGAAGGCGTCGGCCGGCGCCACGCAGTCGTCGCAGTCCTGGAGGCTGTCGGCCTGGGTCATGGTTTACCCGGATAACCGCCGTGCAGTAAAGTGTTTGCTGAACCTAGTTTTTGTAATCTGCTCTTCATGTACCCGACAACCGCCGCGGCTACTCCTCGCTCTCGCCGCCGGTGCCAACGAGGACGCTCCCCCGGGGATGGCTACTCCTCGGTATCCTCGCCGGCACCCACCCGGACGGTCAGCACCGGGACCTCGCTCGCCCGGACCACCCGCTCGGCGACGCTGCCGAGCAGCAGCCGGTCGATGCCGCCCCGGCCGTGGGTGCCCATCACGATGAGGTCACACCCCTGGTCCTCGGCGTACCGCACGATCTCCCGGCTTGGCGAGCCTTCGAGCACGGCGGTCTCGACCGGGACCCCGGCGGCTTCGGCGCGCTCTTCGACCGCCGCCACGGCGGCCTCGCCCTCGTCGCGCAGCATGTCGCCGATGCCCTCCCAGGCGGTCTCCATCGAGAAGGAGGCGTAGCTGGCCGTGTTGACGACGTAGAGGCCGTGGAGCGTCGCTCCATGGGCCTCGGCGAGCCGGATCGCGTGGTCGACGGCCCGGCGGGTGCCGGCCGAGCCGTCGGTCGGCACGAGGATCCGGTCGTACATCCGGTCGGGCGGTTCCCGGGGCCCGCACATAACTGTTTGGCGGGGGTTCCTCCCCGTCCGAGCCGTCGCGGCCGGTCGGGCGTCGGTCAGAGGACGACCTGCGTGACGTCGGCGGCCCCCGCGCGGCGGACCACGGCCCGGACCGGGTCCTCGGTCCCGGCGAGGTTGTCCGACTCGCCGTCGAGGACGACCAGCTTCGCGGCCCGGCCGGGCTCGACGACGCCGGCGTCCAGCCCGGCCAGCTCCGCCCCCGCCCGGGTGGCCATCCGGAGCACCTCGACGTCGGCCACGTCACAGAGCTTGGCCGTCCACTCCATCTCGCGGAACATCGACGGCCCGTTGAGCATGACGTTGTCCGTCCCCAGTGCCACGGTCGTGCGCTCGAGGAGGTCGGCAACGGGCGGAACGCCCACGCCGGTCGCGACGTTCGACCGCGGGCAGACCACGACGGGGGTCCCCCGGTCGGCGAGCCGCTCCAGGTGGACCGGCTCGGGGTTGGTCATGTGGACCAGGAAGGTGGGGTCGAGGTCGAACCCGCCGTTGATGTCGCCGGCGTCGACCTCGCCGGCGTGGATGGCGAATGCCTTGTCGGCCTCGCGAGCGGCCTCGCGCTGGGCGCCGAACTCGCCGTCGCGGGCGCTCGGGGCCCCGTACCCGTCGGCGACGTCGAGCACGTCGGGCGGGCCGCGGCCGAGCGCGACGGCCTCGATGGCGAGCCCGTCGACGGCCTCCCGGAGCTGTTCGACCCCCTCGAGGCCGCCCTCCCTGAAGTCGACGAACGCCGCCGTGCCGGTCCGCGCCATGAGCCGTGCCGACCGGCGCATCGCCGCGACCAGCTCGGCCGGCTCGGCCGCCCGGAGCAGCCGGTGCTTGAGGCCGTCGGGCGGCGCGACGAGCTCCTCGAGGCTGAGCCCGCGCCCGGCGTCCTTCGCGACCGAGTCGCCGATGTGGGTGTGGGCGTTCACGAGGGCCGGACAGACGATGTCGGACGTCGCCACGTCGGCCTCCTCGACGGCCTCGATGCGGCCGGCCTCGACGACGACCCGGCCGCGGACGGGGTCGTAGTCCGGCCCGGCGAGGACCGTCCCCTCGAGCACCCGCCCGTCGCCGGCCGGTTCGATCCCGGCCATTCAGCTCCCCCCGAACTCGTCGAGCGGGACGTACCGGCCGACCCGGTCGGTGACCAGGTTCCCGGCCGTCTCGAGGCCCAGCTCGCGCTCGGCGGCGTGGCCGACGGCCTCGACCTGCTCGGCGGGCGTGTAGACGCCGAAGCGCCACTGCTGGGCCTGGGCGTCACGGAGCGCCTCGACGAGGGCCGACTGCTCGGCGAGGGACCGCACCTCGCCCCCGACGACGACCCGGGTCGAGGTCTCGGGCATCCGTGGCTCGGGCGGGATGTCGACGACGACCGTCTCCGGGTCGACGCCCGCGGCGTCGGCGACCTCGGCCTCCGCGGCCCGGATGGCGCCGTAGTCCGCGCCGAGGAGGTCGTCGGGGACGTCGGTCCGCTCGGCCCAGACGGCTCGCTTGAACAGGTCGCGGCGGTCGATGCGGCCGGCCAGGTCCGCGCTCTCCGGGTGGGCCCGGAGCGCGGCGAACAGGTCGTGGTCGTCCATCCGGCGAAGCGCGAGCGGCTCGATGGCGCCGGCGTCGATGAGCCGCCCGGTGGCCCGCCGGAGCATCGACTTCGAGATGCGCGCCACGTGGTGGTTGTAGACCGTGGGGTACATCAGCGCCCGGGCGAGCAGGAGCGACTCGGCCGTCTGGACGTTGCCCTCCCGGAGCACGATGTCGCCTTCGACCACGCCGAGCTCGCGCACCAGCCGGCCGTGGTCGATGGTGCCGTACGGGACGCCGGTGTGGTGGGCGTCCCGGACCAGGTAGTCCATCCGGTCGACGTCGAGCTCGCCGGCGACGAGCCCGCCGTACCGGCCCTCGCCGGCGACGAGGTCCGCCACCCGGTCGGCGTCGAGGCCGTGCTCGTCGAGCACGTCGGCGACCGGGCCCTCGACGAGCACGTCGCCGACGTCGGTGTGGCGCAGCCCGGTGGGGCGCTCGAGCAGGCTCTCGACGTTGTGGCTGTACGGGGTGTGCCCGACGTCGTGGAGCATCGCGGCGGCCCGGACGTGCTCCGCGGTCGTGCCGGCGACGCCGAGCTGCTCGAGGGTCCGGTCGGCGAGGTGGTAGACCCCGAGGCTGTGCTCGAATCGGGTGTGGTTCGCGGCGGGGTAGACGAGGTCGACGGTCCCGAGCTGCTTGACCCGTCTGAGCCGCTGGACCGCCGGGGTGTCGAGGAGGTCCAGGGCCACGCCCTCGACGGGGATGTGGTCGTGGACGCTGTCCTTGATCGAGGTCATGGGCAGGCATCGCGCCGTCCCGGCATAAAACGCCTCGGCGGCGGCCGCCCGAACGGGACGTTTTTGGCCGGGCACGGCCACCCGTCGGGCATGGTGACCTGCCTCGCCGGCGGCACGGGGACGCCGAAGCTGCTGCGCGGGGCGCCGGCGGACCGCGACGTCACGGTCGTCGCGAACACCGGCGACGACGTCGAGCTCGGCGGGCAGCTGGTCTGTCCCGACCTCGACACCGTGCTCTTCCTCGGCGGCGGCGTCCTCGACCGCGAGACCTGGTGGGGCATCGAGGGCGACACCACCCAGACCCACGACCGGCTGCAGTCGCTGGCGGCGGCCGCCGGGTTCGACCCCGGGCCCCGGTACCTCCCGGACGACGCCCAGACGGCGGGCCGGGACCTGGCGCGCTGGCGGCGGTTCTCCGGCGTGGGCGAGTTCATGGAGATCGGCGACCGGGACCGGGCGGTCCACGTGACCCGGACGGGGCTGCTCGACGAGGGGTATTCCCTGACGGCGGCCACCGAGGCCCTCGCCGACGCCTTCGACCTGGACTGGGCGCTGCTGCCGATGAGCGACGACCCCGTGGCCAGCCTGGTCCACACGCCCGACGGCCCGATGCACTTCCAGGCGTACTGGGTCGCCCGCCGGGCGGCGCCGGCGGTCGAGTCGGTCGAGTTCCGCGGGGCCGACGACGCCGAACCGACCGGGTCCGTCCTGGATGCCCTCGAGGCCCCTGTCGTCGTCGGACCGTCGAACCCGGTGACGAGCCTCGGGCCGATGCTCGCCCTCGACGGCGTGCGCGAGGCGCTGGACACGACGCCGACGGTCGCCGTCTCGCCGTTCGTCGGCGACCGGGTGTTCTCCGGGCCGGCGGCGAAGCTCATGGCCGGGACCGGCCGGGAGCCCTCGACCGCCGGCGTCGCCGCGGCCTACCCGTTCGCCGACGCGTTCGTGCTGGACGAGGCGGACGACACCGACCTCGACCGTCCCGTGGTCCGAACCGATACGCGGCTCGACACGGCCGCGGACGCCGAGCGGGTCTGGAACGCCTGCGAGCGCGCCCTCGCGGAGGTCGGCGCCTGATGTTCGAGCCGCGGCTGGCGCTGGCGAGCCTCAGCGGCCGGGCCGACGCCGACTGGGCCCGGGCCGGCCTGCCCCACGCGGGCGCGGCCTTCCTCGGGGGCATCGCGCTCGACGACGCGTCGCGGGCGGCCGCCCGCCGGATGGTCGCGGACCGCGACCGCGAGGAGTTCCTGCCGGACGACCCGCTCGCGTTCGTCGACGCCCAACTGGCCGCCCTCGACGACGCCCCGCTGCTCGCCGGGTTCAACGTTCGCAGCACGACCGTCGAGCCGGTCCGGCGGGCGGCGGCCGTCTGCAGCGAACACGACGCCGTCGTCGAGATCAACGCCCACTGCCGCCAGGAGGAGCTGTGCGCGGTCGGCTGTGGCGAGTCGCTCCTGGGAGACGCGGACCGGCTGGCAGACTACGTCCGGGCCGCGGCGTCGACCGGCGCGACGGTGAGCGTCAAGGTCCGCGCCGAGGTCCCCGGCGTCGACCTCCCGGGGCTCGCCCCCCGGCTCGCCCGCGCCGGGGCCGACCTGCTCCACGTGGACGCGATGGACACCGAGCCCGTCGTCGGGGCGGTCGTCGACGCGGCCGGCGACGAGCTGTTCGTCGTCGCGAACAACGGCGTCCGCGACCGGGCGTCGACCCACGAGTACCTCGCGATGGGCGCCGACGCGGTCAGCGTCGGCCGACCGAGCGACGACCCGACCGTCCTCGCGCGGGTTCGGCGAGCCGTCGAGGCGTGGCGGGCGGGCGATGCCCCCCGGGTCGGCCCGGACGCGACCCCACGCTGACCGCCCGCCGGGACGGTCACGCCGTCCGGACCCCGGCGACGTCGCCACGCGACGCCATCCCCCTTACGCGTCCGGAGCTGGGCGGCCGTACACATATAAAGCGACGGCGGCGAGCGCCGGCAGGAGGGCGATGGCGGCCGCGATTCCACCCTGGGCGACCAGCCACGGCGTCCCCGCCCGGAGCATGGGGACGGCGGTGACGGTCGCGTTCACCGTGAAGTGGGCCGCGATGGTCGCCTCGACGCCGTAGCGGAGGAACGCAATCCCGAGCACGACGCCGATGAGGCTGACCTCGACCGCCCGGGCCCAGAACGGCAGCACGGCGTAGCCGGCGTGGCCCAGCCCCCAGACGATTGCCGGCAGCACCACCGCGAGGGCGGTGTACCGGAGGTACCGCTTGGTGAGCGGGATGGCGAACAGCCGGTAGGTCACCTCCTCCCAGAGCGCCGCCGTCCCGCCGGCGACGAGCGCGGCCAGGGCCGGGACGTACAGCGTCACGGCGCCGACCTGCGGTGGCTGGGAGGGGAGCCAGAAATCGAAGAACCGGGTCCCGACCAGGTAGAAGACCGCGTAGACCCCGAGCACGACGCCGGCGAGGAGCACGCCCGCGGCGAGCCGGACGGCGACGTCCCGGCGCCGCTCGGCGTTCGCGAGCAGCGGCCGAAGCCGAGTGAGGGGCTCGACGCCGAGCACTTCGGCGCTCAGCTGCTTGCCGGCGCCGGCCGTCACGGCGGCGACGGCCCCGATCACGATGCCGACGAGGACGGCCCCGCCGACGGCGATGAGCAGGAACGGCAGCGGCGCGATGGTCGTCGGCACGCCGTGCTCGAGCTGGGGGACCGAGTTCACGGCGCCCAGCGCCGTCAGGCCCGCGACGGACCCGCCGACCGCGAGGGCGTACCGGCCGTCGAACGCGTCGGCCTTGTAGTAGCGGAGGCCGAACCAGATGGCCGCCACCAGGAGCAGCAGGCTCAGCCCGAGGAAGGCGACCGAGAGGACCAGGCCCCGGTTCTGCTGGACCTGGTACTGGTGGGCGAAGGCGTCCGGGACGTTGATGTGCTGGTCGTACCCGCCGATGCGCTCGCCGTGGAGCGTCACCTCGACGTAGTACGGGGCCGAGGCAACCTGGCGGTCGACGTGTTTCCAGACGAAGGTGTGGTCGACCCGGTTCGGTCGCTCGGTCGACGAGCTGCTGATGCGTTCGTAGCGGTCCAGGTCGTGGCCGGTCGCCCGGAGGAACGCCCGCGCGCGTTCGAGCGCGGCGGCCCGGGAGAGGTTCCCGCCGGGCGCCTCGTCGGGGACCTGCCGGGTGAACCGCACGACCTCCCCGGTCCGGGCGTCGACCGCGACGCGGAACGTCTCCGGCTCGAGGGGCCGGTAGAAGCGCGTCTCCCAGCCGTAGACGTGGTTCTGACGCAGCGCGGCCCGTTCGCGGCGCCCGTCGAGCTGCCGCTGGATGAAGGTCGCGCTCCGGCCACGGGCCGTGAACACGGTGCTCGTCCGGAACGCGGCCGGGTCGTAGCCACGTTCCTCGAGGAACTGCGTCGCCGTCGCCGCGGCGTCCCCCTGGGAGTGCTCGAGCGGGACGCTCGCGGCCGGCGAACTCGTCACGAAGTAGCCGAAGGCGACCGTCCCAACGACGGCGAGGACCAGGAGCGCGGCGAGCTCCCGCTGGCCTGGCATGGTCGGTCGAGAACCCCGGCCATCGGAAGCATCAATTTTACGATATGGGGTAGGGTGCCTAACCCGCCGGCCTGTCGGCCGCACGCCGCTCGGCCGGCCGCCCGTGGAGCCGCTGGTTAGGTGGCTTTATGGCCGTGACTCGTGAACGTCCGTCCACATGGCCATCAAGCCGGCGTACATCAAGAACATCGCCACGACCCTCATGGAGGAGTATCCCGAGGCGTTCTCCGCGGACTTCGAGCAGAACAAGCAAAGCGTCGAGGAGCTGACGAACATCGACTCGAAGGAGGTCCGCAACCGCGTCGCGGGCTACGTCACCCACAAACAACCCAACCCCGCCTCGGCGTAACCGGCTTTCTCGCGAGCTCTGCCCCGGCGAGCGGCCGCACCGGCGTGGCGGGCCCGTTCACAAATCGCCGGCGGCGGCCGGTTTCCTGACCCGCGCATCACAACCGTTTTGACCGTGAGGGGCCACCCCGGCGCAATGACTACCTCCGTCGGGGTCCTCGGCGCCACGGGTGCCGTGGGCCAGCGGTTCGTCCAGCTGCTCGCCGACCACCCCGAGTTCGAGCTCCAGGCGCTCACGGCCAGCGACGAGAGCGCCGGCCGGCCCTACCGCGACGCCGCCAAGTGGCGGGTCGACAGTCCCATTCCGGCCGACGTGGCCGACGTCACCGTCGGCGCGACCGAGCCGGACGCCGTGTCCGACGACGTCGAGCTCGTGTTCTCGGCGCTGCCCTCCGGCGTCGCAATGGACGTCGAGCCGGCGTTCTGTGCGGCCGGCTACGTCGTCTGCTCGAACTCCTCGAACGAGCGCCGGGCCGACGACGTCCCGCTCGTCATCCCCGAGGTCAACGCCGACCACCTCGGCCTCATCGACGTCCAGCGCGACGCCCGCGGCTGGGACGGCGCGCTGGTCAAGAACCCGAACTGCTCGACCATCACGCTCGTGCCGACCCTGGCCGCGCTCGAGCCGTACGGCCTCGAGCGGGTCCGGGTCGCGACGCTGCAGGCCGTCTCCGGGGCGGGGTACTCGGGCGTCACGTCGATGGAGATCATCGACAACGCGCTGCCCCACATCGGCGGCGAGGCCGAGAAGATGGAGACCGAGACCCGCAAGCTCCTCGGCACGTTCGACGGCACCGCGGTCGACTGGCACGACGCCGACGTCTCGGCCTCGTGTAACCGCATTCCGACCATCGACGGCCACCTCGAGAACGTCTGGGCCGAGCTCGCGGAGGACGTGACGCCCGAGGCGGCCGCCGAGGCGATGCGGGAACTGCCGTCGCTCGACCTGCCGTCGTCGCCGGACCCGCTCGTCACCGTCTTCGAGGCGCCCGACCGTCCCCAGCCCCGGCTCGACCGGCTGCTCGGCGGCGGGATGGGGGTCTCCGCGGGCGGCATCGAGGCGGTCGAGGGCGGCGGGCTCAAGTACAACTGCCTCGCCCACAACACCATCCGGGGTGCCGCCGGGGCGAGCGTGCTCAACGGCGAGCTGCTGGTCGAGGACGGCTGGATCTGAAGCCGGCCCGTCAGTCGCCGGCCTCATCGAGCAGCCGCCGGACGTGCCGCCGGGTGTACTCGACGCCGAACGCCTCACTGAGATACCGGCGGGCGAGGTCGGGGGTCCAGGCGGCCGCGTCGTAGCCGGCCGCCTCGGGCGGTTCCTCGAGGGCGGCCTCGAACCGGGCCCGCTCGTCGTCGCTCAGTTTGGCCGGCCGACCGGGCCGGGGGTCGTCCCGGACGGCCTCGTCGATGGGCTCCGCCTCGAGGCGGTCGAACCACCGGTAGATGGTGGCCTCGCGCACGTCGAGCCACTCGGCGAGCATCGGGACCGACGGCCCGCGCTGGTAGATGATGGCCGCCAGCAGCCGCCGGGCCTCCCGGTAGTCCTCGAGCTCGACGAACGCCGCCTCGAGCTCCTCGACCGGGACGTCTTCGAGCCTGGCCATTGTCGTCGACCGGTCGGCCGCCCGAAAGAAGCCTTCGGTTACTTGTGTCGCGACGCGGGCGCGGTCGTCCCGCCCCGCCGGCCGGCTGGCAGTCCAGGGTCGCTGACGGGAACCGTTGCGGTCGAACTCGCCGCGATCCTCCCCGTCCGCCGGCCACCGCCGGCGGCGCGTGGACGAACGTCCACCGGCGACACCGTCCGTTTCTAGGAATATTAGGGAATATTAGGAACACTCTAACCGACGACGGCCCCCAAACGCCGCCCATGCGACCGACCCCGGAGACCGAAACGAAGGAACTGTACGAATGTTTCGACTGCGGGGCGCGGATCGAGGCGCCCCAGGGCCGTCACTGTGCGTCCTGCGGCGGGCGGCTTCGCCACCTGGGCCGGTCCCGGGACCTATAGGTCGAGCCCAGCGGGTTCACGACGGCTGCAGCTGGCCCGCGCCATCCCGGCGACCGCCTCCCGCCGTGGCCTGTCGTCGACGCCGAGCCGCAGGTCCAGCGTCGGTCTGAACCGGGGGGAACCGGTCGCCCCGGCCCTCAGCTCGCGATCGCGTCGGCCAGCACCTCGGCCGGGTGGGGCGGCTCGGCGCCGAGGTGCTCGGCCAGCTGCGTCCGGCAGGACGCGCCGGGCGCGACGACCACGTCGCCGTCGCTCGCGTCCACCTGCTCGAAGAGCAGGCGGCCGATGGCCAGCGAGAGGTCGTAGTGCTCGGCCTCGTAGCCGAACGACCCCGCCATGCCGCAGCAGCCCGAGTCGAGCTGGTCGACGTCGAAGCCGACCCGGCGGAGGACGGCCGCGACGTGGTCGGCCTCGCCGAGCGCCTTCTGGTTGCAGTGGCCGTGGTAGGTCACCGTGGTCTCGACGTCGCCGGTCGCCAGCGACGCGTCGAGCCCGTGGACGTCGAGGAACTCGAACAGGCCGTAGGTGCTCGCGCCGACCGCGAGGACGTCCTCCCCGTCGAGCAGGTCGGCGTACTCGTCGTGGAACATCGCGGCGTCGGCGGGCTCGAGCGTGACGGCCGACCAGCCGTCCTCGACGGCGGGGGCCAGGGCGGCCACGTTCCGCTCGGCCCGCTCCCGCGCCAGGTCGAGGAAGCCCTTGGAGAACGCGGCCCGGCCGCTCGGCCCGACGTCCTCGGCGGGTCTGACGTGACACCCGGCCGCCTCGAGGACCCGGACCGCGGCCCGGCCGACGGCCGGCGTCGAGTAGTTCGTGATCGTGTCCGGGAGCACGAGCACGCGATGGCTCGCGTCGGCCGCCGGAACGGCCGGCTCGCGGGCCGCCAGCCAGTCCATCAGCGGCTGCCGGCTGAAGGTCGGCAGCGGCCGCTCGGAGGCGAGGCCGAGCAGCCGCTCGCCGAGCCAATCGGCGCCGGGGAGCGACCCGGCGAGGTTCGACAGCGGCGCGAGCCGGCTGCCCCAGGCCGCGGCCCGGTCGACGTGGGCGAACAGCCGGTCGCGCCGGCTCGCGCCCCGCTCGGCGTGGGTGCGGTGTTTGACCTCGGCCTTGAGCTTGGCGAGGTCCACCCCGGTCGGACAGTCCCCCTTGCAGCCCTTACAGCCGATGCAGAGGTCCAGGACCTCGGCCTGAAACCGCTCGGCGTGCAGCTCCGCCGGCGGCAGCTCGCCGCTGATGGCCGCCCGCAGCAGGTTGGCCCGGCCGCGCGTCGACTCGATCTCCTCGCGGGAGGCCCGGTAGGTCGGGCACATGGTCCCGGTCCCCGTCTGCCGGCAGGTGCCACACCCGTTACACAGCTCGACGAGGTGGGCGAACCCGCCCTCGTCGTCGAAGTCCAGCGCCGTCTGGGGCTCGAGGGACTCGTAGGCCGGTCCGTACCGGAGGTTCTCGCGCATGTCGGCGCCGACGCCGCGCTCCCCCGGCGGGCCGACGTCGTCCGGGCCGTCGCGGTAGACCACGGTCCCCGGGTTCAGCCGCCAGTCCGGGTCGAAGGCGGTCTTGACCCGTTTGAACGCCGCCCAGAGCGCCGGGCCGTACATCTTCGGGTTGAACTCGGTGCGGGCGCGGCCGTCGCCGTGCTCGCCGGAGAACGCGCCCTCGTGGTCGAGGACGAGGTCGGTCACCTCGTCGGCGATGGCGTGCATGGTCTCGACCCCCGCCTCGGACTTCAGGTTCAGGATGGGCCGGATGTGGAGGGTCCCGGCGCCGGCGTGGGCGAAGTAGGCCGCCGAGGTGTCATGGCGGTCGAGGACGGCCTCGAACTCCTGGACGTAGTCAGCGAGCTCGGCCGGCGGGACCGTCGCGTCCTCGATGAACGGGAAGGGTTTGGCATCCCCCTCGAGGCTCATGAGCAGCGGGATGGCGGCCTTGCGGAGCGTCCAGAGGTCGGCCTGCTCGTCGGGGGCGTACGCCTCGATGACGTCGAAGGCCCCGCCGTGGTCGCCCAGCGCCGCGGCGGCCCGCCCGACGGCCCCCTCGAGATCGGCCACCAGCTCGGAGTCCCACTCGACGAGGAGCGCGGCGGCCGTCCGCTCGGGGACGGGCTCGACGTACTCGGCGTAGCCCGCCGACCCGGCCGCCAGCCGGAACACCTCCGCGTCCATGAGCTCGACGGCCGAGACGTCGTGTTCGAGCGCCTCGGGCACCGCCCGCAGGGCCGCCACGAGGTCGTCGAAGCAGAACAGCGCGAGCGCGGTCTCCTCGGGGAGCGTGACGAGGTCCAGGGTGGCCTCGACGACGACCCCGAGCGTGCCCTCGGCCCCGACGACCAGCTTCGAGAGGTTGATGCAGCGCTCGCCGTCGTCGTTCTCGTAGACGACCCGGTCGAGGTTGTAGCCGCTGACACACCGCTTGAGGTCTGGGTACCGGTCGTCGATGGCCTCGCGGTTCTCCTCGACGGCCGCCCGGACGGCCTCGTAGATGGCGGCCTCCCGGTCGTCCTTCTCGACGATGGCGTCCCATTCCGGCGAGTCGAGCACGACCTCGCGGGTGTGGAGACGCGAGCCGTCGGCGAGCACGAGCTCGAGCTCGGCGGTGTAGGCATCGGTGATGCCGTACCGAACCGAGTGGGCCCCCGTCGAGTTGTTCCCGATGCCGCCGCCGACGGTCGCGCGGTTCGAGGAGGCCGGGTCCGGCGCGAACTGCAGGCCGTGGGGGGCGAGCGCGTCGTCGAGGTCGTCCTGGACGACGCCCGGCTGGACGGTCGCCTGCCGGGCGTCGGGGTCGACGTCGAGGATGGCGTCGAGGTGCTTCGAACAATCGATGACGACGCAGCCGGGGCCGACGGCCTGGCCGGCCAGCGACGACCCGGCGCCGCGGGGGAGCACCGGCACGTCGTGGTCGGCGGCCACGCGGACCGCGGCCTCGACGTCGTCGACCGTCCGGGGGGCCACTACGCCGGCCGGCCGTGCCTGGTAGATGCTGCCGTCGGTCGCGTAGAGCACCTGCGCGTACTCGTCGAACATGACCTCCCCGGAGACGGCCTCGCGGAGGTCGGCCGCCAGCGCGGCGTACTCCTCCACGTCGGGGTGGTCGTGGCCGAGCGCGTCCACCGACGCCCCCTCCTCCGCCGGGTCGATAGCCATGTCCACCCTGTTGGTGGCGCGAGATTAAGTCCTGTGCCGCCGGCAGGTCGGCGGAACGGAGCCGTCGACGCCCGTCGGCGGCCGGCGAGAGCGCGTCCGCTCTCGGATGCGAACGCCGTTCTGCATAGCGGGAGTTCTCCCAGCGACTTTTCCACGCCACGACGCTGTATTCGTGTCCTCGTAGCAAGCATCAGAGTCCCGAACCGCCGCCGCTCAGGCTATCTCGAACCGCTTGCCGCCGAGCGAGTCTCGGTCGTGGGGTGCGTCGAAGTCGATGTCCGGGCCGACCGGCGTGATCTCCCCCTGGTAGTACCCCTGATCCTTGATGTGGTCCATCCGTACGGTCTCCGCGAACCCCGAGGTCTGATAGAGATCACGCAGGTACGGCCAGAGGTGCTCATACTGGTGGAGGTACTGGCGGTCGCACTTGAACGCGGTGTG
>JBDGPL010000190.1:0-9641 GCA_042219705.1 Halobacteriales archaeon | reverse complement strand
CGTCGGACAAGCCGTTGTTTGTGCCACCAGAAGGCACTTACCCCGAATCCGGGTATCCCATGGCATGTCCCCCGAGCGCCTCCTGGTCGGCGGCGCGGTCGCCGTCCTCGTGCTCGCCGTCGTCGCGGCGGTCGCCGTCGCCGGCGCGGTGGCCCCGCCCGAGCGCGGCCAGGACGGCCCCGGCAAGCTGTTCGTCCGCGACGTCGCCATCGCGCCTGGCCAGGTGTCCGGCCAGAGCGTCGAGCTGGTCGTCCGGACCCGGCTGGTCCACGCGGGTCCGGCCGCGGAGAACGTGACCGTCGAGCTCCGGGCGGTTGACCTCCAGTCGGGCCTGCTCGAGACGGCGACGACGGTGCCGGTCGAGCCCATCGAGGACGACCGGGAGGTGACCGTCAACGGCACCCTCCGGGTGGCCCGGGAGGGCGGCTACCGCATCGAGGCCGTCGTCTACCACGAGGGCCGCAGGCTGGCCTCGGCGAGCCGACGCGTCGAGGGCGTCGAGGCGCTCGAGCCGCCCTACGCCGACTCCCCAGTGGACTTCCACCGGTTCCGTGCCACCGACCAGCCGGCCATCGAGTACCGTATCGCCGAGGCGGGCGACGAGACGGCGACACTCGCGGTCACGACCTATCTCACGAACACCGGTGACGACGCGGCCGGCGGGCTCCGGCTCGTCCTCAAGGCCCGCCAGGCGGAGTCGGGCATCGTCGCCGACTCGGCCGAGGTGACCGTCGGGCGGATCGAGGCCGGCCGGACGGCCACCCCGACGGCGGAGCTCACGGTGCCCGACGGCTACAACTACTACCTCGACGCCCAGCTCTGGGCCGACGGCGTCATCGTCGGCACGGCCCGATCGGCGGCGAACCTCGACCCCACCGAAACCATCTCGGTCAACCAGACCCGCCGGGAGGTCGAGCTCGAGGTCAGCGAGTTCGAGGAGGAGCGCGAACCCGTGCCGAGAACGCCGGCCGGCGCGGCGACCGCGGCGGCGAACCAGCCGGGCTTTACTGCCCTACTGGCGGTACTGGCGGTGCTGGCGACGGCGCTCCTCGCCCGGCGGGTCAACACATGAGCGATTCCCCCGAGACCATGACCGATGACGGCGACCCGGCCGCCGCGAGCGCGGCGGCCGAGACCGACGGCTCGACCCGTTTCCTGGACGACCCCGATGCCGCCCGGCGCTACCTCATGTGGACGGCGGTGGCGCTGCTGGCGCTGCTGGCCGTGGTGGCCATGTTCCGGGTCTACACCGGCGCCTCGGCCGCTATCGCCCGGTTCGTGGCGCCGGACTTCCGGCCGCTGTTCCAGGCGGCGTTCAATCTCGTCGTACTCCTGCTCGCGGTCGCGGGTATCGTCGGTCTGCTCCGGGAGCTGCAGGCCGCCACGGAGTAGGCGCCGCGGGGGCTCGATGCCGACCGTCGGTCGGCTCACACCCCAGGGACCCGTCAGAACGTGCCCGTGATGAACCCGCCGCCCACGACCACGAGGACAGCCGCGGAGAACGCCGGCAGGTACGGGGTGTACCGCTCGATTCGCGCTTCGAACCGGTCGTAGCCCACGATGAGCAGCATCGTCAGCCCGACGATCCCGACGATGTCGGTGATGGCGTACGCGGTCATCAGTTCGAGGCAGGCCGTCGACCCGGCACAGAGCGCGATGATCTCGAACTCCTCCTCGGGGGCGAAGCCCAGCAGGAACGCGAACCCGGCGATGCCGAGCAGCCCACGGGTCGCCGTCTCGTCGACGTCCGCGGGTGAATGGGTGTGGCCACCCAGGGACGGGAGGGCGCTCCGCAGGCGGGTCGGGTACCCGTCGTCGTGTTTGCCGTGGACACAGTATGCTCGTCATCGGGTACCTGCTCGCCGTCGTGAGCGTGTCCGACACGGAATCCCCTTGTTTGTCGTCGGACCGGCCGTGGACCTGGCCGTGCCGGTACTCGCGGAGGCCGAGCGCGAGGAGCAGGAGCCCGGCGACCACGGTGACCGGCCCGCCCGGGGTATCGTCACCCGCCAGCTATACCGGTTCGTTGACCTGCGTCAGTTCCACGGACTGCTTTGCGGAGCAGGACGCCAGGACCGAGGCGATGCTGCTGACGAGGTGGCCGATGCCGATGATGAGACCGCCATGAAGCCGTACAGCCACTGGTTCGCCCGGTCGAGGGCGTAGGTGGCGGCGACCGGCCAGCCGTGGCCCGGTTCCACGCCGTGGACTGCCCGATGGGCCATCGGGCCGGCGAGCAGCCCCAGGTCCCTGCCGTGGCGCATCGTTCCGGTCCGGTCTGCCGATCAGGCCCGTAGGCGTGGTTAATCCCGGGCCGGGCGACCGTGCTACCGCGGGCTTCAGTCCGGTGGGGCCGACCGGGGCGACGGACGAACGAGCTTCACGTCCCGACGCGGGCGTCGAGGAGTTCGACCGGGTTTGGGCCGACGAGGGAGTGGCCAACCGGACCGTGGCTGTCGCGGGGGTAAACAGGTGCGCGAGTTGACCTACCGGCTCCGGGACTTTGATTCGGTCCGTCGCGTGGAGGTGTTGGTGATACGCACGGGGTCGACCAGGTGGTTCCTCCTTGGGTCCCCCGAAACGCCGGGTAGGCATATCCCTCCGGGCGTCCCGCGGTCGCCCTCGGACGACCGTCCGTCGGGAGCCACCCGACGGGGGGATCGACTCAGAACGAGACGGCGTCGAACTCGTTGGGGCCGCAGGGCGGGTCGCGGTCGCTATAGAACTTCCGGCCGACGGCGTCCTCGTCGACGTGGGCCGCCACCGACAGCCAGGCGTCCTCCGCCGACTCCATCGCGTCGGACCCGCACCGCTCGACGACGGCCGATACCGGCTCCTCGCCCGCCGGGTGGACGAGCGTCCGCCCGTCGAGCGCCGCCGCGAGCTCGTCGGCGGACAGCGGATACGACAGGTCGTCGAGCACGGTGGGGAGCTGGTTCAGCCGCATCACACTGGCCGGGAGCGGCGCCAGACCTTAACGATTTGCTATGGACGTCCTAGAGGTGTCGGGAGTGTATAAGGGGGTTTTATTCGCACGGTATCGAATGACACCCTCGGCGTCGGCACCCGGTCGAACGGCATGCCTTAAGTCGGGTCGGGCTCTTGGCGGCGGCATGCCACCGAGGCGCGGTCCCGCGCCCACCCGGAGGGGTCCCCGTGCGTGAGGGGCCGCAGGTCGCGCTGGTCGGGCTGTTCATGACCGCGCTGGTCACGGCCCAGCTCACGGCCACCAAGCTGCTTTCCTTCGAGGTCCCCGTCGCCGTGCCGGTCGCCGGGGACGCGCTCGTGATGCCTGGGGCGTCGCTGGCCATCGCGGTCATGTTCTTCACCTCCGACTGCTACGCCGAACTCTACGGCCGCCGGTCCGCCCAGATCATGGTCAACGTCGGCTTCGTCATGAACTTCGTGCTGCTGGGGCTGGTTTGGTCGACCATTCTGGCCCCGGCCGCCCCGAGCAGCGTCGACCCGGCCGCCTTCGCGTCCGTCCTCGGCGCGAGCACCAACGTCGTCGCGGGGAGCCTCGTCGCCTACCTCGTCAGCCAGAACCTCGACGTGATCGCCTTCACCGCCATCGGCGCGTACACCCGCGGGGCGCACCTCTGGCTGCGGAACATCGCCTCGACGGCCACGAGCCAGCTCGTGGACACGCTCGTCTTCGTCGGGCTGGCGTTCTACGCCGCCCCCCGGCTGCTCGGCTTTGGCGACCCGGTACCGCTCGGGGTGCTCGTGGCGCTCGTCGTCGGCCAGTACCTCCTCAAGCTCGGGCTCGCGCTCCTGGACACGCCGTTCGTCTACCTCGTCGTCGGCTACGTCCGCGACATCGACCCGTCGACGCGGACCCGGGCGCGGACCATCTGAGCCGTGCCGACAGCGGACGTCACGCCTCGACGAGCTCGGCAAACCCGAACCGCGGCTTGACGTCGGTGACGACCACGGATACCGTCTCGCCGGGCTCGGCGCCGGGGACGAACAGGGTGAAGCCATCGATCCGCGCGACGCCGTCGCCTTCCGCCCCCTCGTCCTCGATGGCCACCTCGAGCTCATCGCCCGCCCGGACCGGCGCGGTCAGCCGGCCCTTCGCGACGAGGTAGACCTCCGAGGACGACGCCCGGGAGGCGTCGGGCTCGACTGCGCGGACGTGGTCGAAGTCGGCCTCGAGGTCGGCCCGGAGGTCCGCGAGGTCGGGGCCCTGGAAGACCTTGACCGCGAGGTCGCCGCCGGCGGCCAGCACGTCGAGGCCGACGGCCATCGCCTGCCGGGCGAGGTGAACCGAGCGGGCGTGATCGAGCTCGTACTCCCCCGAGACGTTCGGGGCCATGTCGGAGAGCACGGCGTCGGCGGCGCCGACCCGCTCGCGGATGGCCTCGCGGGCCTCGGCCTCGGTGAGGTCGGCGCGGAGGGTCTCGACCGGCGCCCCGTCCGCGGCCGCCACGGGGTCGATGCGCTGTCGGTCGACGCCCAGCACGCGGCCGTCGGGACCCGCCAGCTCCGCGGCCACCTGCAGCCAGCCGCCCGGCGCGGCCCCGAGGTCGACGACGGTGTCGCCGGGCGAGACCAGTTCTGCCGCCCCGTCGAGCTGCTTGAGCTTGTAGGCCGCGCGGGAGCGGTAGCCCTCCTGCTTGGCCTTGTTGTAGTAGTGGTCCTTGCCCGACATCCGGTTGACCGGGGTACGCCGCGGACCCGTAAACGCGCTTCGCCATGGCGGCCCGGTCGGCAACGGGGATGGGCGTCGGAACGGTCCCCCGGCCGACCGGGGGAACAGGTGACCTTTTTATGAGGTGTGGGCCAATCGAGGCGTAGCATGTTCAAGGCCATCGTGGACGCCGAGACGCTCCAGGAGGCGCTGGACTCCGTGAGCGTCCTGGTCGACGAGTGCAAGATCCACCTCAACGAGGACGGGCTGGCCATCCGGGCCGTCGACCCGGCCAACGTCGGCATGGTCGACCTGGAGCTCGCGGCCGAGGCGTTCGAATCCTATCAGGCCGACGGCGGGCTCATCGGCGTCAACCTCTCCCGGCTCGAGGACATCGCGAAGATGGCCAACGCCGGCCAGCTCGTCCAGCTCGAGCTCGACGAGGAGACCCGCAAACTCCACATCAACACCGACGGGCTCGAGTACACGCTCGCGCTCATCGACCCCGACTCCATCCGGCAGGAGCCCGACCTGCCCGACCTCGACCTCCCGGCCCGCATCGTGCTGGAGGGCTCGAACATCGACCGGGCCGTCAAGGCCGCCGACATGGTCTCCGACCACATCGCGCTGGGCGTCGACGCCGACGAGGAGACGTTCTACGTCGACGCCGAGGGGGACACCGACGACGTCCACTTCGAGCTCGCCCGGGCGGACCTCATCGACCTCGAGCCCGGCCAGGCCCGCTCGCTGTTCAGCCTCGACTACCTCAAGGACATGAACAAGGCCATCCCGAAGGACGGCGAGGTGACGGTCAACCTCGGCGAGGAGCTCCCGGTCGAGATGGCCTTCGAGATCGCCGAGGGCCAGGGCCACGTGACGTACCTGCTGGCGCCGCGCATCCAGAGCGACTAGCCGTCGCCGCCCGGCGGGCCCCCTCCCGCGGCGGCACCGTTCGCGGCCCCGCTTACGCCCTCAGCGCGTCCAGCACCGCCGGCGAGTAGAACGTCGTCTCCTCGTCTCGGAGCCGCTCGACCGGCAGCCAGCGGGCCAGCATCTCGAGGTCGAGCTCGGGCTCGTAGAAGCCGAACGCGTCGCGCTCGTAGGGCCAGTCCTCGACGATGTGGCCCTCGTAGACCCGCCAGACCTCGTGGCTGATCTCGCCGGCGAACTCGAACACCCGCTCGAACGTGCTCACGAGCTCGGGATCGGCGAGCTCGACGCCGAGCTCCTCGTCGAACTCCCGAACGACGGCTTCGCGGCTGTGCTCGCCGAACTCGACGCCACCCCCGAGGAGCCGGTAGAACGGCTCGCCGGTCTCGGGGTCCTCGCTCTCGTAGACGAGCAGCTCGTCGTCCCGGAAGACGGCGCCCAGCGCGACGAAGCGAATGTCGGTCGGCACGGATTCCCCGCCGAGGCCGCATCGGAGTTAGCGGTTTCGACTCGCCGCTACGCCGTCCGGTCGATGACCCGCTTGGCGGCCTGGGCCTTCTCCTTCCAGCCGTAGCCCTCCTCGTAGACGTGGCGCTTGCTGTCGACGAGCTCCTCGGGCGTGGACTCCTCGAAGCCGCCCCGGGCCCACGTGCCGCTGTCGTGGAGCCACTCGAGGACCTTCTCGCGGGTCTCCTCCCAGGAGAAGCCCACCATCTCGTACCAGGATATCAGACTGAACAGGGCGTTGTCGTGACACCCCGGGACGCTCCCCTCCTGGTAGATGGTCCGCATGGGCTCGGCGGCGGGCTCGGAGACCCGCTCCTTGCGCTCGCCCGGCGTCAGCAGCTCGAGGACGCCGTCGTCGTGCTGGTGGACGCGGTGCTCACGCCGGAGCTGCTCCAGCGCGCCGGCGTGCCGCGCGCTCCACCGGCCGTGGACCGCCCGCTGGAGCTCGGACTCGGTACGGGCCTCGGCGGCCAGCGTCGCGATGACGTCGACGTAGGCCTTCTCGATGTCGGCCCGGTCGGCCCCGTCGAACCGGCAGCTGGGGTCGTGGAGGTTGCTCGTCGACCGGCAGTCCGGACACGGGTACGCGAACGCCGCCACGCCGGCCCGTAGGGCGGAGGCGGCCTTAGCTGGTGGGGTCGGCCGCCGGGCAGCGACGCCGGGAAACGCACTAACGGGGCGCGTACAGCCCCTTCGACGACGGCCAACCGCCCCACCTGCCGATAGGTGACGTCGTTCCGTTCGGCGAACTGGCCGCCCTCGTCCCGGCGGTCGCTGACGTGGTCCTGGACCGCGTCGAGGTCGACCGCCTCCGCGGGCTCGATGACGGAGTACCGCCCGACGGCGGCCGTCGTTCCCTCGATGAACTCCCGGTGTCGACCGGGGCGGACCTGGCCTTCGAAGGTGGCCTCGTCCTGGGGCGTCTCGGCGAAGGCCGCCAGCGGCCGCCAGTGTCCGAGGAAGCCGCCCCCGAACGCGGCGATCAACGCGTCGAGCCCCCGGTCGGGTGGTGCCGGGGCCGTCGGCCTGCCATCCGGCCCAGCCCGCGGCCCCGGCGAGCCCAGACCCGAGCATCGTGCTTCCGCGTCGGAGGCGCGCGCCGGGAGAGTCGATTTGAAGGCGGTAGGCGGCACCGCCGGATTATCCCTGTTCACCGCCCGCGGTGGCGGCGTCGGGGAATCCGCTGTTTAGCGACCACACCGCCTCCAATCAGGAGAGGTCCTCGGCTCGTCGACCCCCGAATGGCCGGATGAGGACGAGGCGTCGGCCACTCGGCCGTGCGGACGGCCCGGCGGGGCCGAAACCACCGGTCGATTTATCGGCCGGCGACCCAACGTGGGGCCGATGGACGCGCGGCTCGCGCGGTATCCGTTCCTCTCGGCCGCCCGGGCGGCCGTCGAGGCCGACGACGTCGACCTCCCGAGCCTCGTCGTCGACGGCGAGGGCCGGGTCGTCGAGCGCGCCATGGGCCGAATCGAGGCCGCCATCGAGTCGGGCACTGTCGGCGCCTCCCACCGCTCCGCGCGGGTCGAGCTCCTCTCCTATCCGGTCGCGCGGGTGCTGGTCTCGCTAGTGGACGACCCCGGCCTGACCCGTCGGTACGCCCACGCGGAGGCCGAGACGGCCATCCGCCGCCTCCGGGCCGACCGCGAGCAGGCCTCGCTCAAGAGCGTCGACCGCGAGCCGCTCACCGTCGAGGCGCTCCTCGACGAGTTCGGCCTGGCCGACGCCGTCGAGCCCGACGACGGCGGGTACGCCGTCGACGTCGCGACCTACCTCTCGCTCGCCGGCGAGCTCGACGGCGACCGGTGGCGGCTGGTCGCCCGGGAGCTGGCCGACGGCGTCGTGCCCGTCAGCGAGGCCGAGTGCCACGAACTGCTCCGGGAGGCGGTGCGGGAACGGGTCGCCGAGGGGCTGCCGCTGTCGGTCCCCGGCGCGGTCGCCGAGGCACTCGAGCCCCGGGTCGCCGAACTCCGCGCGCAGCTCGCCGACCACGGCGCGGGGTGGGCGTTCGACGTGGTCGAGCCCGAGGCGTTCCCGCCGTGCGTCGAGGCGCTCCTCGAGCGGGCCGCCGGCGAGGGCGAGCTGGCCGCCCACTCCCGGTTCGCGCTGGCGTCGTTCCTCGCCGCGGTCGGGATGCCGGCGTCGGTCGTCGCCGACCGGCTGGCGGCCGGCCCGGCGGGCGATACCGAGGCGGCGGCCGCCCTGGTCGACCACGTCGCCGGCGAGTCGGGGACCGAGTACCCGCCCCCGTCCTGTGCGACGATGGTCGCCTACGGCGACTGCGTGAACCGCGACGCGCTGTGCGCCCGCATCGGCCACCCGCTCGACTACTACCAGCGACGCCTGGACGGCGCCGACCCGGCGGCGCTCGAAGCCGACGCCTGACCGTCCCCGGGCGCGGCGTCGACCGGGGTCATGCCTGGCGGCCCGAGAGCCACCAGCCGATGGCCGTAAAGCCGAGGATGAAGGCGACGACCAGGCCGACCAGGACCAGCCCGCCCGTGCTGGAGAAGCCGTCGTCGTTGTAGGTCAGCCCGACGACCACGAGGGCGGCGATGAACAGCGCCACGCCGCCGACCGACACGGCGATCTCCGTGACGGTCTCGTGGTCGAGCTCCATGCCGGCGGGATTTCGCCGGCCCCCGCAAAAGCGCGTCGAATCGGCCGTGTTACCCTCGGGTGTCCGTCCCGTGGAACTCGCCCCGGCGAGATCCCCTCCGTCTTGACGGACGCCCCACCGTATCCGGCCGGTCCGCAGCTCACGGACGCCGTCGGGACGCCGCTGATTGCGGCGCCACACCGGCGTCTTCCTCACGTCCCTCGACCTGCCGTCGCGCCGTCGCGAGGACGTTCTCGATGGCCGGGCACCGAGCCGTCCCGGGCGTGATCGACGGATACGCCGCCCGGCCGGTGGCCGCTTCTCACTTTCCGGGAAACTGGTGTGCCCTTCAACGGCCCGCAGACGTCACCTCTGAGCGATATGTTCCAGCCGCCGTTCGAACGGACTCTCCGGGAGTTCGCAGCGATGGGGCCCATCGACCTGGTCGAGGTCGGGGACCGGGTCGTGAAATTGCACTACGACGGTCACCCCCGCGTTCCGCTCTGCGTCGAGGACTACGTCCGGGGGACGGAGTGGCTGTCGATTTACGATTTCACCCGACGGGCCGTGCTCGTGAGCTACGACCCGGCGGTAGCGTAGCCGGTTCCCGCCGGCTCGTCACGTTTCGGCGACCAGCCGGAGTTCGATGCCGTCCGGGTCGGTGACGCGCCGGCCATCGGGGCCGTCACGGACGCCGTGGCCCGCGGCTTTGAGCCGCTCGACGGCGGCATCCAGGGCCTCGCCGGGGACCACCAGCTCCCACCAGGCCAGCCCGCGGTGCTCGCCCGCCGGCGCCGACCGGCCGTTCCAGGCGTTCAGCCCG
The DNA here is from genome assembly GCA_042219705.1 of Halobacteriales archaeon. Classification (GTDB taxonomy): domain Archaea; phylum Halobacteriota; class Halobacteria; order Halobacteriales; family Hikarchaeaceae; genus JBDGPL01. The sequence goes on along the minus strand of JBDGPL010000190.1, from coordinate 146 downwards.
ACGTGGTGGTGGTAGTCGCCCGCGGCGAGGAACGTCGCCGAGGCGCCGTAGCGGTCTCGCAGCCGCAGGCCCAGGGCGTCGCGGTAGAACGCCTCGGCCCGGGGGAGGTCCGTGACCTCGAGGTGGACGTGGCCGACGTCGGTGCC
>JBDGPL010000019.1:0-6701 GCA_042219705.1 Halobacteriales archaeon | reverse complement strand
GACGTCTCCTTGATGTTGCTGGCGGCGTCCTCGAGCGCCTCGAGGGGGTCCCGGCCGCCGGTCTTGACGGTCAGGATGGGGTCGGTCTGGCCGCCGGACTGCTCGGGATTCATGTCGTAGGTCGCGGCGTTGACGCCGTCGGTCTCGAGCAGGGCGCCCTTCAGGACGTTCATGAAGGTGTGGTCCTCGCCGCCGATCTCGATGACGAGCTCGGCGTCGGTCTTCTCGATGACCCGCAGTTCCATGGCCCAGGTACCTCCCTCGCGAGTTTCAACGTTTCGTCTCGCCCGGTGAACAACCCATAAGAGACCGCCGCGCCTGGCGGGCCCATGGTCGGGGTCCCCGCCTGGCTGCCCGCCACCGAGCTCGCGGTCGGGCTCGCGGTGGTGGGGTCCCTGGCCGTCGTCCGGTGGCTCGACCGCCGACATGACTGGGGGCCGGCCCGCCGGTCCCGACTGCTGCTCGGGGTGCCGTGGGGCACCCTGACGACCGGGCTGTTCGTCCTGGCCGTCTACCTGTTCGTCCAGGGCGGGCTGCACCACTGGCGGGCGCCGCTGGTCATCCCGTACCGGTCGTGGTCCTACCTCTACCCGTTGGGAATGGTCGTGGCCCCGTTCGCCCACAACGGCGTCGGCCACCTCACGGGGAACCTCCTCGGGACGGTCGTGCTCGGGACCCTCGCCGAGTACGCCTGGGGCCACTTCCCAACCGGGCGCGGGGCCCAGTCGTTCGCGGGCTGGCGGTCGAACCCCTACGTCCGGGCGTTCGTGCTGTTCCCCGCCGGGGTCGTCGGGATCGGCCTGCTGACGTCTCCTGGGGGCCGGTCATCGGCTTCTCGGGGGTCGTCTTCGCGCTCGCGGGGCTCGCCCTGGTCCGGTACCCCATCGGCGCGGTCGTGGCGCTGACCGTCCAGGACGTCGTCGGCGTCGTCTACCGGGCGCTCCGCTCGCCGGTCACCGAGGCGCAAGCGGAGCCCTCGTTCGGCGCGCCCTGGTGGGTCGGCATCGCCGTCCAGGGCCACCTCCTGGGGCTGTTCCTCGGCATCACGGTCGGCGCGGCCGTCCTCGACCGTCGGGCGCATCGGGCGAGCCGGCTGTGGGCCGGCACGCTGCTCGTGTCCACCTCGCTCTCGCTCTGGGCTCTCTGGTGGTACCGCGGCAGCGGGCGGTTCGTCCTCTACCGAGGGCTCGGCGTCGTCCTGGTGTTCGCGCTCGCGCTCCTGGTCACGGTCGGCGTGCTCGCGACCCACGCCGACTGGTCGCTTCCCGAGCTTGACGTTCCGGCGCGCCACCTCGGCCTGCTGCTACTGGTCTTCCCGGTGCTCGTGGTCGGCATGGCGGCGGTGCCGCTCAACCTCTCGACGGTGGCCGACGACTCGGCGCCCGGGGACGGTCCCGCCATCCAGGTCCGCGACTACACGGTCGTGTACGCCGAGAACGTCACCAACCAGCTGACCAGCGTGGTCAACCTCACCGTGCTCGGCGAGACCACGCGGGTGCGGACCAGCGGCGTCATCGTCGTCAGCGGAGAGCGCCACCTCTGGACGCAGGCCGTCTCGACGGGACGGCTGGACTTCGCGGGCCGGGAGGGGGTCGTCCTCGGCGGTCCAGGCTGGCGGAAGCTCGTCGTCGCCGCCCGGGACGGCTGGGACGTCGCCGGGAACGGCACGGCGTATCGGGTGTTCCTCCGGCGCGGCGACGGTCCCCGACGGCTGGCGTTCACGTCGCCCGGCCGGACGGCCGACCCCGTCCTCGCCGGCCGGCGCATCGCGGTCGAGCCCGAGGCCAGCGGCTACTTCATCGAGGTCCGGCGGAACGGTTCGACCCTGGCCCACGTCCCGATGCCGGCCGTGAACGAGACCGTCGCGGCCGCCGGCATCACGTTCGAGCGGCAGGGCGACCGCCTCGTGGCCGCGGTCGACGGGACGCGGGTTCGGATCGCCAGCCAGGAGACCTACCGCGGCCGTCGGTGACGGCGGCGTCGGGAGGCCGGCGTCAGGCCCACTCGATGCGGAAGACCTCGGCGGTCCGCTCGGCCCGGTCGCGCTCGTGGAAGTGATACTGCCGGTCGAGCTCGAGCGGGGCCTCGAAGGCGTGCGTGACCGTGCCGCCGTGGTCCGCGGCGAAGGCCTCGACGAAGGCCCGGCTGCCGGCGTTGTGCACGGAATAGGAGACCGCAGCGAGGTCGGCGGCCGCCGCGAGGAACGACCGGTCGGCGTGTTCCCGGCCGCGCTGGGCGCCGAACGGCGGGTTCATGAGCACGGTGCGCCCGTCGCGGGCGAGCGGCGGCCGGGTGGCGTCCGCGAGCACCCAGTCCACGCCGACCGGCGGGGCGAGCCGCCGCTCGTTCCGCCGACCGACGGCGACGGCCGCCCGGTCGCGCTCGACGGCGACGACGCGTGGCGCCCCGCGGAGCGCGGCGCCGAGGCCGAGGATCCCGGTGCCCGCCCCGAGGTCGACCACCGGCCGGCGGAGGTCGCCCGCGAGGTCGGCCCGGTGGACGAGGCTGGCCGCCAGGTGGGCGGGCGTCGCGTACTGCTCGAGCTCGACCCGCGGCGCCTCGAAGGCCTCGAGGTCGGCGAGGCGCCGCTCGAGCGACCGCCGGCTCGCCATGGCCGGCCGCTCGGCCCCGGGCCCTATAGGTCTGCGTCCGGCTCGACGACCTCGAGGGCGAGGCCGTCGCGCTCGGCGCGCTCCTCGAGGGCGTCGACGGTCTGTCGGATCCGTTCGGCGCCGGCCTCGTCGACGACCAGGCGCACCGTCCCGACGCCGAGGTAGTCGGCGGCCCGGAGGTACTCCCGGACGCGGTCCGCGGCCGCCTGCGTGGCTAGGCTGTCGTCGGCGTCGAAGCCGGCCTCGACGACGAGGACCGCCGGGACACAGCCGGCGTCGTCGAGCCGGCGCTTGAGCCGCCGGAGGTCGGCGACGGCGGTCGATTCGATGGCGGACGTATCGAGCCTGACCGGGGTGCCGTCGGTCGGGCGACACCCGGGCACCGTCGGCGCCGGGTTCGTGGCCGCGCTCATGGCCGGGACAATACCCCATGCTCATATAAATCTTTGTAAAAATGCGTTAGGATAATATCTCCCTGACGCACCCTCGGCCGGTAGGTGCGACGGCCACCGACGCTCGAACGCACCCGGTCCGGCCTGGCTACCAGGTGCCGTGGAACGTGTCGAAGGAGAGCGAGTCGAGGGGTTCCTCGCCGACCGCGATGCGGTACTCGCCGGGCGTGAGCATCGGCCGCTTGAACTGCGGGCCGTCGTCGGTCGTGACCCGCGGACACCCCGTGTTGACGAACGCGTCGACGTCGAAGTTCAGCAGCCGGTCGGGCGTGACCTCGTCCATCGTGATGAGGTAGGCGTCGTCGTTGTCGGCGACGATGTCCTCGGCGACGTCCCACCGGCCCTGGCCGATCTTCGTACAGAAGACGACGCCCCAGGTCTCGGCGTCCATCGCCCGGTGGACGGCCGCGTAGCGCTGCTTCAGGAACTGCTCGGGGTCGGCGACCGAGACGGTCGCGTTGACCGGGTCGGCGATGACGACGCGCTTTTCGGGGTGTTCCATCGCGAGGCCGAGCGGGTGGAACTTCCCGCCGCCGACGTAGAGCACCTGGTCGGCGTCGACGTCCGCCGAGGCGTAGTTACACCCCAGGACCTGGCCCTCGTGGGTGAGCCGCTCGTCCCCGCGGCGGGTGTGGACGTCGTACCCCCGTTCTTCGAGGAACGACCGCATCTCGTCGAACCGGTTCAGGTGCTGGGCGGTGGTGACGAGGCCGACGTCCGGCGCCGACTCGGGCGGCTCGAGCTCGTCGAGCGCGTCCGCCATCGCGGGGACGACGTCGACGTTGGAGAACAGCGGCACGTAGAGCACCCGCTCGGACTCCTTCATCGGGCTGTGGCCGAAGTGGACGAAGAGGTCCGTGCGCTTCATGAGGTAGGTGTCGAGGTCGCAGGCGCCGTAGCAGGGCTGCCCGGAGATGAGCACCCGGACCCCGTCCGCCAGCCGGGCCCGGAGGTCGTCGGCGACCGCCGGGCCGCGGCGCTTGAGCCCCTCGGGGAACTGCAGCCCGACGGTCTCGGCGTCGCGGTCGGCCGCCGCCTCGACGATGCGGTCGAGCTCGTAGTCCCACTCGCGGTCGTGGGAAAGCTCGAGCCCGGACCCCCGGAGGTCACCGGCGGGACGCTCCTCGGCCATCGGGCCGCGATACCCGCCCGACGGGTAAAACGACGGCGTTTCCGGCCCCCAGCGCTGCCGGAATCAACAGCCTCCTTACGGCGCCGCGCGCAGGCCTCGCCAATGGCCGACCTCCCCCTCGAGCACGCCTACCGGCCGGCCGACGCCGACGCCGCCGGCCCGTCGCCCGCGGTCGTCGTGATGCACGGACGTGGCGCCGACGAACGGGACCTGCTGCCCATCGTCGAGCAACTCCCCGACGCGCTGGCGGCGGTCAGCCTCCGGGCGCCGGAGCCGCTGATGGGTGGCTACACCTGGTACGCCCTGGACGTCCCGGACGGCGACGTCCAGCAAAGCCAGCCGGAGCCCGAGGGGTTCCGCCGGAGCCTCGACCTCGCGACCGAGTCCATCGACGCCGCCGAGGCGGCCTACGACCTGGACGTCGACCGGCTGGGGCTGCTCGGGTTCAGCCAGGGCGCCATCATGGCGTTCTCGATGCTGCTCGCGGCCCCCGACCGCTACGCCTGGGTCGCCGGCCTCCACGGCTACCTGGCGGCCGAGCACGCCGACCGCGAGCCCGACGGGCTCGACGGGACGCCGGTGTTCGTCGGGGCGGGCACGCAGGACCGGCTGATCCCGGCCCGCCGGGCGGAGGCGGCCGCCGACCGGCTCCGCGAGCTCGGCGGCGACGTCACGTTCGAGACGTACCCCGTCGGCCACGGCGTCGGGCAGGCCGAGCTCGTAGAACTGGTCGCCTTCGTCGAACGGCACGTCGACTGAGCCCGACGCCAGTCACCATGGCCGCCGGGCGACGCCGGCGCCCACCGGCAGGTTGAAAGCCGGCGGGTCCAAACCCGGCGGCGATGCGCGTCGAATCCGAAGCCGCCGGCGAGGAACGCCCCGACGTCGAGGCCATGGGCCGCGAGCTCGGCGAGGCCATCGCCGAGCTCCCGGAGTACGAGGCCTTCGAGGCCGCCCGGGAGGCCGTCGAGGCCGACGAGGAGGCCCAGGAGAAGCTGCGGGCGTTCGAGCAGACCCGCCAGGAGTACCTGCTGGCCGAGCAGACCGGCCAGGCCGACGAGGAGGCCGTCGAGGCGGTCCAGCAGGCCCAGGCGGCGCTCAACGAGCTGCCGGTGATGGCCGACTTCCTCGACGCCCAGGAGGCGCTCGTCGACCGGCTCGAGGACGTCAACCGGGCCATCTCCGACCCGCTGGCGGTCGACTTCGGCGGCGAGGCCGGCGGCTGCTGTCACGACTAGCCGTCGGCCGGCGGGCCGCCCGCTTCGGCTCGGACGCCCGACGAGCGGAACGCTTAGTCCCGGCGGCGACGCAGGAACGACCATGCCCGTCCACTCCGACTGGGGCGACTGGCTGCCCCGCGACGTCGAGGCCGCCGACCCCGACGGGGTCGCGGTCTGGTACCTCGGGTGTAACGGCTTCGTGCTGAAGGCGGCCGAGGGCACCACGCTGTTCATCGACCCCTACCTCGGCACCGGCGACCCGCCCCGGACGGTCCGGATGATCCCGGTCCCGTTCGACCCGCGGGACGTCGCCCGGGCCGACGCCGTCCTCGCGACCCACGAGCACACCGACCACGTCCACGGCCCCTCCCAGGCCCCCATCCTGGCGGGCACGGACGCCCGGTTCTTCGGGCCGGACGCGAGCGTCGCCGCGACCGAGGAGGCGGGCTGGATCGAGCAGTGGGACCTCGACGCCGAGGCGTTCGTCACGGTGGCCGAGGGCGACACCCTCGACCTCGGCGCGTTCGACGTCCACGTCGAGCCGGCCCACGACCCCGACGCCGTCCACCCGGTGACCTACGTCGTCGAGCACGAGGCGGGCACCTTCCTCCACGCCGGCGACTCCAAACCCGGCGAGGCCCTCCTCGACATCGGCGAGCGGTACGACGTCGACCTCGGCGTCGTCGCCTTCGGCTCGACGGGGATGCTGCCGGACAAGGAGACGGGCGCCCCGACGTTCACCAAGTGGTACGCCGACGAGGCCGAGGCGGTCGAGGCGGCGAACCAGCTCCGGCTCACCCGGCTCCTGCCGAGCCACTGGGACATGTGGAAGGGGCTGACGGCCGACCCGACGGCGCTGTTCGGCCACGCCCGCCGCCGGGACTACCCCCGGCAGCTCGAGATCGTCGAGATCGGCGACCGGGTCGACCTGGGGTGAATCGCGGCGGGTCCGGTCACGACGCGACGACCTCGGCGGCCGCGAACCAGTCGCGGACGACCGCCTCGACCACCAGGACCAGCACGGAGAGGGTCCCCACGCCCCCGACGAGGGCGATCCCGAGGCCGACCACGGCGGCGTCCGTAGCGTGGAGGCTGAACCACACGAACGCTCCGACCAATCCCAGCCCGATGGCCGCTTGGCCGACGTATTTGCCGACGAACGGGCGCCGTTCGGGCGGGACCCGGATGTGGGCCATACATCCAGGACCGGTCCCTGGCCGACAAAACGGTGTCGTCGCCCGGCGGCCGCCGGGCCGCTACGACGGCTCCGCCTCCAGCGCCGCCG